>JBARWC010000033.1:0-14263 GCA_049646585.1 Burkholderiaceae bacterium | reverse complement strand
GGACGATGCTGCCCACGGACAATGGACGCGGCAGCGAGCCGGGCCGATGGTGCAGCGGATCGACGCGATACCAGCCGACGGCCACGCTGTCGGACGGGTTGTAGATCAGGCGCGGCAGCGGATGCACGAAGGACGCCCAGGCCAGCGCAGCGAGGCCGCAGGCGGCGAAACCCGCGAGCGCGATGCGAGCGCGCAGGCGTGAGCAGGTGTGCGAGCGAGGACGTGGCGCCTTTCCGTTGGTATTGGCTACAGTGGAAACGGTGGTCATGGCAGCGCCCTTCCGGTCAGCCAGGCGGCGTGCCGCTCGGCGGTGTATTCGGGCAGCGGCAGACGCGCAGCGAGCCGGTTGGCGAGCGTGCGCCAGTACGCGGGCGAGACGGCGATAGGTGCGATGCCCAGCGCCTCGATGGCGTCGATACATTCCAGCACGGCGCGCACTTGCCTGTCGCCCTCGGCGTGCAGCAGCAGGCGCGCGCCCGGCTGCACGCCGGGGATGCGCTGCGCCGCGTCCAGCGGTGTGCAGGCTTGCATCACCATGAGCTGCCAGCGCACGGTGCCGTAGTCGTTGGCCTGCCAGCGAATGCGGCAGAAAATCGCACCCGGCAGGAACACCGCGCTGCGCCGCCAGCGGTCGAGCTGGTGCGTGCGCGCGGGTTCGCCGAAGCGCAGGTAGAGCTTGAAACGGGCCTCGATGTAGGCCAGCGCCACGCGCGTCAGCGGCGCGCTGGCCGGCTGACCGGAAGGCGCGACAGGCGCAGCGGATGCGGTCATGGTGTCTTCTCCCTGCGTTGTTCGGGAAACTCCCGCTCCAGCAGGCCGCGCAGCAGGTCGGCCACGGTCACGCCTTGCGTGAAGGCCGACACCTTGATGCGCGCCCGCATAGCGGGTGTGATGTCGAGAGTGAGGCGAGCCGTGTAGAGGTCGCCCTTGCTCAACGCATCGGCGTCGCCTTGCCGAATCCACGCCTCGGCGTGGGGGTTCGCAGGCGGACGCGCGCCGATGCCGACGTGCTTTGCGCGATGTGGTGGCTTCGCTGTCATGGTGTCCACCGCAACAGTTCGTCCACCAAGGCGGTGATTTCGCGGGCGGCGGCGCTGTCCGGTGCCGTCTCGCGTGCAAGCCGGCCAGCGGCCACGCTGTCGGCGAACACGATGCGCTGATGCACTTCCGCGCGCAGTGCAGGAAGCGGCTGGTCGGCGAGCGCCTGGCGCGCTTCGCGCCCGATCACGGTGGTGCTGACCCGCCGATTGATGACGAAGGCTGCGCGCAGCGTAGGCCGGAACACCTGCGCCTCGCGGATCAGCGCTACCATCTCGGCGCTGGCCCATACGTCGTAGGGGCTGGGCTGCACTGGGATCAGCACGCGCTCGGCCGCCAGCAGCGCGGAGCGCGCCAAGGCGGCGATGCGCGGCGGACCGTCGATGACGACGTGATCGGCCCGCCTGGCGAGTTCTGGCGCTTCCTGATGCAGCGTTTCGCGTGCCAAGCCCACGGCGCTGAACAGCCGTGGCGAGCCTTGCTGACTTCTGCGTTGCGTCCAGTCCAGCGATGAACCCTGCGGGTCGGCGTCCAGCAGCACGACGTGCTGGCCGCGCATTGCCAGTTCGCCGGCGATGTGGGTTGCAAGTGTGCTCTTGCCGACGCCCCCTTTCTGGTTGAGCAGAGCAACGATCATGACGCGGCCCTCCATGCTGGAAAGCCATGCCTTGATCGGTCTGCAAAACCTGTCGGCTGGTGGCGGGTTTTGCCTGCCGTTGGTGGCTGCGCGGCGGTTGTCCACAGCAACGGCGTTTCCCTACTACAAGTTAGAGAATTTAAGTTAGGGAAGTTAAGAGGTGCGAAAACCCAATACTGGCGCGGGTTTTCAGCCGATTTTGTTGCCTGATAGCACGATAGTTTGTTGCCTGATAGCACGATACCCCTGTTGCCTGATAGCACGAGCCCGTCCACAGGTTTTCCCGGAGTTATCCCCGTGCCGTGGACGGCACGGGCCGGAAAGTGAGCAACGGCGAGCAAAGCCCGGATACGTACTCGATGCCCAACTCGTAGCCGGGCAAGGATTGGCGCGCGACCAATGCCCGCAGGTCGGCAGCGAAGTCGTAGTAACGCGCCACGCTGCCCGATTTGCGGTACAGGTGCTGAAAGTCGAATTGCCAGCCGTGCTCCTGCTTGCCGCCGTGTTTGCGCACCAGGCGGTACAGCCACCGTTCGATACCGCCGGTCAACCTGAAATACGCTGGGTCGATAGTCAGCACCAGGGCGGCGTCGAGTATGCCGGCATAGAACCAGTCCGGCAAAATCAGCTCGATGCCCAGCGGCGTGCCGTCGGCGTCGGCCAGTTCGCGCCATTCGTTCACCCATGAAAAGCGGTGCAAGCGCCGCCCCGTCGTCTCGCGGATGGATGTGGCCACCGTCGTCGATTGCAGGCGGTCGAGCGCGGCCTTCAGACGCTGGTAGTCGCGCGAACCCGTGCCACGTCCGATGAAGCGCAGGATCTCGTAGGGCGTGGCGCGCATCAGCCGCGACGTAGGCAGACCGGCATCCTTTGCCTCCACGATTTGCGAAGCTGACCAAATGAGAATGTCGGCATCCCAAATCGTGGCGATGCCGTGCTCCTGCGTGCCTTCCACGCGGATCGTCACGTTGCCCGCCCGGAAGTCGATGGGCTTGATCCGCTTGGACTTGGCGAGCGAAAAAAATGGAAAAGCCATCAAGTCCTGGCTGTCGCGCGGCGCCATGCCTTCGCCCGGCAGTGCGCGGAACAGGTCGAGCTGTTCGCGCTCTTGCATCGACCGCTGCCGCACGGGCAGCGCAGGGCTGGACATGGCGATGGCTTGCCGCGCGTCGCCGGTCAGCGCGCACGGCTGTCCGCCGAGTGGAGTTCGGCGTACTCGGGATCGGAAGTCGTCTCGAAGCTGCGATCAGCCGCCCAGGCATCGAGGTCGGCCACGGCGTACATGACACGTCTGCCAAATTTGCGAAACTTCGGCCCGCCGCCGATCACGCGCTGCTTTTCCAACGTGCGCGGAGACAGTCTCAGGTAGTCGGCGGCTTCGTCATTTGTGAGATAGCGTTGGGGCTGCGCGGCAGCGGTCGAGACAGTGGCGGCAGGCCGCAAGGGAGCGGGACGCATGGTGTGAACCTCCATCGGTTGGAAACGACCGACCGCACAGCGCGACCGGATGGAGGCAGTCTCAAGAAAAGCAGGCTTTTCGATCAGGGACGTTTTGCATCGGGTACAAAACGTCCCTTCTCAAGCGGCGCAAGTTGTGCTAAGCGGCGATAGCCGCCGCGCATCAGCGCATCGCCGCGCCGCACCAGGCGGCGCACGCGGGCGCGCAGGTCGCCGTCGGCGTGCCAATCGGCCGCCACGGCATCGGTGCCGAACAACCCTTCGGCGACTTCGCGTAAGGACGCCCCCGCCAGGGTCGCATCGAGCGCCTGCAAGGTGTGCAGTTCCAGCAGCACGGCCAGGGTCGGCCGGGGCCGCGCGATGGCGATGGATGCGGCCTGCGCCATGCCGTCTGCGAAGTCATGAGGGGGTGCCGCGGAGCCGGGCCGCACGGCATAGGCAACAGCCATGCCGTCCTCCAGGCCGGGCGCCAGCGCGAAGCGCAGGCAGCGTTGCGGCACATGGGCGTTCAGCACCAGGCGCTTGCCGTCGTGGATCAGTTGCTTGTGACCGGGGATGCGCCAGAACGCGAAGACCGGAGCATCGGGTGGCGGGTCTTCGTCCGGGTAGAGCTGCACCATGCCGGCATGGCCAGGCAGCCAGGCCGGATGCGCGTCGCGCGCATCCAGGGCTGGGTCTTCCAACAGGCGTAAGCCCCAGCCATGTGCCGCCTGTGGTCGGCGATGACGGCGGAGCCAGTCGAACCGGTAGTCGGGATGCCGGCGCAGGTACTCCCAGGCGAGCGCAAGGCTGTCTAAATGCAGCACGTACAGGTACGCGGCAGTTGGATACCAGTGCTCGGCGCTGCGATCGGCCATGACGCAACCTCCCTGCGAACAAGACAGGCCGCCACGTCAAGGACTACGTGCTACATCGCCATCATCAGAACGGAATGGAGTAAAAAGATGAATTGAGCTGTCAAGATCTATTTGACTCCGATGCGTTGCGGTATTCGTCTCAATGCCGTGACGGCAGTATCCCGCACGTGGGGTACTGTCAGGTCAGCCTGCCACAACCAGCGCCAGGCATCATGTCTATTTGGATCAGACTGGCGCGGCTATGCCGCAAGAATCCCGATTGAGACTTGTCAGGTATGACATCAGACTGAAATAGTCACAGTCGGCTGTGATCAGTCTGGAATAGCCCCGTCCCGCTCGGCCAGGCACGTGTATTCCGACAGCGTGCGCGTGGGTCGGAAATAGCGGTCGCGCAGTACGGGCTGCTTACGCGGCCCGACGATGCCGGCCAGGTCGGACAGCTTGACGGTGCCTTGCGCCGGCATCCCTAACCCAAAGTCGATGAGGCCCCAGGCGGTATCGCCATCGGCGGGGTCAAGCGCGGCCAGCAGCCATGTCACGTGGGCGTCCGGCGTGAACAGCCGCACGACAGGCACCGGGTCGATGGCCCGGCCTGCGGCGCGGGCCTCGCCGTTGGCGAGCAGTTGCGCGCGCTCCGGAGCGGTGGTGAGTGGCTGGGGCATGGTTGGCAATCCCACAAATCCAATGATGCACGAACGCGGCTTCACGCCGAAGCACAGAACCGCCAAAGCGGACTTGCGTCTTCGTGCGCAAGCATGGATACGGTTTGGTGGCTTTACTGATACCCGCCGATGCGGACTTCCGTAAAGACACAAAAACGGAGAACAACACCAAATGAACACTATAGATTGTAGCCCTATAGAGCGCAATGGGCTGTCATCTTGGTTTTTGAGGGGAAACCATAGGTGGCAGCAGAATACTCATTGGCGAAGGCGTTGAAGACGGTCAGGAAGGCGCGTGGCTTGAGCCAGGAAGCCTTCTCTGACGTGTCCAGCCGCACCTATATGAGTACCCTCGAACGCGACCTGAAAAGCCCGACTTTGCACAAGCTGACCGAGCTATGCGAGGTGATGGAAGTTCATCCGCTCACGCTGCTGGTGTTGGCCTATGCGGGAGACAACCCGCACAAGGCCGACGAATTGCTGGCGCAGGTACGGGAAGAGCTGTCGTCAGTCCGGGCAGCCTCTAGATATAATGGTCGTTCGACTGAGTGACAACTAGGGTTCCGGGTGGCCGATTCTTTGGCCGCCGTCCGGACCGAGCGTTGTAGAGACTGCGGCGGGGCCGCAGCTGCACCCGAGGGAGAAAAGCCCAGAGGCGGAGACGTCGAGTCTTCCCTATGGCTTTCACCTCGGAGTGCTCATGTCATTATTCGCCTTCGCGCTGGTCATCTTGGCCGCGTTCATTCATGCCACCTGGAACCTGCTCGCCAAACGAGCAGCCCACGCTGGTCCCGCTTTCGTCTTTGCCTACACAGCGGTCGCTTGCGCCGTCTACTTGCCTTGGGTGATCTGGCTGATCAGTTCGGGCGCCGTCTCCTGGAGCGGCGCCGGTATCGCCTGCATCGTGCTCAGCGGCGCGCTGCACTTGGCTTACAGCCTGTTTCTTCAGCGCGGCTATCAAGCGGCCGACCTGTCGGTGGTTTATCCGGTGGCACGCGGCAGTGCGCCTCTTCTGTCTACGGTGGGGGCCATCGTGTTGCTGGGAGAACGGCCTGGGGCTGCGAGCATCGTTGGCCTACTGGCCATAGTCACCGGGATCGTACTGATCTCCACCCAAGGGCGACTGTCAAGATTCGCCGATGCCGACGGTCGTAAGGGCGTTCGCTGGGGAACGACTACGGGGGCGGCAATTGCCGGCTACACCGTGGTCGATGCATACGGGGTAAAAATGCTGGGCATCCAGCCGGTGGTGCTGGACTGGTGCGCCAATGTCGTGCGCTTGGTCATGCTGCTGCCATGGTTCCTGACGAACCGGCGTGATGCCATGACGTGCATGCAAGGCCATTGGGGGCTGGCCATCGCCGTGGGCATGCTCTCACCGCTGTCATACATCCTGGTGCTGTTAGCCCTACGGCTGGGCGCTCCGCTAAGCGTCACGGCACCGGCGCGAGAAATGTCGATGATGGTGGGTGCCTTGCTTGGCGCGTGGATTCTGAAAGAGTCCGTCGGACGCTGGCGGCTACTAGGATGCCTTGTGATGATCATTGGCGTGGCGATGCTTGCCAGACCGTGAACAACGCGCCCCGTCGCAAGGGACGGGGCGCGGCGGCGATTACGCCGCCTGCGACTTGCTGCGCGACCAGATCAGGTCGTGCGTGCCGTCCTCGCCTTCGATCAGGCGGGCATAGATCGGAGCCGGAAACGAAGGATCGTCAATGCTCACGGACTTGTAATCCCGCCCGGCCTCGCTTTTCTTGTTCCATGCCGCGCCGATGTCGTGGCCGGCGGCCTGGAGCCGGAAGTCGGGGGCGTTCTCGCTGCTGCCCTTGTCGTTGGGAACCAGCTTGACCTTGACGTTGAGCGTCAGGGTGCGAAGCGTGCCGATGAAGCCATCTTTGTCTGCGGTGAAGGTGCCGATATTGGCCATGATGTTTTCTCCTGTCGGTTGAACAAGGTTCGCGCCCATCGCGTCCTTGTTGTGATCCGGTCGGCGGGGGACGGGCTGGCGGCACCGCTTACGGTCGGAACGCAGTGGAGAGCCGGGAGGCGAAAAGAATTTGCCCCGCGAGGAAGCCGCGCAGCGGCGGGGAAATTGTTTTCGCCGGACGGTTGCCGCCACGAAGCCCGAGGCGCAGCCGCGCCACCGCCAGGATTCACGACAAGACAAGGACGCCTTGGGCAGAACCGCTCCGAAAGGAGATGGGGCCGGCTCGGCATCCCCGCATGAAGGCTGCTCCGGCTCGCCCACTGACGCGGGCCAGGTCAACCCCCGACGACAGGCGGGAACGCCCCTGCCGCACGTAGCGATGCCGGTCTTGAGGCGTGGTGTGGAAGCTCCATGGAGATGCCGGGCGGGATTACAAGTCCGTGAACCGTCCTTCGTGACGTGACAGGCAGGAACCGCCAGTGTTGAGGACAGCACGCAGTTGCACAACCTGTCGCAGCAAGCGCCAGCGTGTTCGCCAACGCTCCGTCCCTTGCGACGGGAATAGCTGGCAAGGCTTTCCCTTGGGGGCAAGCGAAGCGCGCAGCGCCGCAGGCGCGAAGGCGTGAGGGATTGAAGCCGAATGGCCGTGACGACAAAGACGGCACGGGGCGTAGCCCGAAAGCCCGGCGGCGCATTGCGCCGACACGCGCACGAGCAACGAAAATCATGCGCCGCGGTAAACTGGCTCGAACCAAAACAGAGGGACATGCCGTGACGCATAACGTGCGATTGGCTACATCTGGCGACTTGATCGCGGTCGAAGCTATTGTGCAAAGTGCATATTCACACTATGTGGAACGTATTCACCGCCAACCAGGGCCGATGCTCGATGACTATCGCTCTCTAATTATGGATGGGCGCGTATATGTGATCGAAATGCAGGCCAGGGTTAGCGGCATTCTCGTACTGATCCCGCAAGACAGCGAGATGCTGCTCGACAATATAGCTGTTGCGCCAGAGGCTCAAGGCCATGGCTTAGGTCGAAAACTCCTCGAATTCGCTGAGCGGCAAGCTCTGGATGCCGGATTTAACCGTCTTTGCCTCTACACGAACGAGGCGATGACCGAGAACATTGCCCTCTACCTGCGCATCGGATACGTGGAAACACATCGGGCCGAAGAGTTCGGCCTACGCCGGATCTATATGAAAAAACAGCTGAATATCGAGGGGTGCTAAGCATTGCGCGGCGGAGATAGCCCACAAGGCTGTCCTCGGGAGGCAAGCGAAGCGCACAGCGCCGCAGGCACGAAGGCGTGAGGGATTGAAGCCCGAATGGCCGTGACGACAAAGGCGGTACGGAGCGCAACTCGAAAGCCCGGCGGCGCATCGCGCCGACACGCCCAGACCACCCTATCCTTTCAGGTAGGGAGCCAAGATAAGCCCATGAGCATCCAACTTCGACACGAAACCCCGGACGACGTGGCCGCCATCGAGGCGGTCACGGTTGCCGCCTTTGCCGATGCGCCGCACGCCAGTCATATCGAACAATGCATCGTGCGTGCATTGCGCGCTGCCAACGAACTGACGCTTTCCATCGTGGCTGAAAAACACGGGCAGGTCGTCGGCCACGTCGCGCTGTCGGCGGTGACGATTACCGATGAGCACGGGCAAAAGGCCGCAGGCTGGTACGGCTTGGGGCCGATCTCCGTTCTGCCGCAAATGCAGGGCCAGGGCATCGGCTCGCGCCTGATGGAACAAGCGCTGTCCGAACTGCGGGCCATGCGTGCCGAAGGCTGCGTGCTGTTGGGAGATCCCGCGTACTACGCGCGCTTCGGTTTTCAGGCCCACACGGGCCTGCAATTGCCGGGCGTGCCGCCCGGCTACTTCTTGGCACTGGCCCTGCATAGGGCCGTACCGGAGGGCATCGCACAGTTCAGCGATGCTTTCAACGCCGCCGCCTGAGCCAACGCGAAGGCGGCGGCGTTCTGATTCAGCCGTCCGCCTTGAATACCGGGCGCGGCCACTGCCGCGCCCGGATTTACTTTTCACCGCGCCCAGGGCGGCACGGCATGGGCGTTCTCCTTCGAACGAAGCGCCCCGGTCGAGGCCGGGGGCGCTTGCTGTTCGTCGCTACCTTGCATCCAGCGCATTCAGTTCAGCGATAGTTGAGGAGAACGTATAGACGCCATTGGTGACTCGTATGGCCTTCAACCCATATTCGCTGGCCAAGTTCCTGGCAAACTCAATATCCGTTGTGCTGGGTACCGGCACACCTGGAACAGGATCATTGAGATGATTCTGTACGGTGTGGTTGTGAATCATATAGCTGTATTCCCATCCGTTCTCAATGGCCTCTTTCACCACCTCTAGGCCATACACTGATTTCGGAGGAAACATGTCGAGACCAGCGCCAAAGACAACAAGTAACTCCTGATTTCCATCACGAACGCGGGACAAAACAGAGGCAATGAATTCCGTTGGCGTATCGATTTGAGAGACACGCCGATTCTGTTCTGAAAATAGCAGCGCATCGAGACAACTGATCGGCTCAATTGTCCCAATTTTCAAACGATAGATGGATTCATTGTTGCGAATCTCTGCATCCCATATCCGCTTTTCATCATCACTCAGAGCAGCGGGTACTTTCAAGGGTGGCCTTTTTGCGTCAACCCCCAATGATGCGATGTGCTCTTGGTATTTGAGCATGCCGGAGTCCTTGGGTAAGGACGAAGCAGCGTACTGTGTTGATGCTGGGAATCGCCAAACCTTGAGCACAGCGCCGTTCTGATCTTCGAGAACTTTTGCTTCGGAGGGAAATGCGCACGCATTATTTACCCTTATAGCCGCGGGCGGCTCCGAATAAACAACGCTTTCTGTTCCATCAAACGGCTTTGGCGTAGCATGCGCCACCACGACCGGGAATAATGAAACCGCGATAAAGAACAGAAGTCTCTTCAATAGTGTTTGCATGCGCTCCCTCGAACACGCGGCGACATGGGAAGAATAGCAAAGATACAACAATGCTCGGATACATTCGGCCAAGCTAACGAGGATTGTGGTGATTAGATTTTGCCCGTTATAGATTGCACCGGCCCCAGGGCCGCAATGGGCTGGGGCCGGTGCTGATCGTGACTCGTCCTTTCAATGAAACGCCTGAGCTGACGGGCCGTGGCGTTCGTCTTCGGTCATGATCAAGGGGTCAACACCTCGGCGGGTTCATCCGCCATTGCCTCGGCGTCCTCCGGGGCGGCGTCCTGCTCCTGCGCTTCCTCCGATGCAGATTCCGGACTTTCGGCCTTGAAGATGGCGGGCATCCAGCCCGTGCCATCGGCCAGCCGCTCGGCTTCGCTGGCAATGTCGGCCTTCTTCAACTTCGCCAGCCGGGAAACCTGTCCCGGTGCGTACTCGCCCACGGCTTGCAGGATGGCGGCCTTGGGGACGTGCTTGAAGTAGCCATCTGCGGTCGGCTGCCACCATGCGGCCATGTCCAGGCCCACGGCCTGCGCCAGTTCCTCACCGGGTTGGTGCGGTGTGGCGCGGGGCGTCACTACGTCCACGGTGACGGCCACGCATACCGCCAACAGCCCCACCAGTTCGTCTTGCGACTTCGCCAGCAGCGCGGTGAACAGTTCGGCGCTGTCCTGTGGCAAGCCTTCGCCGGCTACTTGTTGCAGTTCGCGCAGCGCCACAGCAGCGGGCGATTCCGGCCAGTCCGGGGCCATGCTGTCCAGCCGGTTCTGTACCGTCAGGCTCACGCCCAGCGGCAGGTCGTTCCTGTAGTGCCTGGGCTGCAAAACCTTCTGCACCATGCCATGCACCAGCGCGGCCAGCGCGACGTGCGGATGCCGTGCGACTTCGATTTGCAGCGCGGCGGTGCGATGGGCGCTCAACCGTTGCGCCAGCCGGTCGGACATGGCGGTGCTCTTGGGCTGCTCGCCGTCCTCGCCTTCGTCGTCGTTCTCGGCATCCTCGCCGCTGAAACCTTGGCGCAGGCGTTCCAGTGTGCGCAGCGCCTTGGCCTCGGCCTCGCGCATCAGCCCGCGATGAATCACGGCCTGCCCGTTGCGGTCGATGGTGACGATGGCACCGGCTGCGGCCTTCACGGTGGGGCTGTAATCCTGCAAGCCATCTTCCAGCGCCTGCAACTGCTCGCCCACGGCTTCGCCTTCCTCTTGCAGTGCGTCGGCCTTGTCCTCGTCCTCGGCGTCCAGCGCATCATTCACGGCTGCGGCCAGTTCCTGCATCTTGGCTTGCAGCTTTTCGATGCGCTGCGCTTCGCGCTTGGACGGTTCGCGCCGCTCCCTTGGCGCACGCTGGAAGGCGTGCAGGTCGGCATGGGTTATGCCCGGCGTGGCATCCACCCATGTCCAGCCTTCGGCCTTCACCTGGGCGGCAATGCCCGCCAGCCGGTCTTGCGCCAGCCGTTCCAGCAGCGCGGCATCGGTCAGATACACGCCCGCATCGCCTTCCGCAAACAGGTCGCGGCGGATGCCGCCGCCTGCGGCTTCGTAGGTGTCCAGCCCCACGAACCGCACTAGCGGATGCCGGTATGCGTCAATCTCGCGCTCGGTGAGGCGATCGCGCAATTGGGAAGGGTTGCGCTGCCACGTCGGCGCGTCATAGAAGGCGCTTTCCTGCGCTGCATGGTCGTCGGTGATGGCAAGGGCCATCAACTGGTCAAGGCTCACGGCTTCGGTGCGGTAGTCGGCCAGCAGGCGGGGCGAGACATTCGCCAGCTTCAAGCGGCGCTGCACCACCAGCGGGGACACGCTGAAATCGGCGGCTATGTCTTCGATGGGTCGGCCTTCGGTCACCAGCGCGGCGAACGCTTCAAACTGGTCTGCCGGGTGCATAACCTCGCGCTGCACGTTCTCCGTGAGGCTGGCGGTTCGGGCCGTGCCATCGGCCACCAGCAGGCAAGGCACCTCCCATTCCTTGCTGATGCGGTGCTTCTTCGCCAGCAGCTTGAGGGCGGCAAGGCGACGGCCACCAGCCACGACTTCGTAATGCTCGCCATCGGCGGCAAGCGTGACGATCAGGTTTTGCAGCAGGCCCACGCGCTGGATGCTCGCGGCCAATTCGGGGATGGACAGGCGCGGGACGGTCTTGCGCACGTTGCGGCCCTTGGGGCGCGACACCAGCCGCGACAGCGGAACCAGAATCAGGTTCTTGCTCGGGTCGGCGGCTTCCAGCGGGAAGGCGGCGGTGTTGACGGCGTGGGCTTCGGTTTGAGTGATGGCGTTCATGGTGATAACTCCTAACGGTTCAGGGGTGCAGCAGCGAGGGATGCGGCAAGGGCTGCTGCCTGCCCCTGCCGTGTGGGTAATCAGGCTTTCAACTGGCGCAGGCCATCGGCCAGCATCCAGAGGGCGCGATTGAGACGCACATCGGAATCAATGCCCTGCACGGGGCGGGTTTGCTGGCGGCGTCCGTTGGCGCTGCGGCCAGGCAATCCACCTTTGGTCAGGTTTTCTTGCGTGCGGTTGAACACGCTCCACAAGTCCGGGCGGCGGTCATCGAACCGGCGCGGCATCAGGATTTGCGATTCGGTGACGGGCGCGGGCTTGTTGTCGGTGGGGTCGTACTTGAGGGCCAGCGCGGCGCGGGCGAACACTTCGGCCTCGCCATCGTCCAGCGTGATGCCGCGCATCAGGTCGCGGGATTCCTTCACGCGCTCGAAGCCGCTCAACACCTCGAAAGCGCCTTCGATGACGGAACCGGCCACGTCGCCCTTATGAGGCACGCGCACATCGGCCACGGTGTCGCCGCACACAAGGCCATTGCTGCACACGAACCGGAACATGCCGGCCAGCATCTGATAGCTGCTGGTGCCATCGTGCGAGTTCAGCAGTACGATTTCATTGGCTTCCGCGCCGTTGATCTGGCTGGCGTGGCGCAGGCGAATCATGTGTTTGGTGTGTTCGCGCTTGCCTTCATCGCGCACACGGGTTTGCGTCACCATGAAGGGTTGAAACCCCTCCTTGCGAAGCTCAGCCAGCACAGCGGCGGTAGGGATATAGGCGTACCGCTGCGAACGACTTTCATGTGGAGCGTCCGCGAAGATGGACGGGGCCACGCGGCGGATTTGGTCGTCGGACAGCGGGTAATCGCTGCGCAGTACCGGGGAACGGGAAGCGAAGCGGGATGCGAGTTGCATGGTCTTTCTCCTGACAAAAGAGGGTTGCTGTTCACACCGCACACCGGATTCCTAGATTCGGAGCCCAGCCTTTCGGCTGTTTGGTGCGGTCGGCACGAGGAACCCGGTTGGCCCTGTTGCCACCGTCTTTCCTGAGTTCATCGCCCGCGACGGTCAGGAGCGCGCGGACGGGGGCCGTCAAGGAGGCAAGCGCAGGGTTGGTGCGGCCCGCAGGCGCAGCCGAGGACACGGCCCTGCGCGCCTTGACGGCACCAGGGAGCGGGCTACAGTCGCGGACAAGGTGATGAAGTCAGGGGAGACGGCTGGACATGGCAACGGCCGCCCTGTGTGCCGAACCGCACGCAAGCGAAGCGCGCAGGCCCGGAGTTGGAAGCCGGGCCGTAGGCGTCAGCGATGCGGAAGGCTGGCAAAGCCAGTCCCGTTAGGGATGAGCGACTAGCGAACCTGGAGCAGCGCAATCCGCGAAGTGGAGACGCAAGAGGGCTCTTCGTTTATTATTTGTTTTGCAAGTAAATGTTGCCAAAGCAAGAATACGGAGGTCCTAAAATGATCGTCTGCATTAACCGTCTCAAGCAGTTCGGCATCTTCAGCGACTTCAATGGAACGAAGATTCAGAAGTTTGGCCGGTACAACCTTGTCTATGGCTGGAACGGAACAGGCAAGTCAACCCTATCGAATCTATTCTCTTGCTTTGAGCTTCGCTCGATGGTGCCTCGCTTCAGTTCGGGCCAGTTTTTAGTCGTTTTGGAGGACGGCTCAACGATCACGGAAACCACACTCCCTTCATCTCAATTAAATATTCACGTCTTCAATCAGAGATTTGTACATGAGAACATTGATTGGGACAAATCTGTAAAAAGTATCCTTCTTATTGCAAAAGAGAAGATTGATGACTTGCAGAAGCTGGAGAAGCTAAAAGGCGAGCTTCAGTCGAAAAAGAAGGTTTACGACGAAAAGCAAGGCGATATAAAGAAGCAGCGCGAAGCGTTGGACAAGTTCCTGACCAATGCTGCCAAGAAGATGAAGCTAGGACTTCAGGCGATTGATACGAGCGATAGCTATTACCTGAATTACGACCGCCGCAAGCTCTCTAATTTCATTCAGAGCAATGGCGAGGCCATTATCAAGGCTGAATCGGTTCTTCCAGATGACAAGGTTATCGATCTTACGAATGCCGCCAAGCCAGATCAGCTTCCAAGCATCACTTTCGCCTCAACGGCCATTGAACCGGACTACTTTAAGAAGGCAGCAGGTCGCATTAGGGACTTGATTGGAACGACAGCAGTCAATCAAGCTGTCCAGCGGCTGACTGATAACCCGGACATCCGAGACTGGGTTCAAAACGGCTTGGAAATCCATAAACGCCATGACTCGCAATCCTGCGAGTTTTGCGGCTCGCCGTTCGTAAGCGTACGCTCAGCACCGTCTTGCGCTACAGCTGAATTTCCCTCAGGCGCTGATTGACTTCATGCAGATCGAAGGCGCTTGGGTCGAAGGGGCCACCGCACCACTGCAACATAGGTGCAT
>JBARWC010000032.1:0-9184 GCA_049646585.1 Burkholderiaceae bacterium | reverse complement strand
GGCCGAAGGCTGACCCGTCTTTCCGCCACAAGCGCCGCTTGCGCGAGACTCGCGCGCAAGCGAGTAAACTATGGCTTGATCACCTTTATCCCCGCCGCCATGTCCGTTGCCGATATTCGCCAGAAGTACGAGAAATTCGAGCTGCTTGAAGCGTCCGTGGCCGCCACGCCACTGGAGCAATTCACCCTGTGGTTCGACGAAGCCTTGAAGGCGCAGGTGCCCGAGCCCAATGCCATGACGCTGGCCACCGCCACGCCGTCCGGGCGGCCGTCGGCGCGCATCGTCCTGCTCAAGGGCTTCGACGAGCGCGGGCTGATGTTCTTCACCAATTACACCTCGCGCAAGGGCGGCGAACTGGCCGACAACCCCCACGCCAGCCTGCTTTTCTTCTGGCCGGCGCTGGAACGCCAGGTGCGGCTGGAAGGCGCCGTCGAAAAAGTCTCGGCGGCCGAATCCGACGAATACTTCCACAGCCGTCCGCTGGGCTCTCGCATCGGTGCCTGGGCGTCGCCGCAAAGCCAGCCCATCACGCACGCTGAACTCGAAGCCCGCAACGCCGCCATGACCGAATCGCTGGGTGCCGATCCGGCCCGCCCGCCGCACTGGGGCGGCTACCGGCTCAAGCCCGACTACGTCGAATTCTGGCAAGGCCGGCCGTCGCGCCTGCACGACCGCCTGGTGTTCCAGCGCGGCCCGGGCGATCAGTGGTCGCGCCAGCGCCTGGCGCCCTGATTTCGCTGCCAGCTTCACTTTATGACAGCGACTCCACCCGATTTCGATTCCCGCTTCTTCCGATCCGCGCTGGGCCGCTTTGCGACCGGGGTAACCGTCATCACGACCGAAACCGAGCAAGAACGCAAGCCCGTGGGGCTGACGATCAGTTCGTTCAATTCCGTGTCCCTGGAACCGCCCATGATATTGTGGACCCTGTCGAAAAAGGCGTCGTCGCTGCCGCATTTTCTACAGGCCGAACGCTACGTCGTCCATGTGCTGGCGGCCCCGCAGCTGGCCCTGGCCAAGCGTTTTGCGCAAGGCCCCCAGGCCGAGCGCTTCAAGGGCCTGGCGCTGAC
Source organism: Burkholderiaceae bacterium (assembly GCA_049646585.1). Lineage (GTDB taxonomy): Bacteria > Pseudomonadota > Gammaproteobacteria > Burkholderiales > Burkholderiaceae_B. The sequence goes on along the minus strand of JBARWC010000032.1, from coordinate 8,114 downwards.
GCGCGCGCCCGGCGGCACGCTGATGCTGGACGCCGCTGAAAGCGCCGCCTGGTTCGAATGCTATAACCTGACGCGACACGAAGCCGGCGACCACATCATCTTCATTGGCCAGGTCGAGCATTGCCACCGCAACTTCGGCCAGCCCCTGGTCTACCACGCCGGCGACTTTGACCTGACCCCTTCAACCGAGCCCTTGTCCAGCAACTGAGACCGCGGCGAAATTCTTCAGTGTAGAAAACAAAACTATGGCAGCAGATATAGACTGTGTTGTTCTGGGCGCGGGCGTTGTAGGCCTGGCCGTAGCGCGCGAGCTGGCGCTGGCCGGGCGCGAAGTGCTGGTGGTGGAAGCCACCGAAGCCATAGGCACCGGCACCAGCTCGCGGAACTCCGAAGTCATCCATGCCGGCATCTACTACACCCCGGGCAGCCTGAAGGCCAAGCTGTGCGTCAGCGGCAAGGAAATGCTGTACGCCTATTGCGCCGAACGCGGCATACCCCACAAGCGGCTGGGCAAGCTTATCGTCGCCGCGACGCCCGAGCAAAGCGCCAAGCTGCAGCACATCGCCGACCAGGCCGCCGGCAACGGCGTCAACGACCTGTACCGCATCAGCGGCGCCCAGGCGCGTGAACTGGAGCCCTCGCTGACTTGCGACGCGGCGCTGGTGTCGCCGTCCACCGGCATCATAGATAGCCACGCGCTGATGCTGGCCTTGCAGGGCGACGCCGAAAACCATGGCGCCCAATGCGTCTTCCACACCGAGTTCAGCGCCGGCCGCGTCCTGGATTCCGGCGAATTTCATCTTGAATTCAAGGGTGACGAGCCCATGGAGCTGACCGCCAACTGCGTCGTCAATTCCACCGGGCTGTCGGCGCCCAAGACCGCGCGCAAGCTGCTGGGGCAGCCCGAAGCGCTGATCCCGCCGGCCTATTTCTGCAAAGGCAACTACTTCACACTGGCCGGCCGCTCGCCCTTTTCCCGCTTGATCTACCCCATGCCCAACGACGCCGGCCTGGGCGTGCACCTGACCCTGGACATGGGCGGCCAGGCCAAGTTCGGCCCCGACACCGAATGGGTGGACCACGAAGACTACACGCTGGATCCCCGGCGCGCCGACAATTTCTACGAAGCCGTGCGCAGCTACTGGCGCGACCTGCCCGACGGCGCGCTGAACCCGGGCTACACCGGCATCCGGCCCAAGATCGTCGGCCCCGGCTCGCCGGCCGCCGATTTCCTGATCGCCGGGCCCTCGTCGCACGGCGTCCCGCAACTGGTGAACCTGTTCGGCATGGAATCACCCGCCCTGACCGCCTGCCTGGCGATTGCCCAGGCGGTCAAAGCCCATCTGTAAGCCCACGCATCAAGCACCAAACCCCTCGCCGTATCCATCATGAACGACTTCATCCTGACCCTTGCCTGCCCGGACCGGACCGGCATCGTCCACAGCGTCAGCAGCTGGCTGCTGGACCTGGACGGCAACATCATCGACGCCCAGCAATTCGGCGATCTCGAAACGCAGCGCTTCTTCCTGCGCGTCCATTTCGTGCTGCCCGAGCCGGCCCAGGTCGACGCCCTGGAAGCCTCCTTCGCCTCGGTGGCGCAACGCTACGGCATGCAAGCCAAGATCTACGACGCCCAGCGTAAAAGCCGCCTGCTGATACTGGTAAGCCGCCAGGGCCACTGCCTGAACGACTTGCTGTTCCGCACCCACAGCGGGCAACTGCCGGTGGAGATCGCGGGCGTCGTGTCCAACCACCAGGACTACGCGGCCATGGTCCGCGCCTACGGCATACCCTTTCACCACCTGCCGGTGAGCTCAGATACCCGCCAGGAGCAAGAGCAGCGGATCCTCGACATCGTCGACCAGGAAAACGTCGACCTGGTCGTGCTGGCGCGCTACATGCAGATACTGAGCGACGGGCTGTGCAAGGCGCTGTCGGGCAGGGCCATCAACATCCACCACAGCTTCCTGCCCAGCTTCAAGGGCGCGCGGCCCTACCACCAGGCGCACGCCCGAGGCGTGAAGATCATCGGCGCGACAGCCCACTACGTGACCGCCGACCTGGACGAGGGCCCCATCATCGAGCAGGACATCGAACGCGTCGACCATGCCATGAGCGCGCACGACCTGGCCCAGGTGGGCAGCGACGTGGAATCCCTGGTCCTGGCACGCGCCGTTCGCTCGCATGTCGAGCACCGCATCCTGCTGAACGGCCAACGCACGGTGGTATTCCGCTAGCCGCCGACAGCCAGGCCCTCGCGCCGTGGATCGGCGCCCCCTTCCAGCCCGTCGGGCGTCAGCACGATGCCCTGCAGGCCGCTGGGGAAATCGACCTCGCGCACTTCGTGGCCCATGGCCCTCAAGGGCGCGGCCAGCTCCGGCAGCCTGCCCTTTTCCAATTCGGTGAAACGATTGCGGCTGCCGTAATTGGGCAGGTCTATGGCCTGCTGTATGTCCAGCCCCCAGTCCAGCACGCCCAGCAAGGTCTTGGCCACATAGTTGATGATGGCCGCTCCGCCCGGCGAGCCTATGGCCATGAAGGGCTTGCCGTCCTTGAGCACGATCATGGGCGCCATGGAGCTGCGCGGCCGCTTCAGCGGCTGCAAGCGGTTGGCCACCGGCTTGCCCTGCGCGTCCACGTCCGACAGTGAAAAATCCGTCAGTTGATTGTTCAACAGGAAGCCATCGACGAAGATCTTGCTGCCGAAGGCCGTTTCGATAGAGCTGGTCATGGACACCACGTTGCCCGTTCGGTCCACCGCCACGATGTGGCTGGTGGACGGCAGCTCGGGGGAAGCGTCCTGGCCCCGTATCGCCTTCAAGCCCGCCGGGTCGCCCGGCGGCGCCCTGCCCATGCTGGCTTGCGGTTTGATCAAGCCGGCCCTCAAGGCCAGGTAGCGCGGGTCCAACATGCCCGCCACCGGCACCTGGATGAAGTCGGGATCAGCCACATAAACGTCACGGTCGGCGAAGGCCAGCCTGCCCGCTTCGGAAAAATAATGGACTGCCTCAAGCGAAACCGGCGACAGACCGGCGATGGGCGTGTGGGACAGGATCTCCAGCATCTGGATGACGGCCAGCGGGCCCGAGCTGGGCGGCGGCATACCGCACAAGACATAGGCCTTGTAGGGCGCGCACAAGGGCTGGCGCGCCTTGGCCCGATAGCCCGATAGATCGGCCAGGCTCAAGTCGCCGGGTACGGCGTGCGAAGCGACCGCAGCCACGATATCGCGCGCCGTCCGGCCTTCGTAAAAGGCCCGCGGCCCATCGGCTGCGATGCGACGCAGCGCAGCGGCAAAGGCGGGGTTCTTCAAGACATGGCCCACCGGCCAAGGCTGGCCTTGCGCGTCGTAGAAATAGGCCGCCGCCGCGGCCTGTCGCGGCAAATCGCTATCTTTCTTCAGCAAGGCATGCAGGCGCGGAGAAACCGGAAAACCCCTCTCGGCCAGTTCGATGGCGGGCTGGAACAGGCTGGCCCAGCTGGCCCGGCCATGCTGATCATGCATCAGCCCCAGAACCGCCACCACCCCCGGCACGCCCACGGAGCGACCACTGTTGACGGCTTCCCGAAAGGGGATGGCCTTCCCGTCCTTCATGAAGCGGTCACTGCGGGCGGCGGCCGGCGCCGTTTCGCGGCCATCGTAGGATTGCACCACGCCTTGCTTCGCATCGTAGCGGACGACAAAAGCGCCGCCGCCTATTCCCGACGACTGCGGCTCGACCAGGTTCAGCACCATCTGCGTCGCGATCAGGGCATCGGTGGCGCTCCCGCCCTGGGCCAGGATGCGGGCGCCGGCTCGGCTGGCCAGGGGATTGGCGCTGCTGATCATGTAATCCCGCGCCCGCACGATTCCATGCCGCAGCAGGCCGGTGGCGGCTTCCGGCTGGATGTCCTCTTTGGCCTGTGCGGGCGGAAGCTGTCCCGCATTCAGGGGCGGAGCCGAAAATACCGGCCACGCGCAGGCGGCCAGCAGCAGCGCCATGCCGCCCCGCGCGGCCGCATACATCCATCGGCCCCTTCGGCCGCCTTCACCGCGATGCAAGAAATCGCCCGCCATGTCCGGCCTCCGTCAGGGTTGGGTGATGCCCGCCAGCCAGGACTCGAAGGCCATCAAGGCCTCGCTGCGCTCGCTGGACGCCGGGTAACTGAAGAAATACGCCTCGCTGACGGCCAATACGCCGGAAGACGGGGCAACCAGGCTACCGCTGGCTAGGTCGTCCCGAACCAGAAAGCGCGGCACCAGGGCAACGCCCAAGCCCGCCCGGATAGCTGCCAGCGTCATGCTGAACAGTTCGTAGCGCGGCCCCGCGTTCATCGACGGCAGGTATTCCCAGCCCTGCGCCTGGTACCACTGCCGCCAGGCGTCGGGGCGCGACAGCATGTGCAAATGCGCCATGCCGTCCAGGGCGTAGGCGGCGTCGGCGCCGGGATCCAGCAATTCCGGAATGCAGACCGGCACCAATTCCTGCTCGTCGAACAGCTTTATACCGACCGTCTGGGGCCAGATCTGCGACGCATGATAGATGGCCGCATCGAAGGGATGGTCGTTGAACTGGAAAGGCAGGGTCCGCACCGACAGGCTGACCGCGATGTCGCCGTGCAGGCGACGGAAATCGGGCAGGCGCGGCACCAGCCAGGTGGTGGCCACGGTAGGCAGCACGGCAATATGCAGGCTGCGCCCCATGCCCGAGCGCGACACCAGGCCGAAAGTGTCTTTTTCCAGCTGCTCCAGGTGATGGCGCACCCGAGCCGCGTATTCGGCCCCCGCCTCGGTAACGGCGACGCGCCGGCGCACCCGGGTCAGCAGTTGAACCCCCAGCCGCTCTTCCAGGCCGGTCACCTGGCGATAGACCGCGCTATGGGTCAGCGACAGCTCTTCGGCCGCCCGGGAAAACGAGCCCAGGCGCGCCGTCGCCTCGAAAGCCTGCAGCGCCCCCAGATTGGGTATGCCATTTCTCATGGAGCTGATCTTAGTGCAATGCCCGCGCCGGCGGTAGAATCAACGGCGACGGTTGTTGATCGGCGTCTTGCCTACTTGCATAATAGACAAGACATTGTGCAATTTTATCAATTGCGTTGTGCAGTCAACGCACATTATCCTCGAACCTTATGAAAGCAAGCTCAAACTCCACCCCGCGCGCCCGACTGGGCGGCCACATTCTTGTCGATCAACTGGCCGCGCAAGGCGTCAAACACGTATTCTGCGTTCCCGGAGAAAGCTATCTAGCGGTGCTGGACGGCCTGCACGACGCTTCCATCCAGGTCACCGTATGCCGCCAGGAAGGCGGCGCGGCCATGATGGCCGACGCACACGGCAAGCTTACTGGTGAGCCCGGCATCTGCATGGTCACGCGCGCCCCCGGCGCCTCGAACGCCCTGGCCGGCGTGCACATCGCCATGCAGGACTCCACGCCGATGATACTTTTCGTCGGCCAGATCGAACGCGGCATGCGCGAGCGCGAGGCCTTCCAGGAAATGGACTACCGCGCCGTCTTCGGCACGCAAGCCAAATGGGTCACCGAAATCGACCAGGTCGAGCGCATACCCGAAATCGTCTCGCGCGCTTTCCACGTGGCGACTTCCGGGCGCCCCGGCCCAGTGGTCATCGCCCTGCCCGAAGACATGCTGGTGGAATACGCCGAAGTGGCCGACGCCCCGCATTACCAGGTTCTTGAAACCGCGCCCACCGCCCAGCAGATGAAGGCCCTGGCCGAACAACTGGCCGGCGCGCGCAAACCCATCGCCATCCTGGGCGGCACGCGCTGGAACCAGGAAGCCGTGGACGGTTTCGCCGATTTCGCCAAGCGCCACCAACTGCCGGTGGCCGTGCAGTTCCGCCGCCAGATGCTGTTTGCCACCGACCACCCCTGCTTCGTGGGCGACGTCGGCCTGGGCAGCAATCCCGCCCTGATGCAATACATCAAGGACGCCGACCTGGTCCTGCTGGTGGGCGGTCGCATGTCGGAAATCGCCAGCCAAAGCTACACCCTGCTCGACATACCCGTGCCTGTCCAGACCCTGGTGCACGTGCATCCCGACGCTAGTGAACTGAACCGGGTCTACCGGGCAGACCTGGCCATCAACGTGTCGCCGATATCGTTCGCGCAGGCCGTCGCCGAGGTCAAGCCCGCCGCTCAGCCCGCCTGGGCGGCCGAGCTGGACGGCATGCGCGCCAGTTATCTGGCCTGGACCGACCCGCAAAAAATCAAGCACCCCGGCGACCTGCAAATGAGCCAGGTCATGAGCTACCTGCGCACCGCCCTGCCGAACGACGCCATCATGTGCAACGGCGCCGGCAACTACGCCACCTGGCTCCACCGCTTCCACAATTTCACGCGCTACGGCACCCAATTGGCGCCGACTTCGGGTTCCATGGGCTACGGCCTGCCCGCGGCCGTGGGCGCCAAGCGCATCTTCCCCGCCAAAACCGTGGTGTGTTTCGCCGGCGACGGCTGTTTCATGATGCACGGCCAGGAGTTCGCCACCGCCGTGCAGTATGGCTTGCCCATCATCGTGTTGCTGATCGACAACGGCATGTACGGCACCATACGCATGCACCAGGAACGCCACTACCCCGCCCGCTTGTCGGCCACCACCTTGCAGAATCCCGACTTCGCCGCCTACGCCAAGGCTTTCGGCGGCCACGGCGAACGCGTGGAAACGACGGAGCAGTTCGCACCCGCCTTCGAGCGGGCGCTGGCCAGCGGCAAACCGGCCATATTGCACTGCCTGATCGACCCCGAAACCATTTCGCCCACGACCACTTTGCAGAAAATCCGCGAACAGGCCCTGGCGGCCCAGTCGTAATGTGCCGGCGCGGCCGGAAACGGCCCGCCGCCCCACACCTGAACCCTTGAACTTACTGAATCGGAGCCCCCTTATGTCGGCAGCCCCCTCCTTCCACTGGCAAGACCCTCTGTTGCTGGACACACAGCTCACCGAAGAAGAGCGCATGGTGCGCGATGCCGCCCAGGCCTACGCCCAGGACAAGCTCGCCTCGCGCATCCTCGAATCCTTCCGCCACGAAAAAACCGACCCCGCCATCTTTTCCGAAATGGGTGAACTGGGCCTGCTGGGCGCCACCATCCCCGAGGAATACGGCGGCGCCGGGCTGAACTACGTCAGCTACGGCCTGATCGCCCGTGAAGTCGAACGCATCGACTCGGGCTACCGCTCCATGATGAGCGTGCAGTCCTCGCTGGTGATGGTGCCCATCAACGAATTCGGCAGTGAAGAACAGAAACACAAATATCTGCCCAAGCTGGCCAGCGGCCAATGGATAGGCTGCTTCGGCCTGACCGAGCCCAACCACGGCTCCGATCCCGGCAGCATGGAAACCCGCGCGGTCAAAACCAGCGACGGCTACCGGCTTAGCGGCAACAAAATGTGGATCACCAACTCGCCCATCGCCGACGTTTTCGTCGTCTGGGCCAAGGTCGTCGGCGGCGACGACGACGGCAAGATTCGCGGCTTCATCCTGGAAAAAGGCATGAAGGGCTTGTCGGCTCCCGCCATCCACGGCAAGGTCGGCCTGCGCTCATCCATCACCGGTGAAATCGTCATGGACGAAGTCGAGATCGGCGCCGACCAGATGCTGCCCAAGGTCAGCGGCCTGCGCGGCCCCTTCACCTGCCTGAACTCCGCGCGCTTCGGCATCGCCTGGGGCGCCCTGGGAGCGGCCGAGGCCTGCTGGCACACTGCCCGCCAGTACACTCTGGACCGCAAGCAGTTCGGCCGCCCGCTGGCCGCCAACCAGCTCATCCAGAAGAAGCTGGCCGACATGCAAACCGAGATCACCCTGGCCCTGCAAGGCTGCCTGCGCCTGGGCCGCATGAAGGACGAGGGAACGGCCGCGGTGGAGATCACCTCCATCATGAAGCGCAACTCCTGCGGCAAGGCCCTGGATATCGCCCGCCTGGCGCGCGACATGCTGGGCGGCAACGGCATCTCGGATGAGTTCGGCGTGGCCCGCCATCTGGTCAACCTGGAAGTCGTGAACACCTACGAAGGCACGCACGACGTGCACGCCCTGATCCTGGGCCGCGCCCAGACCGGCCTGCAAGCCTTCTTCTAAGCCCGCGCAAGCAGGGCCGGAACGCGACAAGGGCTGCCAT
>JBARWC010000031.1:0-11029 GCA_049646585.1 Burkholderiaceae bacterium | reverse complement strand
CACTGCGGTGGCTCCCGCCCCGGCGCCGCTTGCCGCCGTCGCGGAAGTCGCACACGACCGTTCGCGCCTGAATACCGACCTGACCTTCGACAACTTCGTAACCGGCAAGGCCAATCAACTGGCGCGCGCCGCCGCCCTGCAGGTCGCCGAGAACCCCGGTGTGTCGTACAACCCCTTGTTCCTGTACGGGGGCGTGGGCCTGGGCAAGACCCACCTCATCCATGCCATCGGCAACGCCTTGCTGGCCAACGGCAAAGGCACGCGCATCCGCTATGTGCATGCCGACCAATACGTGTCCGACGTGGTCAAGGCATACCAGCGCAAGGCTTTCGACGAGTTCAAGCGCTACTACCATTCGCTGGATCTCCTGCTGATCGACGACATCCAGTTTTTTGCCGGCAAGAACCGTACCCAGGAAGAATTCTTCTATGCGTTCGAGGCCATGGTCGCCCAACGCAAGCAAATCATCATCACCTCGGACACCTATCCCAAGGAACTGTCCAATATCGACAGCCGCCTTATTTCGCGTTTCGACTCGGGCCTGACGGTGGCCATCGAGCCGCCGGAATTGGAAATGCGCGTGGCCATCCTGCTGCACAAAGCCAGCAGCGAAGGCGTGACCATGCCCGAGGAAGTCGCCTTCTTCATTGCCAAGCATTTGCGCAGCAATGTGCGCGAGCTCGAAGGCGCCTTGCGCAAGGTGTCGGCCTACGCGCGCTTTCACGGGCGCGAAGTGCTTACCGTGGATGTCTGCAAGGACGCGCTCAAGGACTTGCTGTCGGTGTCCAATGGACAGATCACGGTCGAGAACATACAGAAAACCGTGGCCGATTTCTACAAGATCAAGGTGGCCGACATGTACTCCAAGCGTCGGCCCGCCAATATAGCCATGCCGCGCCAGGTGGCCATGTACCTGGCCAAGGAACTGACGCAAAAAAGCCTGCCTGAAATTGGCGATTTATTCGGTGGGCGGGACCACACGACCGTGCTGCATGCGGTACGGAAAATCGCCGATGCCAGGTCCAAGCAGACCGAACTCAATCATGCCTTACACGTACTAGAACAAACCTTAAAAGGATAACCATGCAACTCGTACAAGCGACTCGTGATGCATTGCTCAAGCCACTATCGACGGTAGCTGGTATCGTTGAAAGAAGGAATACGCTGCCCATCCTGGCAAACATTCTTCTGCGTAAAGAAGGCAAGAATGTGGCGTTCATTGCCACCGACCTTGAAGTCCAGATCACGACGCATGCGGAGTTCGGCATTGGCGACGACGCCGAGTCCACTACTGTGGCGGCCCGCAAGCTGCTGGACATCCTGCGTGCCCTGCCGGATACGGGTGACATCAAGCTGGGTCAGGCCAGCGGCAAGCTGTCGGTGCAGGCCGGTAAAAGCCGCTTCGCATTGCAGACCATGGGCGCGGCCGAGTTCCCCACGCTGGCCCAGCCGGAAAAATGGGACGTGTCGTTTTCCCTGCCGCAAAAAACCTTGAAGCATCTGTTCAACATGGTGCACTTCGCCATGGCGCAGCAGGACATCCGTTATTACCTGAACGGCCTGTTGTTCGTGTTCGAGCCCGGCTTCGTGCGCGCAGTGGCCACCGACGGCCACCGCCTGGCGCATAGCGGCACCGCGGTCGAGGGTATAGAAAGCAAGCACGACGTCATCGTGCCGCGCAAGACCGTGCTTGAAATGCAGCGGCTGCTGGGCGATACCGAAGACCCCGTGTCCATCGACGTGGCCACCGGCCAGATCCGTTTCCGCTTCGGCGACGTCGAATTGGTGTCCAAGCTGGTGGAAGGCAAGTTCCCCGACTTCACCCGCGTGATACCCAACAACTACACCCGGCATTTTTCCGTCGACCGGGAAACGCTGCAGGGCAGCTTGCAGCGCGCGGCCATTCTTACCACCGACAAGCTCAAGGGCGTGCGCCTGCAACTGTCCGACAACCAGTTGAAGATATCCTCGTCCAACGCCGAGCAGGAAGAGGCCCAGGAAGAAATCGATATCGATTACAGCCACGAAGCGCTGGACGTCGGCTTCAACGTCAGCTACCTGCTCGACGTCCTGGCCAACGTCAAGACCGAAACCATACAGTGGTCGGTCCAGCCCGACGTCAATGCGTCGGCGCTGATCACGTCGCCCGAAGACGATCAGTTCAAGTATGTTGTCATGCCCATGCGCATCTAAGCCTGCACGAACTCCATTGTGTTGCAAGAAACGCCCGGGCCGCATCCGGCCCGGAGCGCTTCAATAGCCGCAAGGCTTATATAAGGTTTCCATAAACTATGTCAGATCAAACCACGAATGCCGCCGCAGCCGGATACGGCGCCGATTCCATCAAGATGCTCAAGGGGCTCGAAGCTGTTCGCAAGCGCCCGGGCATGTACATTGGCGATACCTCCGACGGAACCGGCCTGCACCACATGGTGTTCGAGGTCGTGGACAACGCCATCGACGAGGCGCTGGCGGGCTATTGCGACGATATCATCGTCACCATCCATGCCGACAACAGCATATCGGTCAGCGACAACGGCCGCGGCATTCCCACCGCCATCCACAAGGACGACGAGTTCCATCGCAGCGCCGCTGAAATCGTCATGACCGAGCTGCATGCCGGCGGCAAGTTCGACCATAATTCCTACAAGGTTTCGGGCGGCCTGCACGGCGTGGGCGTGTCTTGCGTGAACGCATTGTCCGCATGGCTGCGGCTGACCATCTCGCGCAACGGCCACGTTCACGAAATGGAGTTCCGCCGAGGCGAGCGCGTCGAGCCCCTGGCCGTCACGGGCGATACCGATGCCACCGGCACGCGCGTGCAGTTCCTGGCCGACGACGAGATTTTCGACAACGTCGAGTACCACTACGATATCCTGGCCAAGCGCCTGCGCGAGCTGTCCTTCCTGAACAACGGCGTCAAGATCCGCCTGCTGGACGAACGCAGCGGCAAGGAAGAGAACTTCGCCTTCCTGGGCGGGGTCAAGGGCTTTGTGGACTACATCAACCGCAGCAAGACGGTGCTGCACGGCAATGTGTTTTCGGTCAGCACGCAGTCGACCGTGGGCGACACCGAGATCGGCGTCGACGTGGCCATGCAATGGAACGACAGCTATACCGAAACGGTGCTGTGCTTTACCAACAACATTCCCCAGCGCGATGGCGGAACGCACCTGACCGGCCTGCGCGCCGCCATGACGCGGGTGCTGAACAAATACATCGCCGACAATGAATTGGCCAAGAAGGCCAAGGTCGACACCAACGGCGACGACATGCGCGAAGGCCTGGCCTGCGTCTTGTCGGTGAAGGTGCCGGAACCCAAGTTCAGCAGCCAGACCAAGGACAAGCTGGTGTCCAGCGAAGTGCGCCCCGCCGTCGAAGAGGCCGTGGCCCGCACCCTGGAAACCTGGCTGCTCGAGAACCCCAACGACGCCAAGGCCTTGTGCAACAAGATCGTGGAAGCGGCCCGCGCCCGCGACGCCGCCCGCAAGGCCCGCGAAATGACCCGCCGCAAAAGCGTGCTGGAAGGCGCCGGCCTGCCGGGCAAGCTGGCCGACTGCCAGGAAAAAGACCCCGCACTTAGCGAAATCTACATCGTCGAGGGCGACTCGGCCGGCGGCTCCGCCAAGCAGGGTCGCGACCGCAAGTTCCAGGCCATCCTGCCCTTGCGCGGCAAGGTGCTGAACGTGGAAAAAGCGCGCTTCGACCGACTGATATCCAGCGAGCAGATCACCACCCTGATCACCGCCCTGGGCACCAGCATCGGCCCCGATTTCAATATCGAGAAGCTGCGCTACCACCGCATCATCATCATGACCGACGCCGACGTCGACGGCGCCCACATCCGCACCCTGCTGCTGACGCTGTTCTACCGGCAGATGCCGGAACTGGTCGAGCGCGGCTACGTGTACATTGCCCAGCCGCCCTTGTACAAGGTGAAGGTCGGGCGCGAAGAGCGCTATCTGAAGGACGACGCCGAGGAAGCGCAATTCATGCTGCAGGTTGCATTGAAGGATGCCGCGCTGGTGGTCAAGGAAGGCGCCCAGCCCATCGTCGGCGACGCGCTGGCCGAGCTGGCCCGTCAGTACATTGCCGCCGACGCCGTTATCAACCGCTTGTCGCGCTACATGGACATGGCGGCGTTGTCGGCCATGGCCGAAGGGGTCGAGCTGAGCCTAATCGATGCTGAGCAGGCCGAAGCGTCGGCCAAGCGCCTGCAGGATGCCATATACGATCCGGCCGAGCCCAATGCCGTCAACGTGGCGGTCGATGAAAACGAAGATCAGACCTCATGGCGCCTGATCCTCAGTCGCATGCATCACGGCAATGTGCGGGTCAGCGTCTTCGACCGCAGCTTCGTGCGCGGCGCCGACTACGCCACCCTGGCCAAGGCCGCCAAGACCTTCCTGGGCCTGATGGGCGCTGGCGCCCTGGTGGCTCGCGGCGAAGGCGACAAGCGCAAAGAAAAACCCGTTGCGGATTTCCGCGAGGCCATGCAATGGCTGCGCGGCGAAGCGGACCGCAGCATCAGCAAGCAGCGCTACAAAGGCCTGGGCGAAATGAACCCGCAACAGCTATGGGAAACCACCATGGATCCCACGGTACGTCGCCTGCTGCAAGTCAGGGTCGAAGATGCCATCGCCGCCGACGAGGTCTTTACGACCCTGATGGGCGATAGCGTAGAACCGCGCCGCGCGTTCATTGAGTCCCATGCCTTGCAGGCGGGGAATATTGATGTGTAGTGTTGGATTCGGAAAAAATGGCCAAGTGTTGTGGGAATAGTTGGCCATTCATAGAAGCAGAGGAAATGACCGCCAAATCTGAACTGCACCCCAGAAGTTGGACATCGATCCAACCTTTGGGGTGTTTTTCATGACGAAGTACGATGAGCAATTCAGGCTGTCCGTAGTGCAAAGCTACGAACAAGGGACACAAGGCTTCAAGGCTGTTGCGCGGCGGTACGGTCTCGACCATGGGCTGGTGAGGCGCTGGGTCAAGGCCTATCAGGAGCATGGTCTCGCAGGTCTACGCAAGAAGTACAGCCACTACAGCGCGGCCTTCAAGTTGTCCGTACTGCAACGGATGCAGCAAGAGGGGCTGTCAGCGCGGCAGGCGATTGCGTTATTCAACCTCGGAGTGAGCGCGACCGTTATTACTGACTGGGAACGTCGGTATCATGAGCAGGGCTTGGCTGGACTCCAGCCCAAACCACGAGGCCGCCCAAAGAAGATGCCAGTCCCTGAATCACCCAAGCCTGTAGAGGCGTTGCCCGATGACGCACGTTCACGCGAAGACCTGATGGAAGAGGTCAAATATTTGCGTGCGGAGGTGGCCTACCTAAAAAAATTGAGGGCCTTGCGTCAGGCCAAAGAGCAAGCTGCGCAGAGAAAGCGCGGGTAGTGCTCGAACTGAGGCAAGGCCACGCATTGGCGCGGTTGTTGAAGGCAGCAAGCCTGTCACGCAGCACGTTCTACTACCAGGTGAAGGCACAGCAGGCTGAGGATCAGCACGCCGGGCTCAAGGCGCATATCCGCGCTCTGTATGAGCGCCACAAGGGCCGCTACGGCTATCGACGCATTACGGCGGCGCTGCGCCAGACAGGCGCGACGGTCAACCACAAGACGGTACAACGGCTGATGCAGGCGTTGGGACTGAAGTCGCTGGTGCGACCGAAGAAATACCGCTCCTACCGAGGACAGCAAGCCAATGTGCCCAATCTCCTGGACCGTCAGTTCCAGGCAAAGCGACCGAATCAGAAGTGGGTCACCGACGTGACCGAGTTCAACATCCGGGGCGAAAAGCTCTATCTCTCGCCGGTGCTGGATCTCTATAACGGCGAAATCGTCTCCTACGCGATGCAGCAACGGCCGCACTTCTCGCTAGTGGGCAACATGCTCAAAAAGGCGATGGACAAGCTCACGGGCAAGGACGCTCCCCTGTTGCACTCCGACCAAGGATGGCAATACCAGATGCCAGCTTACCGGCGGCAACTCGCCCAGCGCGGCCTGACCCAGAGCATGTCGCGCAAGGGAAATTGCCTGGACAATGCCGCCATGGAAAGCTTCTTCGGCACGCTGAAGTCCGAGTTCTTCTACTTGAATCGCTTCGAGAGCATCGAGCAGCTACAGGCCGGCATCCGCCAATACATCCACTACTACAATCACGACCGCATTAGGACAAAACTTAAAGGCCTGAGTCCGGTGCAATACCGAATCCAGGCCTTGGCCACTTAACCCGTGACCGTCCAACTTCTGGGGGTCAGTTCATTGATGCGGGGCTTTTTTACGCTTGGCCACGGGATAGATGCCCAGCGGGGTTCAAACATGAAACAGAACACACAACCGGACTGGACGCAGGCGCCGCAGGGCTGGAACTGGGCCGCGCAGGACGAGGACGGCCGCTGGTTCTGGTATGGGGTCCAGCCCGTGCTGGGCATAGGCGGCGGCGTGTGGCGGGCGCCTTCGCGCGCCCAGGCATTCGCCTGCCAGGGCGAGCCCAATCCCCTCTGGTATGAAACGCTGCGGGAACGCCCGCCGCAAGCCTGAACGCGAGTCCTGCCGCGCCGCGCTTCCGCACAGCGGTTCACCCCCGCCCTTCCTCCCGGCCCTTCCTCCCGGCCCTTGTGGCCGCCCTTCTAGCCTTTCACCCCTTTTCAGCCCACCCTTCTATATACTTGGCCCTGACTGCGGCATGCGCAGGCCCGGCCAGCCGCTACCGCCGGCCCGCCCCCGATTGCAATCGAAAACCGTTGAGGCATGACTATGGCGTCGTTGGAGTATCTTTTTTCCGAATACTGGCCCCACCTGGCGTTTTTACTGAGCTTGGCAGTAGGAGGAACGGCCGCCGTCCACGCCGCCATGACCAAGAACGACGTGCGCGCCGCCATAGGCTGGGTCGGCGTGATCCTGATGTCGCCCCTGGTCGGCCCCTTCTTTTACCTGATCGCGGGCATCAACCGGGTGCGCCGCGACCACATCACCGACCAACGCAATAGAAGCCTGAAAGACTACGCCGCCATCTCCGAGCCGCCGGTCGCCGACGTGGCCGCCCTCTCGGGTGAGCAGTTCGCCTCTTTGCGCGTGCTGGGCGATCGGGTCAGCCATTTTCCGCTGCGCGACGGCAACCACATCCAGATGCTGGTGGGCGGCGACCAGACCTACCCCGCCATGATCGCCGCCATCGATCAAGCCACGCGCTCCATCGCCCTGCAAACCTATATATTCGACAACGACAGCGAGGGCCGCAAGATCGTGCAGGCGCTGGCGCGCGCCCATGAGCGCGGGGTTCAGGTGCGCGTCCTGATCGATGCCGTGGGATCCAAGTATTCCCGCCCGCCCATCATCAGGCTGCTGCGCAAGCTGGGCATTCCGTCGGCCCTATTCATGACCAACCCGCTGGGCATCATGCGCATGCCCTATGCCAACCTGCGCAGCCACCGGAAAATACTGGTGATAGACGGGCGCTGCGCCTTCACCGGCGGCATGAACATACGCGAAGGATTCGTTACCGCCGTTGCCGGCGCCGATACGGCCAGCGACACCCACTTCCGCGTGGAAGGCCCCGTCGTGCTACAGCTGATTTCGGTGTTCGCACACGACTGGCAGTTCACGACCCGGGAAAGCCTGCCTTACGAAACCTGGTGCAGCACGGACTGGAATCCGCCCGGCCCGACCGTGCCCGCGCGCTGCGTAAGGTCCGGTCCGGACCGCTACATCGTCGGCACGCACAATATGCTGCTGGGCGCCTTTGCCGTGGCCCAGAAGCACATACGCATACAGTCGCCCTATTTCCTGCCCGACCAGATTCTGCTGGGTGCCATCAACACCGCCGCCCGGCGGGGCATCACGGTGGATATCGTGATTCCGGGACGCAACAACCTGCGCCTGGTGAACTACGCCATGACGGCCCAGCTGGACCAAATCATACGCAACGGCTGTCGGGTGTGGCGCGCCCACGGAAACTTCAATCACTCCAAGCTGATCACCATAGACGGCGCCTGGTCTTACGTGGGTTCGTCGAATATGGATCCGCGCAGCCTGCGGCTGAACTTCGAACTGGACATGGAAGTCTACAGCCACGATCTGGCCGGCCAGATCGAGCGACTGATAGACCAAGAGATACGCAACTCCGACGCGGTCACGCTGGAAGGGCTGGCCGCCATCCCCTTTCGCAAACGTCTGCGCAACAGGGTGATATGGCTGGCCAGCCCTTATTTGTGAAACAGCGCCAGGCTTATTGAGGCTGAACCTTGGCTTGCTTGGCGACCTCGCCCCAACGGACGATCTCGCTGTCGACGAACTTGCCGAAGGCGGCGCCGGTCATGTTGGGCGTGGCCGAGCCGTTGTTGGCCCAAAGCTCCTTTACCTTGGGCGCATTCAGCGCCTTGACCAGTTCTTCGGACATCTTCTTGACGACATCCGCGGGCGTGCCCGCCGGTGCCCACATGGCGTACCACGTGGACACTTCGTAGTCGGGCACACCGGCCTCGGCCGCCGTTGGAACGTCAGGGAAGGACGGCGAGCGCTGGGCGGCCGCCACCGCCAGGGGGCGTATGGAACCGGCGCGGATATGCGACGCCGACGAGCCCAATCCGTCGAAGGCCACGTCAACCTGGCCCGTGATAAGGCCGGTCAGCATGGGGCCCGCGCCCTGATACGGAACATGGGTCAGTTCGATGCCGTTCTTCAAAGCGAACAGCTCGCCCGCCAAGTGATGGGTACTGCCTACGCCCGCCGAACCGAAGTTGATCTGGCCTGGATTGGCCTTGGCCTTTTCAAGAAATTCCTTGACGTTCTTTACAGGAAGCTTGGAAGGATTCACCACGATGATCTGCGGCGGCTGGGCCAACAGGGCGACGGGCACGAAATCCTTCTGGATGTCGTAGTTCAGCTTCTTGTAGATGGAAGGCGCCACGGCATGGTGGGCGCCGCCCATGAAGAAGGTGTAGCCATCGGCCGGTGCGCGCGCGGCCACGCCGGCGCCCAGCGTGCCGCCCGCGCCGCCCTTGTTGTCGACCACGACACTCTGCTTGAGCTGCTGGCCAAGCTGATGGGCCAGCGGCCGTGCAAAGGTGTCGGTACCGCCGCCGGCGGGAAAGGGAACGATGATGGTGATGGGCCGCTCGGGCCATGCGGCCTGGGCGACACCGGACACGACCAGGGCCGACAAGGCCACGGTGGCGGCCAAAGCAAAACGTTTCTTCATAAAGTCTCCTCTGATTTTTTATCAATGCATCAAATGCGGATATCCGCGGCAAATCCCCCGCCTTCTATGGACGGGGCTCTTGCTTACTGCCATAGGTGGAATCGAAATTCCCCTTCATGAAAACTGCTTGCGCAGCACATTCTTCTGAACCTTGCCCATGGTATTGCGCGGCAGCTCGTCGACGACGCAAATACGCTTTGGAATCTTGAAATTGGCCAAGCATACTTTAAGTTCGGCCAGCATTGCGTCGGCATCAATGGCCTGCCCCGGCTTGGCGACCACGACCGCCACCACCGCCTCGCCGAAGTCGGGATGCGGCACGCCGATGACCGCTGATTCATCCACGCCCGGCAAGGCGTCGATGACCAGTTCTATCTCTTTGGGATAGACGTTGAAGCCGCCGGAAATGATCAGGTCTTTGCTTCGGCCAACAATGGTCAGATAGTTGTCCGGCACATTGCCGCCGCCCCACTGCCCCACATCGCCGGTGCGGAACCAGCCGTCCGAAGTGAATTCCTCGCGGGTTTTCTCGGGCATGCGCCAATAGCCCGAGAACACGTTGGGGCCGCGCACCTGGACGTTGCCGATTTCGCCGGCGGGCAGCGCGGCGCCCTGTTCGTCGACCACGCGCACTGAAACGCCGGGCAAGGCCTGGCCTACAGTGCCGCCTATGCGTTCGCCCAGCGCGGCATCGTAGGGGTTGGAGGTCAGCATGACGGTTTCGCTCATGCCGTAGCGTTCGAGTATGGTCTGGCCGGTACGCTCGCGGAACTCGGTGAAGGTCTCGGTCAGCAAGGGGGCCGAGCCCGAAATGAACAGCCGCATATTGCGCGTGACCTCGCGGGTGAAGCGGGCATCGGCCAGCAAACGCACGTAGTAGGTGGGCACGCCCATCATCACGGTGCAACGCGGTAGATAATGCAGGGCCTGGTCCACATTCAGCTTGGGCAGCCAGATCATTTTGGCGCCTGCCAGCAAGGCGCCGTGCGACGCCACGAACAGACCGTGCACATGGAAGATGGGCAGCATGTGCAGCAGCACGTCGTCGGAGCGCCAGCCCCAGAATTCCTTCAGGACCTGAGCGTTCGACGACAGGTTGCGGTGCGACAGCATGGCGCCCTTGCTGCGGCCCGTCGTGCCCGAGGTGTACAGGATGGCGGCCAGATCGTCCGGCTTGCTTTGAACAGTTTGGAACCGGCTATCCTGGCTGGCCGCGGCGACCGCCAGGCTGCCGTTGCCGTCGGCGTCCAGCGTATAGACGTGGGCGATGCCGGTTTTCTTCGCCAGGGCTTCTATCCATTCCAGGTTCTTGCTGTCGCAAACGACCACGGCCGGCTCGGCGTCGGTCAGGAAGTATTCGACTTCGGCGGAGCGGTAGGCGGTGTTCAGCGGCAAGTAGACCAGACCGGAGCGCACGGTGGCCAGATAGAGCATCAGGGCCGTCGGCGACTTTTCGACTTGCACGGCCACGCGTGAGCCGGCGGGCAGATTCAGGGCTTGCAGCAACGATGCCAGACGCCCGCTCATGTCTTCGATGTCGTTCCAGCTATAGACCTGGTCCGGCGTTTCGATGGCGGTTTGCGAACGATCCGCGGGGTAGCCGGACGCCAGCAAAGCATAAAGGTTAGCGTTGCTTTCCAAATCAATCTCCTGAAAATACCGGCTCCTGGCCAGCCAAAAATGCTCTGATGCCCTCGCGGTGATCATGCGTCGGGGCATAACTGAAAAATTCGTCGAGTTCGGACTCGTCCAGCGGCTCGGGCCGGGAACACAGCCGGGCGGCCGTTTTCTTGTTGAGGCGCGCGGCCAGCGGCGCCCCCGCGGC
>JBARWC010000030.1:0-39935 GCA_049646585.1 Burkholderiaceae bacterium | reverse complement strand
GGCATCGCGTCGTCCTGCTGCGCTGCCTGCTGGTGATCGTCAGCGTGGCGCTGCTGGAACTGGCCAGCCGCAAGGCCTGGATAGACCCGGTTTCCTTCATCCCGCCTTCCGAAATGGCGCTTAGCGCATGGAAGCTGCTGCTTAACGGGAATTATCGGCAGGACATGCTGATGACCCTGTCCTCGGCCGCGCTGGCGGTGCTGCTGGCAACATCCGTCGGCTTCATGTTCGGCCTGATGCTGTACAAGCTGCCGCGCTTGCGCCATGTGCTGGATCCTTTGCTGCTGTCCTATTACGCGGTGCCCATCTTCGTCCTTTACCCCATGCTTATCGTGCTGTTCGGCTTGAACCGGTGGCCGCTGATCATGCTGGGTTTCCTGTTCGCCGTGGTGGCCATGGCGGTCAATACCCTGAACGGGCTGGAGCGCGTTCCGCCGGTTCTGCTGCGCACCGCCAGGGTGCTGCGCATGGGCCGGGTGCAGGAGGTATGGCTGATCAAGCTGCCGGCCAGCCTGCCTTTTGTCTTCACCGGCATCAAGCTGTCCATCGTGTATTCCTTCATTGCCGTCATCGGCGGGGAATTCCTGCTGTCGGGAACGGGCTTCGGCTATCAGATCGCCTTCGCCTATAACAATTTCGACAACCAGACGATGTACGGCCTGATGCTTTTGCTGCTGATATTCGTGGGTTCGGTCAATCTCATCCTGCATGCCGTGGAGCAACGGCTTTATCAACGCCGCGTGCTGAAGGAGCCGACATGAATTCCGCCGCACAAAGGGCCGCAAGGTCCAGGCGCTGGCTGGACGGGCTGCTGCTCGTCGCCGGCATACTGATCTTCTGGCAGGGCGCAAGCTGGGCGCTGGGCACCGAGGTATTGCCGGGGCCGCTACGCACCCTGGCGCAGTTGCAGCGGGAAGTCATGGACCCCGATTTTCCGCAGCATCTGATCGAAACCAGCAAGGCTTTCTTTACCGCGTTGCTGATCGCCGTGGCGGCCGGCACCTGCCTGGGACTGATCCTGGGCGTGCGCCGGCTGGCGGGCGATGTCATGGAGCCCATACTGATCGCTTTGTATTCCATACCCAAGATATCGCTGTATCCCATCATCCTGCTGATGTTCGGGCTGGGCCTGTCGGCCAAGATCGCCTTCGGCGTGATACACGGCATCATCCCCATCGTCATCTTCACCATGACGGCGGTGCGCAACATCAAGCCGGTTTACTTGCGCTCCATACGCTGCCATCGGCTCAGCCCCTGGCAGGGCGCCTTGCACGTGCTGATACCGGCCACTGTGCCCGAAATCGTGGCCGGGCTGCGCATAGGCTTCGCCCTGACCTTGCTGGGCACCTTGCTGGGCGAAATGTTCGCCTCGCAACGCGGCATAGGCCACTTGCTGATGCTGGCCATCGATCGCAACAACCCCCCGACCATCATGGCGCTGGCCTTGATGCTATTTACATTTGCCACTGTGGTCAGCGTCGGCTTGCTGCAGTGGGACCGCCATTTACGGCGTGGAACGCAATCTTAGAGACAAGCATGACTAGCAAGCAAAAACTTAAATCCATCCTGGCCGCCGGTGAATTCGTGGCGGCGCCCGGCGTATTCGATATGTTTTCCGCCATGATCGCCAACGAGCTCGACTTCAAGGCTCTGTACATGACGGGCTACGGCATTTCCGCCTCGTATCTGGGCCTGGCGGATGCGGGCCTGGTCACCTATACCGACATGGTGGGCCGGGCGACGGTCATTGCGCAGGGCACCACCAAGCCGCTGATCGCCGACGCCGACACCGGCTTCGGCGGGCTGATCAACCTGCGCCACACCATACGCGGCTATGAGGCGGCGGGCGTGCAGGCCATACAGTTCGAAGACCAGGAAATGCCCAAGAAATGCGGCCATACGCCCAGCCGCCGTGTCATACCCCTGCCGGAGATGCTCAAGAAGATCGAAGTCGCCGTGGAGTCGCGGCGCAGCGACGACACCCTGATCATCGCGCGCACCGACGCCCGCACCAGCCTGGGGCTGGACGAGGCCATCCGGCGCGGGCAGGAATTCCTCAAGGCGGGCGCCGACATCATCTTCGTCGAATCGCCCGAATCGGAAGAAGAATTCCGCCGCATAGGCGGGGAGATAGACGGCTGGCTGCTGGCCAACATCGTACCCACCGGCCGCTCTCCGGAGGTGCTGGGCGAGACGCTGCGCGAATGGGGTTTCAACATTGCCATCTATCCGGCTCTGGGGATGGGCGTGGCGACGGCGGCGCTGGCGGCCGGATACAAATACCTGGAAACGCAGGGACACACCATGAATCTGCCGGTGCCGTCCTATACCATGGATCAACTGCACAAGCTGGTCGGCTTTCCGGACGTGTGGGATTTTGAGCGCCGCCATGCCGTCGGGGACGCCAAGGACAAGTGACATGAGCGCCACGCTTTTCGACAAGATATGGGACGCGCACGAAGTGTCCCGCCTGCCGGGCGACATCAGCCTGCTGCATGTGGACCGCCACCTGATGCACGAGCTGACCGGAGTGGATGCCATGAAAAGGCTGCAAGACCGGGGGCTGCCGGTGCGCAGTCCGGACCTGACCTTCGCCACGCTGGACCACGTCAGCTCCACCGAGCCCGGCAGTCGCGCCGGGGACGAGCCCTGGAGCACCGAGATGGTGGAGGACATGCGCAAGGAAACGGCCGAGCGGGGCATACGGCTGTTCGACATCGATGACGGCCGCAAGGGCATCGTGCATGTCATCGGCCCCGAGCTGGGCCTGACCTTGCCCGGGCTGACGATAGTGTGCGCCGACAGCCACACCTGCACGCACGGCGCCTTCGGCGCCATCGCCTGGGGCATAGGCTCGTCGGAACTGGTGCACGTCCTGGCGTCGCAGACCATGCGCCAGCGCCGCCCCAAGACCATGCGCATTACGCTAGACGGCGTCCCGCAGCCGGGGGTCACCGCCAAGGACATCATCCTGCACGTGATAGGCGAGCTGGGCGCGGCGGCCGGCACCGGCTATGCGGTCGAATTCGCCGGGCCGGCCGTTCGCGGCCTGAGCATGGAAGCGCGCATGACGCTGTGCAATCTGTCCATCGAAATGGGCGCCAAGATAGGCATGATCGCGCCCGACGACGTCACCTTCGACTACATACGGGGGCGCGAGTTCGCGCCTCAGGGGCCGGCCTTCGACCAGGCGGTGGCCTACTGGCGCAGCCTGCCGTCGGGGCCGGACGCCGTCTACGACAAAGAGGTCGCGCTGGATATCGGCGGAATCGGCCCGCAAGTCACATGGGGCACCAGTCCCGAGCACGTGATCTCCATCGGCGGCGTCGTTCCCGATCCGGATCGGGAAAGCGACCCCCACCGGCGCAAGGCCTACTCGGCTGCCTTGGAATACATGCACCTGCGGGCCGGGCAGCGCATCGACCAGGTGAACATCGATCGCGTCTTCATCGGGTCCTGCACCAACGGCCGTTTGTCCGATCTGCAGGAAGCGGCCCGGATACTGCGCGGCAGGCATGTGGCGGCCGGCGTCATCGCCTGGGTGGTGCCGGGCTCGCTGCAAGTGAAGCGGCAGGCCGAAAGCCTGGGCCTGGACCGGGTCTTCCTGGACGCGGGTTGCCAATGGCGCGAGCCGGGCTGCTCCATGTGCGTGGGCGCCAACGGCGACATGGTGCCGCCGGGCCAACGCTGCGTTTCCACCTCGAACAGGAATTTCATGGGCCGCCAGGGGCCGGGCGCGATGACGCACCTGGCCAGCCCGGCGGTGGCCGCCGCCAGCGCGGTCCTGGGCAGGATAGCCTCGCCGGCGATGATGGAGGGCAGGTCATGAAGCCATTTACCGTATGCGAGGCAAACGCCGCGGCCATCGTCCGCGACAACATCGATACCGATGTCATCGTCCGCATCGAGCGCATCGCCCAGTTGAAGCGCGGCCAGTTCGCGCCCTGGGCTTTCGAGACCTGGCGCTATCTGCCCGACGGCTCGGAGAACGCCGACTTCATCCTGAACCAGGAGCCCTTCCGGCAGGCCCGCATACTGATCAGCGGCGCCAATTTCGGCTGCGGCAGCTCGCGCGAAATGGCGGTGTGGGCCCTGGAAGAATTCGGCTTGCGCTGCATCGTCGCGGAAAGCTATGGCGACATTTTCTTCAACAACTGCCTGCAAAACGGCCTGCTGCCCATCACCCTGGACCGAGCCAGGATAGAAGAACTGGCCAAGGCGGCCCTGGCCGGCCAGGTGGTGAAAGTGGATTTGCAAACCTGCCTTATTTCGACCGCCGCCACCGGAGACATCGCCTTCAGCTTTCCCGAAATTCCCCGGCAGGCCTTGCTGCTGGGGCAGGACGACATCCAGCAGACACTGGCGATCGGGGGCGAGATCGACGGCTTCGAGCAGCGCGACCGGCAGGCCCGCCCCTGGGCCTATCCGGCAGCTACCTAGCTAGCGGCTGGCCGGCATTACAGCGCGGCCAGCCTTTCCAGCACCAGTTCGCGGCCCAGTATGGCCAGCACGGCGCCGATGGCCGGCGTCTGTTTCTGGCCCGTCACGGCCAGGCGCAGGGGGATGCCCAGCTTGGGCATCTTCACGCCATGCTCGGCCAGCAAGGCCTTGATCAAGGCGTCCAGGGCTTCGGCGGACCACTCGGGCAGCGCTTGCGCCTTGCGGGCGAAGTCGGCCAGCAGGGCCTTGGCGGCATCGTCCAGGTGCTCCGCCGCCAGTTCGGGGCTGGCGGGCGTATAGGCGCCGCAGAACAGCATGGCGCCGTCGGTCAGTTGATTCAGGGTTTCGGCCCTGTCCTTGAGCAAGCCCATGACGGCGACCAGGTCGACGGCCTTGGGGTCGCCCTGGCGTTCGCGTATGCGCGGCGCGACGCGCTCGGCCAGATCGGCGTCGCTGCTGTGCTTGATGTAGTGCGCGTTCACCCAGTTCAGTTTCTTCGGGTCCCACTGCGCGGCCGATTTCGTCAGGTTGCGCGTGTCGAACCATTCCACCAATTGCTCGCGGGTGAAGAGCTCGTCGTTGCCGTGGCTCCAGCCCAGCCGCGCCAGGTAGTTGATCATGGCCTCGGGCAGATAGCCGTCCTTGTCGTATTCCATGACGTTGACCGCGCCGTGGCGCTTGGACAGCTTCTCGCCATCGGGCCCCAGTATCATGGGCACGTGGCCGTATTCGGGCAGCGTGGCGCCCAGGGCGCGCAGGATGTTGATCTGGCGCGGCGTATTGTTGACGTGGTCGTCGCCGCGCAGCACGTGGGTGATCTTCATGTCCCAATCGTCGACCACGACACAGAAGTTGTAGGTGGGGGTGCCGTCGGGGCGGGCGATGATCAGGTCGTCCAGCTCGCCGTTGTCGAAGCTGATGGGACCCTTGATCATGTCGTTCCAGCTGGTGACGCCTTCCTGCGGGTTCCGGAAGCGGACCACGGGCTTGCGGCCCGCCGGCGGAGTGGGCAGGGTCTTGCCGGGCTCGGGCCGCCAGGTGCCGTCATAGCGTGGCTTCAGGCCGGCCGCGCGCGCTTTCTCGCGCATGGCTTCGATTTCCTCGGGGCTGCTGTAGCAGTGGTAGGCCGTGCCGTCCTCGATCATTTTGGCGACGACTTCGCGATAGCGGTCCATGCGCTGCATCTGGTAGAACGGGCCCTCGTCGGGCTGCATGCCCAGCCACTGCATGCTGTCCAGTATGGCCTGCACCGCCTCCGGGGTCGAGCGCTCCAGGTCGGTGTCTTCGATCCGCAGCACGAACACGCCCTTGTGGTGGCGCGCGAAGGCCCAGGAGAACAGGGCCGTGCGGGCGCCGCCCAAATGCAGATAGCCGGTGGGGGAAGGGGCGAAACGTGTGCGAACGGGGGAGGGGCTGGAGGTGGTCATGGCAAGTCGTTAAGCTTAGAATGCATGGGATGATCTGCACGCATCGGATAAGGAGGCAATCCACTATTTTAGAGTACGCGCCAATTCTTGTTGGGAACCGGCTCCTATGATGCCTCGCCACCATCTGACCGCCTTGTTCGAGCCGCGCACGGTTCTCGTGCTGGCCGACGAGCCCCTGCCGCTGGTCGGCGACACGCCGCGCTGGCTGCAAAGCGCCCTGACCTTCGTCCGTACTGAACCCGGCAAGCCGCTGGCCCTGCCCGATACGCTGGCCGGCGTGGCGGCGGGAATGCGGCTGGACCTGGCCGTGTGCTGCGTGGCGCCACAATGCCTGCCCGAGGTCCTGCAGGCCTTGAAGGCCCACCGGCCCAGAGGCCTGATTCTGCTGCCGCACAGCCGGACCTCCGCCGACCCCGTCGAGGACATGATCTACTGCCGCTCCTGGGGGGCGATGAACGACTGCGCCATACTGGGTCCGGGCGCCTTCGGCGTGCAAAGGCCGCATCTTGGGCTGAACCTGAGCTTGCAGGCCAGGACCTCGCTGGGGGGCAGGGTGGCGCTGGTCGCACAGTCGCGCTCCATCGCGGCGGCCGTGCTCGACTGGGCCGAGGACATCAGCCTGGGATTCTCGGCCGTGGTGTCGGTGGGCGACGAGTCCGGCGTCGACATTCCCGCCATCCTGGATTACCTGGCCATGGACAGGCGCACCGACAGCATTGCCTTGTATCTGGAAGAAGCCTCGTCGTCGCGGCGTTTCACCAGCGCCTTGCGGGCGGCGGCCAGCGTCAAGCCCGTCGTCGTGCTCAAGGCCGGTCGGAAAAGCGATTCCCCGGCCGAGGACGCGGTGTTCGACGCCCTGCTGCGGCGGGCCGGCGCGGTCCGCATTCGCTATTTCGTGCAGCTGTTCTCGGCGCTTAAAGTGCTGGTGCATGCGCGCCGCACACGCGGCCGCAAGATAGCCCTGCTGTCCAACGGCAACGGTGCCGCCCAACTGGCGCTGGACGTCATGGACGACAACGAGTCGGTGTTTCCGGCCGAGCTGTCGCTGGCCAGCGTGAAAGCCTTGAACGAGCTGCTGGAGCCGGGGGCCGCCGCCGATAATCCCGTGGTGACACACGCGCCGCTGACCGCCGAGAAAGTCCAGCGCATGGTGAGCATCCTGGCCGAGGACCAGGGCGTGGACGGCGTATTGGCCTTACTGTCGCCGGATCCCTTGTCCGACTTGTACGGCGTGGCCCAGCAACTGGCCGCCATGGCGGCCGATGCGCGCAAGCCCCTTATTACCTGCTTCCTGGGCGACGCCGGCATGCGTCCCTTGCGGCATGTGCTCGACAGCGTGGGCACGCCCGCCTTCCGCACCCCTGAATCCGCCGCCAACGCCTTCGGCATCCTGGGCTCCTACCATTACAACCAGACGCTGTCCCAACAAACCCTGCCGCCCGAGCCGTTGGGCAGGCCGCCGCGGCTGGACGAGGCGCGCGAGCTGGTGCGGCGCGCGCAGAACGAGCGCCGGTTGGTTCTTGGCCCCGACGAATGCAGGCAACTGCTGGCCTGCTTCCATGTGCCCGTGCTTGAAGCGTTGGGTGCCGAGCCGGCGGACGACAGCCTGCCCATGGCCATACGTGTGCATAGGGATGCCAAATTCGGCCCCTGCATCCTGTTCGGCTCGGGTGGGCAGGACGCCCTGATCTCCGCGTCCTACCGCGCCGTCGAGCTGCCGCCCCTGAACCGCTACCTGGCGCGCAAGCTGGTCCAGCGCAGCAGCCTGTGGCATCGCGCCTTGTCGCGCCAGATGACGCCCAGCGCCTTCGAAGCCTTGCTGGACACCCTGGAGTGCGTCTCGCAGCTTTGCAGCGAATTGCCCGGCATCGAGTCCCTGGCGATAGACCCGTTGTTCGCCGATGACACGCATCTGGCCGCCTGCGCCGTGTGCATAAAGCTGCGCAGCGAATCCATGCTGGTGCTGCCCGAGACGACCGGCTACGGCCACATGGCCATCCATCCTTATCCCCGCCGCCTGGTGCAGGCGCGCGCATTCAAGGACGGCAGCCCCTGGATGCTGCGCCCCATACGTCCCGAGGACGCCGAGCCCTTGCAGGCCTTCGTGCGCGGCTTGTCGGACGAGTCCCGCTACATGCGTTTCGTCTCGATGCTGCGCGAGCTGACCCCCCGCATGCTGGCGCGCTACACCCGTATCGATTACGACCGCGAACTGGCGCTGGTGGCGACCGTGCAGGTGCCCAATCCCGAGCACCGGGGCCACCCGCGCGAGCAGATCATCGGCTTCGCCCACTACCTGCGCAACGCCGACGGTCGGGGCGCCGAGTACGCCCTGGTCATCGGAGATGCATGGCAGCGGCGCGGCTTGGGCGCACAATTGATGGGGGGGCTGATCGATGCGGCCCAGGAGCAGGGCCTCACTTATATAGACGGCCTGGTGCTGGCGACCAACCGGGCCATGCTCAGCCTGATGACCCACTTGGGTTTTCGCAACGACCCGGCCGAAGATGACCCCAGCATGCGGCGTGTCTGGCTGGACCTGGGCGAAACGCGCCGGAGCGGCAGCGGAGCTTGAGGGCGGAGCGCGGCCACCCGCTGGGCGGCCCCGGCCCTTGGGTTCAGACCAGAACCTGATTCAGGAAGGCCGAGATATCCGCCACTTCTTCCTGGCATACCGAATGCGGCATGGGGTAGGTTTTCCAGCTGAGCCGATAGCCCAGCCCTTGCAGGGCCTGGCGCGAGGCTTCCGCGCGCGGCAGGACGACGACCGGATCCATGGTTCCGTGGGCCAGGAATATGGGGGTGTCCTGGTTGGCGGGGTGGCGTTCGGCGGCCACCGTCGAAGCCAGGGGCAGGTAGCCCGACAGGCCGACCAAGCCGGCCAGCTTGGCGGGGTGGCGCAAGCCGGTTTGCAGCGTCATGGCGCAGCCTTGCGAAAACCCCGCCAGGACGATGTTTTCAGACGGAATGCC
The DNA here is from genome assembly GCA_049646585.1 of Burkholderiaceae bacterium. Lineage (GTDB taxonomy): Bacteria > Pseudomonadota > Gammaproteobacteria > Burkholderiales > Burkholderiaceae_B. Next base: position 31,096 of record JBARWC010000030.1, on the reverse strand, counting down.
GCGCTGGTTCTCGCGCGCGATCAGTGCTTCGACGGCTTGCTGGGATGCGCGCAGGCCGGCTTCGTCCTCGTGGCGCACCAGGTCGGGCAGCAGAATGTCGTACCAGGCGCGCATGGCCATGCCGTTGTTGATGGTCACGGGGCGTATCGATGCATGCGGGAACACGAAGCGCACGGCCAGGCCCTCGCGCAGCGCCAGTTCGGGCACGATGGGCGCGAAGTCATGGCCGTCGGCCCCCAGGCCATGCAGCCAGATGACCGCGTGGCGGGGTTGCGGCCCGGTTTCGATTTCTATGGCTTCCAGCAAGGCGGTGCTCATTCCTGCTCCGTGTCGTCTAACGATTTAAGGGCCTGGAACAAGGCCCGGTAGTGTTTGCGTTGAGGTTCCTGGCCGGCTTGCAGCTTGGCGTTGGCCTGGGCTTCCTTGCGCCCTTCGCGGATCAGGGTGCGCAGCCGCTGCACGTCGGCGCCCGGGTAGTCGTTGAGCAGGCCGGTCAGCGCGTCGTCGTCGCGCAGCAGTAGGTCGCGCAGCGTTTCCAGGCGATGCATGGCCAGCGTTTGCTCACGCGAACCGTTTTCCCAGACGTCCAGTTGGGCGCGTATGGCCTCGGCGTCGGCATCGCGCATCAGCTTGCCCACGAAATGGATCTGCCGGCGGCGCCCTTCGCGACTGGTGGTGCGTTGTGCCAGCCGTATGGCTTCGTAGAGCCTTTCCGCCAGGGGCAACTGCTTGAGCCGCTCGGGGGACAGGTCTACCAGTTGCTTGCCCAGGTCGAGCAGCGCCAGCATTTCCCGCTTGACCTGCGACTTGCTGGGACGGTCGTAGCCGTGGTCGGGCGGCTCCGGCGTATCGGTGGAAGTATTTGACATGAAAGATGGATAAAGCATTCTTTAATTGGCTATCATAACCGCCTAAACTGAAAGAGCATCAATGAGCAATCAACCCACTTCCTCCCTACCCATCGCCCAGAATCAGAACCGCTTTCGCGAACTGGTGGGCGATGCGCTGAAACACGCCAAATCGCTGGGGGCATCCGATGCCGCCGCCGAGGTCTCCGAAAGCCGCGGCCTGTCGGTTTCCGTGCGCAACCAAGACATCGAAACCGTCGAGCAGACTCGCGACCGCTCGCTCGACGTCACGGTCTTCGCCGGCACGCGGCGCGGCTCGGCATCCACCTCCGATTTTTCCGACCAGGCCCTGCGCGAAACCGTCGAAGCCGCCTGGCATATCGCTCGCTATACGGCGGAAGACCCGGCAGCGGGCCTGCCCGATGCCGATCTGCTGGCCACCCGCTATGCCGACCTGGACCTGCACCACCCCTGGGACGTCTCCGCCGAGGGCGCCGCCGCCCTGGCCATCCGGGCCGAAGCCGCCGCCCGCGACCTCAGCCCGCTGATCACCAACACCGACGGCGCTTCGGTCGACACCTACGAAGGGCATTTCGTGCTGGGCAACAGCCGCGGCTTCCTGGGCGGCTACCCCTATTCGCGCCACAGCCTGTCGGTCGCGCCCATCGCGGGGCGCGGCGCGAACATGCAGCGCGACTACTGGTATTCCACCGCGCGCGTCGCCGGCGATCTGGCCGACCCCGTCGCCGTGGGGCGCTATGCCGCCCAGCGCACCCTGGCCCGCCTGTCGGCGCGCCGGGTCAAGACCGGCCGGTTTCCCGTCCTGTTCGAGGCGCCGTTGGCCGTCGGCCTGCTGGGCGCCTTGGTGCAGGCCGCCAGCGGCGGCGCCCTGTACCGCAAGGCCAGCTTTCTGCTGGATACGCTGGGCAAGCCGGTGCTGGCCGACCACCTGGATGTCTTCGAAGACCCGAACGTGCCCGGGGCCATGGGCAGCTCGCCCTTCGACGGCGAGGGTGTGCGCACCTCGGCCCGGCAAGTGGTGACCGCCGGCGTGCTCAACGGCTATTTCCTGTCCACCTACACGGCGCGCAAGCTGGGCATGCAAACCACCGGCAATGCCGGCGGCTCGCACAATTTGCGCCTGAGCTCCCGCCTGGCCACGCCCGCCGACGACTTCCCCGCCATGCTCAAGAAAATGGGCACCGGCTTCCTGGTTACCGAGCTGATAGGCCAGGGCGTCAACTATGTCACCGGCGATTATTCGCGCGGCGCATTCGGCTATTGGGTCGAAAACGGCGAAATCCGCCATGCGGTGCAGGAAGTCACCATTGCCGGCAACCTGGCCGACATGTTCCGCCAGATCGTGGCGGTGGGGGCCGACCACATCACGCGCGGCTCGAAAACGACCGGCTCCGTGCTGATCGAGCAAATGGCCATAGCCGGGCAGTAAGAATCACCTCGTTACAAGGGCTGCCGCACAGTGTAATATCTGGCTTGGCAGTATTACCGTAAAAAATATCGAATGCCGAAAGGAGCCATTAATGCAGCGTCGTTCATTTCTTAAAAAAGCGGGCCTGGGCGCCGTGGCGGGGTCCGCCGCCGTCGCCGCGCCCGTATTTGCGCAAAGCAACCCAAAAATCAGCTGGAAGATGACGTCCACCTATGGGCCTTCGCTTCCCCCTCTCTTCTCGACGGCAGCCACTTTCTGCAAAATGATCGAAGAAGCGTCCGGCGGCAATTTCTCGATTCGCCTGTATCCCGCCGGCGAAATCGTCCCGGGCTTCGGCGTCATGGACGCGGTCGGCAATCGCACGGTCGAATGCGGCCAGACGGCTTCTTACTATTACTACGGCAAGGACCCCTCCTTCTGCTTCGATACCGCGGTTCCCTTCGGCCTGAACGCGCGCCAGATGTATTCCTGGATGCATGAGGGCGACGGCCTGAAGCTGACGCGCGAGCTCTTCGCTCCGCATAACATCATCAATTTCCCGCTGGGCAACACCGGCACGCAGATGGGCGGCTGGTACCGCAAGGAAATCAAGTCCGTCGCCGACCTGCAGGGCCTGAAAATGCGCACCGCCGGCTTCGCTGGCGAAGTCATGTCGCGCATGGGTGTGGTGCCTCAGCAGATTCCTCCCGGCGATATCTACCCCTCGCTTGAAAAAGGCACGCTGGACGCGGTCGAGTTCGTCGGTCCCGTCGACGACGAAAAGCTGGGCTTCCAGAAAGTGGCCAAGTACTACTACTATCCGGGCTGGTGGGAAGGCTCCGCCCAAGTCTCGCTGTACGTCAACGATACGGCCTACAAAGAGCTGCCCAAGCAGTACCAGTCGCTTATCGACATCGCGTCGCGCGCCGCCGGCGGCAAGATGATAGGCGACTACGATGCCCACAATCCCGCCGCCCTGCGCCGCCTGATCGCCGGCGGAGCCGTGCTCCGGGCTTTCCCGCGCGACGTCATGGACGCCTCCTTCAAGGCCTCCAACGAGGTCTATAAAGAATTCTGCGACAAGAATGCGGGCTTCAAGAAAATCTTCGACAACTACATGGCCTTCCGCGACAGCGTGGTGCCATGGTTCCGTGTGGCCGAAGGCTCTTACGACAACTACCTGAGCCTGGCCCTGGCCAACCAGAAGAAGTAGGGCGTTTCCGCCGCAAGCGAAACAGCCGTTTTCGTGAACTTGCAGCCCAGAAGTTGGATCCGTCCGACTTCCGGGCTGCGGTTCATTTGAGGGATTGTTTTGTTGTCCGGAGGCGGCATCCCGGGTCCTGTGTATTGAATTTACAGAGAAAATTCCGCAGGTATGCTAAGATAATGAGCTTTTCAGGCTTTGCGCACCTTATGCACGGGCGAAACACAACGCTTTGGCTTAGCGGCGAGGCCGGAAAAACACCCTTCGCGGATGTTCCGCGGGGTTTATTTTGATTATTTAGGAACCATCATGAAGACCTTTGTGGCCAAGCCGCATGAAGTCAAACGTGACTGGTACGTGATTGACGCCAAGGGCAAAGTCCTCGGTCGTGTGGCCAGCGAAGTCGCACGCCGTTTGCGCGGCAAGCATAAGCCAGAATTCACGCCTCACGTTGACACCGGCGATTACATTGTCATTATCAATGCAGCCGAGATCGTTGTTACCGGTAATAAGTCGCAAGACAAGAAGTACTACCGCCACTCGACCTACCCGGGCGGCATTACCGAAACCAACTTTCAGAAAATGCAAGAGCGTTTCCCCGGTCGTGCCATCCAGAAAGCCGTCAAGGGCATGCTGCCCAAGGGCCCTCTGGGTTACGCCATGGCCAAGAAGCTCAAGGTTTATGCTGGCGCCGAGCACCCTCACTCCGCTCAGCAGCCCAAGCCGCTGGAATTCTAAGGATAGGTCATGATTGGTAACTGGAACTATGGAACAGGCCGCCGCAAAACGTCGGTGGCTCGCGTGTTCTTGAAAAAAGGCTCGGGCAAGATCGTCGTCAACGGCAAGCCCGTCGACGAGTACTTCGCTCGTGAAACCGGCCGCATGGTCGTGCGTCAACCCCTGGAACTGACCAACCATCTGGAATCGTTCGATTTTCACATCAACGTTCACGGTGGCGGTGAAAGCGGCCAGGCCGGCGCGGTGCGCCACGGCATCACCCGCGCGCTCATCGACTACGACGAGACGCTGAAGACGCCGCTGAAGCAAGCCGGTTTCGTCACTCGTGACGCCCGCGAAGTCGAACGCAAGAAAGTCGGCTTCCACAAGGCGCGTCGTCGCAAACAGTTCAGCAAGCGTTAATCGGCTGTACTGCGGGCCCTTGGGCCCCGCGGCACCAAACCCCCAGCCGATGCTGGGGGTTTTTGTCTTTATCGGCCGGTTTTGTCTCGGCCGGCATATCGTCATCGGCAAGCTTGTTGCATAATCATGATGTTGATGATCGTTTTTTGGGAATTGTTATGACTTCGGCAGCACCACGGATCAAGGTCGGCATTGTTGGCGGTACGGGCTACACGGGCGTGGAACTGCTGCGCTTGTTGTCCCAGCATCCGAACGCCCAATTAACCGCCATTACCTCGCGCAAGGAAGACGGCATGCCCGTCGCCGACATGTTCCCCAATTTGCGGGGCCGCGTCGATCTGCGCTTTCAAACGCCCGAAACCGCCGCGCTCGAACAATGCGACGTGGTGTTCTTCGCCACGCCCCACGGCGTGGCCATGAGCCAGGCCGAAAGCCTGCTCAAGCATGGCGTGCGCATTATCGACCTGGCGGCCGATTTCCGCCTGCAGGACACCCAGGTGTTCGAGAAGTGGTACAAAATGCCGCATGCCTGCCCGGGCATCCTCAAGCAGTCGGTCTATGGTCTGGTCGAACTGAACCGCCAGAAAATCGTCGACGCCAAAGTCGTCGGCAACCCAGGCTGCTATCCCACCACCATGCTGCTGGGCCTGGCCCCTTTGCTCGAGGGCGGCCGCAAGCTGGTCGATGCCGCGCATATCATCGCCGACTGCAAATCGGGCGTGTCGGGCGCCGGTCGCAAGGCCGAGGTCAGCACGCTGTTCTCCGAAGCCAGCGATAACTTCAAGGCCTACGGCGTGGCGGGTCACCGCCATCATCCCGAAGTCGTCGAGCAGCTTCAGATTCTGGCGGGCGGGCCGGTGGGGCTTACCTTCGTGCCGCATCTGGTCCCCATGATACGCGGCATGTTCTCCACCATATACGTGCGTATCCTGCCCGAAGCCATGGATACCGACTTCCAGGCCCTGTACGAACAGCGCTACGGCTCTGAAGAATTCGTCGACGTCATGCCGGCCGGCAGCATGCCCGAAACCCGTTCGGTGCGTGCGTCCAACCACCTGCGCATTGCGCTGCACCGGCCGGGCGGCGGCGATCAGGTCATAATCCTGGTCGCTCAAGACAATCTGGTCAAGGGCGCGTCGGGCCAGGCGGTGCAGAACATGAATTTGATGTTCGGCCTGCCCGAATCGGCCGGGCTTACCCAGGTGGCCGTGCTGCCGTAAATTTCCGCGCAAGCTCGCGCCGGAACCGCAACCCTCACAATGGGTCAGTTCTGTCATGAAACCGAAAACATCGGTCCCCGATCCCGGCCCGCAGGCCGCGGCCGGCACGTCGCCAGCCGCGGTGCCGCGCAAATTCAAAGGCATCAGCCTGGAAATCCCCGCCTTGCTGGCGGGCATGGTGCTTGGCGCCGCGGGCGCCGTGTATTGGGTCGGCAACAATAGCGAGCAGCAGGCCGAAGTCCAGGTCCGGCAGCTTCAGGCGGAATGGGCCTCCCATCGCGCCGAACTTGCCGAGAAACAGGCGCAACTGGATGCGGTCACCGGGCGCCTGGTCGTGGAAGAAAGCACGCGCAGGGGGCTGGAAGCTTCTTTGCGGGCTTCCCAAGCGGAATTGGGGCAGGCCAGGGACCAACTGGCCTTTTTCGACAAGCTGCTGCCGCCCGGTCCCAAAGGGTCCATCAGTATCCGGGCGCTTGATATCGAGCGATTGGGCCCCAACTTACAGTACAAGGTGTTGTTGATGCGCAATGCCCAGGACGACGCCCCCTTCAAAGGCCATATGCAGTTCGTGGCAACGGGGGTGCGCCAGGGGAAGGCGGCTAAAATCACGCTGCAGGCCGCCCTGGCTCCAGGCGGTTCCGGTTCCGGCGTCGCGGGCGATGCCAAGGGCCAGGACCTGGTCTTCGACCAATACCTGCGTGGCGGCGGTCTGCTAAGCGTTCCGGAAGGCTTCACGCCGCAGTCCGTCACCCTCAATATTCTCGAGGGCGATGCATTGCGGGTTTCCCGCAAGGTCGATTTGCCGGCACCCGAGTAGCCCGCGAATGTTATAGTAGTTTCTTGAACGCGCAGCCGGTCACGGCTGCCAGGAGTGCCAAATGAATACCCATGTCGAATCCATCGATCTGCAGGCGCCGCCTTCGCCGCTGATCTTCACCGATGCCGCCGCGTCCAAGGTCAAGGACCTGCTGGCCGAAGAGGGCAACCCCGAACTCAAGCTGCGTGTTTTCGTGCAGGGGGGCGGTTGCTCGGGCTTCCAGTATGGCTTCACCTTCGATGAAACCGTCAACGACGACGACACCACCATCGACAAGGAAGGTGTGCAGTTGTTGGTCGATCCCATGAGCTTCCAGTACCTGGTCGGCGCCGAAATCGACTACAAAGACGACCTCGAAGGCGCCCAATTCGTCATTCGCAACCCCAACGCCAATTCCACCTGCGGCTGCGGTTCGTCCTTCGCGCCTTAAGCCAACAGGCGTCGCTTTCCACTCTCGGCGCACGCTTGGCGCCACAAAATACCTCAAGCCTGGGACTGGTCTCAGGCGGGGTATCTGCACCCCAGCACGCGGGCGCCGCGCGCGCCGGTGACCGAGGGCAGCCCAGCGGCCTGGCCGCATTCATGCGCCCATGCCAGCCACGCGAAGGCCAGGGCTTCGACCATCTGCACCGGCACGCCCAGGTCCGAGGTCGGGCGCACAGGGCAGGGCAGGGTATTGCGCAGGTCGCGCATCAGTCCACCATTCAGGGCTCCGCCGCCGCAAACCATGACCTCGCTAGTGGCCGGCGCATGCCTGGTCACGGCCTGCGCCACGGTAGCGGCGGTAAGCCGCTGCAAAGTCGCTTGTATGTCTGCGTCGGTCAGCTTGTCGGGGCCCGACCGGTATGCCGCAATCCGCTGCTCCAGCCAGGACTGATTGAACAGGTCGCGCCCGGTCGATTTGGGCGGAGCCAGGTCGAACCAGGGCTCGCTGCGGATCAGGCTGTCCAGCAATTCGGCGCTGGCCTGGCCGCTGGCCGCCCAGGCGCCGTCCGCATCGTAGGCCTGGCCAATTCCGGCCTGCGCCCATAAATCGAGCAGCACATTGGCCGGCCCGGTATCGAAGCCGCGGATGCCGCCGTCGGCGTCCAGCAAGGTGATGTTGGCTATGCCGCCCAGGTTCAGCACGGCGCGCGGCTCGGGGCCGGCGAACAGGGCGTGGTGGAAAGCCGGCACCAGGGGAGCCCCTTGGCCTCCGGCGGCGACGTCCCGGCTGCGGAAGTCGGCGATCACGGGAATGCCGCTGCGCTCGGCCAAAACGGCCGGCGCATTGATCTGTATGGTGTAGCCCGCGGCCGGGTCATGCCGCACCGTCTGGCCGTGCGCCCCGATGGCCCGCACTTGCGCGGCCTTCACCTGGGTGTGCGACAGCAGCGCCTGGACGGCGTCGGCGTAGAGTTCGGCCAGCGCATTGCCCGCCAGCGCGGCCCTGACCAGTTCGTTCGGGCCCGCCAGGTTCAGGGCAAGGAATTCTTCGCGCAGGGCGGACGGCATCGGCAGCGATACCGATGCCAGGCTGCGCGGGCGGCCGGCACCGGAAAAATCGGCCAGCACGCCGTCGACGCCGTCGGTGCTGGTGCCCGACATAAGGCCGATGAAGAGGGGCGCTGTCATGGGAAGGCGCGCGGCGCTTGTCAGCGCTGCGCCACTTGCATGCCTTCGTTCTGCAGCGTGGCCAGGAAGTCGATGTGTTCCTGGTACTGCGCCACGATCTTATCGAAGGCCTTGCGGTCCGACTTGTCCAGGTTGCGGGCCACGGGCAGGTCTACGGAGAGCGGATCGATGGGCTTCTTGTTGACGCGGAACTCGTAATGCAGATGCGGCCCGGTGGCCCAGCCGGTGGCACCGACATAGCCGATGAGATCGCCCTGGCTGACGGAATCGCCTTTCTTCAGATTGGCGGCGAAGCGGCTTTGGTGCGCGTATAGCGTGCTGTAGCCGCCATGGTGCTTCAGAATGACGACATTGCCGTAGCCGTTTTGCTGGCCCTTGAATTCGACGACGCCGTCGGCCGTGGCATGGATGGGCGTACCGGAGGGCGCCGCGTAATCGACGCCGTGATGCCCGCGCCAGTCGCCATGCACAGGGTGCTTGCGCAGGCCGAAGGTGGAACTGATGCGCGAGAACTTGAGCGCGGTGCGCAGGAACGCGCCCTTCAGGCTTTTGCCGCTGAAATCGTAATAGCTGCCCGAGCCGCCGTCCGGTGCGAACCACACAGCTTCGTAGGCCTTCTTGTTGTTGATGAACTCCAGGGCCAGGACGCGGCCGGCGCCGATTTCCTGCCCGTTGTGGGAGTAGGATTCATAGACGATGCGAAAGCGGTCTCCCTTGCGCAGATCGCGTATGAAGTCGATCTTGCTGCCGAGAATGTCCGCGATCTGCATGGTGACGGCGTCTGGGATGTCGGCATCGTCGGTGGCGGCAAACAGGGAGCTGGTGACTTCGCTTTCGGCGATGCGCACCTGTTGCTTGGCCAACTGGCTATGCTCGGTGGCGGTGAAGCCGCCCTTGCCGTTAGGGGTAACTTCCAGCCAGCGCGATACGTACTTGCCTTTTTCGGTGGCGCCGGGCGTGTGGTTGTAACGCAGCCAGACCAGATTGCCGTCCTTGTCGAGCGCGGCCTGCACGCTGCGACCGGGATACAGCTTGTAGATGGAGCGGGCGTCTTTGCTTTGGACGAGAAATGGCTGCAGGCCGGCTTCCTGAACGCGCAGGCGTTGCAAGAGGGCCGCTAGGGTATCGCCACGACGGATGTGCGTTTCGCTGATGAAGGGAGAGGAAAAATCCCCCAAGGGCTGGGGAAAGGGGGTGGGCAGCGCCAGGCTTTGGCTGGCTTCATAGACGGGCGGAGCTTCGGGCGGCTTCACCACGGCCAGCGCGGCGGCGCCGGCAAACAGGCCCAATGCCAGCAAGGCCATGCCATTGCGCAGAAAATGATGTTTTCGGTGTGCCCGAAGGATGTCACGATAGGAGGGAGTGCCGGTTTTCCCTTTCTGGAACATAAAGCAAAGACCTAGTAATGCGCTGCGATTGGAAGAGATATGGCCGCGGCTTGAGATACTGATAGCGCAAAGACCGGTGAACGGGCCCCCTTTTTTTGGGACCAAGCGCTCTGATAAGATGACGTCATGCATCGATACTGTAAGCACCCAGTGCAGTACCCGGAGCGCGCTCGCACGTTATGCTAGCGTATCAGGCGCGATTTTTCGAGCATTTTTTTGTATTTTTTCTGATAAAGCCATTTTATATGCCGTCCAACGAAGCCCCGATCGAAGCCCCGATCAGCCCCGAAGTCGAAGAATACCTGCGCATCACCAAACGAGGCTGCGACGAGCTTCTGGTGGAGTCCGAATTCGCCCGTAAGCTGGCGCGCAGCCATGCCAGCGGCACGCCCCTGCGGATCAAGCTGGGCCTGGATCCCACGGCGCCCGACATTCACCTGGGCCACACGGTGGTCCTGAACAAGATGCGCCAGCTGCAGGATTTGGGCCATACCGTCATTTTCCTGATCGGCGACTTCACCTCCATGATAGGTGACCCCAGCGGGCGCAACGCGACCCGGCCGCCGTTGACCGCCGAGCAGATCCACGAAAACGCCAAGACCTACTACGCGCAGGCCAGCCTGGTCCTGGATCCATCCAAGACCGAAATTCGCTACAACTCCGAATGGTGCGATCCCCTGGGCGCGCGCGGCCTGATCAAGCTCGCCTCGCGCTACACCGTGGCGCGCATGATGGAGCGCGAGGACTTCACCCGGCGCTTCAAGGGCGGCATCCCCATTTCCGTGCACGAATTCCTGTATCCGCTGATGCAGGGCTACGATTCCGTGGCCCTGAAAGCCGATCTTGAATTGGGCGGCACCGACCAGAAGTTCAATCTGCTGGTGGGGCGCGAGCTGCAAAAGGAATACGGGCAGGAACCGCAATGCATCCTGACCATGCCGCTGCTGGAAGGCACCGACGGGGTCGACAAGATGTCCAAGTCCAAGGGCAACTACATCGGCATCACCGAAGCGCCCGATTCCATGTTCGGCAAGCTGATGTCCATTTCCGATACCCTGATGTGGAAGTATTTCGAGCTGCTGTCCTTCCGCTCGATGGATGATATCGCCCAGTTACAAAAACAAGTAAAAGAAGGCATGAATCCGCGCGATACTAAAGTGGCGCTGGCCCAGGAAATCGTGACCCGCTTTCATTCATCCAAGGCGGCCACCGATGCGCTGGCCGGCTTCGAGGCACGCTTTCGCGACGGCGCGATCCCCGACGAAATGCCCGAGGTTCAGCTTGGCGCCGGCCCGCTGGGCATCCTGAAGGTATTGCGCGAAGCCGGACTGGTCGCTTCGGGCGCCGAGGCGCAGCGCAATGTGGAGCAGGGCGGCGTGCGCGTCGATGGCGACCGCATCGAAGACAAGGCCCTGCAACTTCCCGCGGGCACCTATGTCGTACAGGTGGGCAAGCGCAAGTTTGCCCGTGTCACATTAACCGGCTGACTGCCTTTTTTGCCGCCGGGCCGCCCCAAGGCAAAAAGCGCCCCCTTGGGGGGCAGCAAGCCGAAGGCGCAGCATGGGGGCTTTTTTTTGCCGCCGGGCCGCCCCAAGGCGAAAAGCGCCCTCTTGGGGGGCAGCAAGCCGAAGGCGCAGCGTGGGGGCTTTTTTTGGAGCATGACATGAAGCTGACCAGTGAATCTTTTACCGATCAGGGCAACATCCCCGAGCGCAACGCCTTCGGCAAGGTCGACGGCCAGAACCACGTTGCGCTGGCCGGCAATGCCAACCCGCATCTGGCCTGGTCCGATGCGCCCGAGGGCTCCCAGTCCTTCGTGATCATTTGCCACGACCCCGATGTTCCCAGCAAGCCCGACGATGTCAACCAGGAAGGCCGGGAAATTCCCGACACGCTGCCGCGCGTCGACTTCTACCATTGGGCTCTCATCGACATTCCGGCCGGGGTCTCGCACATCGCCGAGGCGGCCTACTCGGACGGCATCACGCCGCGCGGCAAGGCCGGCCCCCTGGCGCTGGACGGCACGCGCCAAGGCGTCAACGATTTCACAGCCTGGTTCGCGGCCGATCGCGACATGAACGGCGATTACTTCGGCTACGACGGCCCATGCCCGCCCTGGAACGATTCCATCGTGCACCGCTATGTCTTTACGGTGTACGCGCTGGACATCGCCGAGCTTCCCTTCGAAGGCCGGTTCACCGGCAGCGACGTCATCAATGCCATACAGGGCCATGTGCTGGCGCAGGCGTCCATTACGGGCCTCTACACCCTCAATCCCCGATTGGCGGGTAAATCCCGGTCCTGATTTTTCGCTAGCATGAAGGGCACTCAAGCCAGCTTGAGCGATACGCCCGGCAAAGGGGCCGGGCGCCCTGAAAACCGCTGTTCGACCGGTCATTGCATGGGATTTGCGGCAGATTCACGGGCATTCGGGCTAAAATAAGTCCTTTATTCCTCCGCTAGCCGCCACACCCAACAGGATATTTCATGTTTGACCGTTCCCGCACTCTCGACCAAGTCGATGCCGACGTCTGGGCCGCCGTCCAGAAAGAAAATGTTCGCCAAGAGCAGCACATCGAACTCATCGCCTCTGAAAACTACACCAGCCCGGCCGTCATGCAGGCCCAGGGCACGCAGTTGACGAACAAATACGCCGAAGGCTATCCGGGCAAGCGTTATTACGGCGGTTGCGAGTACGTGGACATCGTCGAACAGCTGGCCATCGACCGGCTCAAGGAAATCTTCGGCGCCGAGGCGGCCAACGTCCAGCCCAACTCGGGTTCGCAGGCCAATCAGGGTGTGTACATGGCGGTGCTCAAGCCCGGTGACAAGGTCCTGGGCATGAGCCTGGCCGAAGGCGGCCACCTGACGCACGGTTCGCCGGTGAATGCCTCGGGCAAGCTGTACGACTTCGTTTCCTACGGCCTGGATGCCAACGAAGAACTCGACTACGTTCAGCTCGAAAAGCTGACCAAAGAACACAAGCCCAAGCTCATCGTCGGCGGCGCATCGGCCTATTCCTTGCGTATCGATTTCGAACGCATGGCCCGCATCGCCCACGACAACGGCGCGCTTTTCATGGTCGACATCGCCCACTACGCGGGCCTGGTGGCCGGCGGCGCCTATCCCAACCCCGTGCCGCATGCCGACTTCGTTACTTCGACCACGCATAAATCGCTGCGCGGTCCGCGCGGCGGCGTCATCATGATGAAATCCGAGTTCGAAAAGGCCGTCAATTCGGCGATTTTCCCCGGCATCCAGGGCGGCCCGCTGATGCACGTCATCGCCGCCAAGGCCGTGGCCTTCAAGGAAGCGTTGTCCCCCGAATTCAAGGATTACGCCGCTCAAGTGGTCAAGAACGCCGACGTCCTGGCCCGCACCCTGGTGCAGCGCGGCTTGCGCATCGTGTCCGGCCGCACTGAAAGCCACGTCATGCTGGTTGACCTGCGCGCCAAGGGCATCACCGGCAAAGAGGCCGAAGCCGTCCTGGGCGCGGCCCACATCACGGTCAACAAGAACGCCATCCCCAACGATCCCGAAAAGCCTTTCGTCACCAGCGGCATACGCCTGGGCACGCCGGCCATGACCACGCGCGGCTTCAAAGAAGCCGAAGCCGAGCTCACCGGCCACCTGATCGCCGACGTGCTCGACAACCCGCGCAACGAGGCCGCCATTGCGGACGTGCGCGCGCGCGTCAACGAACTGACGGCGCGTTTGCCGGTGTATCGCTAAGGTGGAGACGGGCCCCGGCTAGCCCGGGGCCAGCCAGCCATGAAATGCCCGTTCTGCGCTAGCTTCGATACACAAGTGATCGACTCCCGTGTCTCGGAAGAGGGAGACACCATACGTCGGCGCCGCCGCTGCACGGCATGCGAGCGCCGCTTCACCACTTACGAGCGAGTCGAGCTGGTGATGCCGGCCTTGGTCAAGCGCAATGGCACGCGGGCCGAATTCGATCTGGGCAAGCTGCGGGCCAGCCTGAACCTTGCCTTGCGCAAGCGGCCGGTCAGCACCGAAGACGTCGACGCCGCGGTGACACGCATCCAGGAAAATCTGCTGGTAAGCGGTTTGCGCGAGGTCAAGTCCGACTACGTGGGCGAACTGGTCATGAACGAGCTCAAGAAGCTCGACCAGGTCGCATACGTGCGCTTCGCTTCGGTTTACAAAAGCTTCGAAGACATCGGCGAATTCGTCAAGGCCATAGACGAAATCCAGGTGCCCCCAAAAACGTGAACGACGGCCAGCTTGTTGACGACGAGCGCTGGATGCGCGAGGCCCTGCGGCTGGCGGAAAGCGTCATGTACATTACGGCACCCAACCCCAGGGTGGCCTGCCTGATCGTGCGCGACGGCCGGGTGCTGGCCTCGGGCGCCACCCAAGCCGCGGGCGGCCCTCATGCCGAAGCCCTGGCCCTGCGCCGGGCGGCGGAGCAGGGCGTCGATGTCGCCGGTTCCACGGTCTATGTCACGCTTGAGCCTTGCAGCCACTTCGGCCGTACGCCGCCCTGCGTGGACGCTCTGATTGCGGCCAAGCCCGCGCGCGTGGTGATCGCCATGGGCGATCCCAACCCTTTGGTCGCCGGCCGGGGCATAGCCAAGCTCGAGGCCGCCGGCATCGCCGTCGCCACCGGCGTATGCGCCCAGGAAGCCTTGTCCGTCAATCCGGGCTTTGTTGCGCGCATGACCCGCAAGACGCCTTGGCTATGGCTGAAACTGGCATCTTCGCTGGATGGGCGCATCGCCTTGCCCAACGGGCAGTCCCAATGGATAACCGGGCCGGCCGCCCGGGCCGACGGCCATCACTGGCGCGCGCGCAGCTGCGTCGTGCTGACCGGATCGGGCACAGTCATTGCCGACGACCCGCAACTTAATGTCCGTCATGTCGAGACGGATCGCCCGCCCATCAAGGCCATCGTCGATACGCGCTTCGAGGTCGGCGAGCATGCGCGTATATTCGACGGCACGCCTGTCTGGATATTCACCTGCGCCTCCGATCTGGAGAAGGCCGCAAGGCTCGCCGACAAGAATGCCCGGGTGGTGCAGCTGCCCTATGCCGGCAAACGGGTCGACTTGCAGGCCATGCTACGCTGGATGGGCGAGCACGAGATCAACGAAGTGCATGTCGAGGCCGGCGCGAAGCTCAGCGGCGCGCTGCTTCAGGCGCAATGCGTGGACGAGCTGTTGCTTTACATGGCGCCCGCGCTGCTGGGCGAAGGCCTGGGCATGGTGCGCATGGAAGCGCTGCAAAGCCTGGCGCAGGCCCAGCGCTTCGAGTTTCTGGATACAAAGAACGTGTCGCCCGACCTGCGCATCCGCGCAAGGCATGCCGACCGTTGGAACGATTTGCTGCGGACACTGCAGCCATAAAGGAATCACAAGGATGTTTACGGGTATCGTCGCCGCTGTCGGCAGGATCGTTGAAGTCTCACCATTCAATGGAGGCCGGGAAGATGCCGGCGTCCATCTGAAAATAACGGCCCCCGGCTTTTTGCGCGATTCCACCAAGCTGGGCGATTCCATCGCCGTGCAGGGCGCGTGCATGACCGTGGTGGCGCTGGATACCGACAGTTTCAGCATCGATGTATCGCGGGAAAGCCTGAACCGCACGGCCGGCCTGGATGCCGAGGGCGATGTGAATCTTGAACATGCCATGCGCATGGGCGATACGCTGGACGGCCACCTGGTGTCGGGCCACGTCGACGGGCTGGGCGAGGTCAGCCATTTCGAGCCCGTGGGCGAGTCCTGGGACCTGCGCATCCGGGTGCCGCAAGCCATGGCGCGCTTCCTGGCCTACAAGGGGTCGGTCACCGTCAACGGCGTCAGCCTGACCGTCAACCAGGTGGACGACGGCGTCGGCGGCTGCGAGATCCGCATCAACCTGATACCGCATACCGTACAGGTCACCACCTTGAAGAACCTGGCGGTGGGCGCCCTGGTCAACCTGGAAATCGACATGATCGCCCGCTATGTGGAGCGCATGGTGTCCCTGCAGGATCGGCCCAAAGGCTAGGCAGGGTTCGGCGGCACGCTGTTTTCACCGGATGCCAGATCAGGGCATCGCCAGCCGCTTCCGCGTTTTCCGGTACTTGCAGAGCATCAGCCAAAACCGCTTGATTCTGTTAGAATAGCGGACTTCGCTTTGCATGAGCATTACATGCCATGCAGCGGCGAGGGTGCAACAACAAGGACAGGTGGCCGAGTGGTTGAAGGCGCACGCCTGGAAAGCGTGTATACGTGAATAGCGTATCGGGGGTTCGAATCCCCCTCTGTCCGCCAAGAATACCTGGCAGTAGCAATCGCTGCCGCGCACAACCCGCTAAGAATCGTGTGAAAACATGGTTTTCGCGGGTTTTTTTGCGTCATTAATCAATACGCCAGCGGAAATCCCACACTTTCGGATGATCTTGTTGGCGATATTGACAACATATGCCTCATGTTGTCATAATTGACAACATGAAAGCCGAGCTCATCGTTGACCACAAAACGGTTGATGCCCATGGCGGCATTGTCCAATTGACCGTCTGGAAGGTGCCAGTATCGGTTCCTCCTACTGAACATGGGTTCAAGTATCGGCTGGTCTACGCCTTTGAGGGCCGACGCATCGTCGGCTTTGACAACGAGCGAGGCAAGGGCGATCACATGCACCTGGACGGGCACGAACTTCCCTATCAGTTCACCACCCTGGAGCAGCTAATCGAAGATTTTATTTCCGAAGTCGATAAACGGAGGAACTGATCATGGAACGAACACTCACTATTACTACGGGCCAGGACTGGAAGGCTGCGCTTCATGCGGCTGGCAGGCGTGCCTCGCATGGCTTGGCCACCGGCAACTATCAGGGCGAAAGCCTGAACTTTGAGTCACCCGCTGCGTTTTTCGGACAGTTGTCGGAGCGGCGCTGGCTGATGGTTCGTGAAATGATGGGCAGGGGCACCATCGGCGTGCGTGAGCTGGCCCGGCGCTTGGAGCGCGACGTGAAGCGTGTGCATGAGGATGCCCAGGTTCTGGTCAGCCTCGGATTGTTGGAGAAGGATGACGTCGGGGCATTGCGCTGCCCCTTTGATGACATACATGTCGATATGCATGTGAAGCCACTGAAGCGTGAGCTGGTGGCGTAGCCTGCTATCCCAGCCGCGCAAGCAGTGCGATCAACTGGCCTTGCCGGGTCGTGCCTGTTTTGTGGAACAGGCCGGCAAGCTGCGATCGGACGGTGGTTATTTTGACGCTGCGTTGTTCAGCGGCTTCTTGCAGCGAACAGCCGTGCAGCAACATGACGGCCAGTTCGGTTTCTTTGATGCCTAGGCCAAAGAGCGCTTGCAAGCGCGCGGTAAGATGCGGCGCTGCGTCGCTACCGACAGGGCGCAGGACGATGGATGCCGCGTATTCGGTATCGATGCCGTAGCCAAAGGTATTGGACAAAGGGTAAACCGACAACATCAGCCTTGGGCCATGTTCGTCTTGCAGCAGCATCTCGCCAAGAGGGTCTTGCACATGAGCCGGGTTCGCGCAGGCTTTTGAGATCAGTTCGTCCAGCCGCTGGTTGGAACGCCAGTCGTTGATGCCGAACCGCTGCTGGGTGATGCAAACCGGCGTGCAGGCTTGGGAAAGGAGTTGGTCCGCGACGGCATTCATATGTAATACGTGCCGTTGCGGATCGATGACGAGATGGGCCAGGCCCATTTTTGCAAACGTGGAGGAATGCTCGTCCAGCCGCAATTCAGCCACGCGGCGGCGAATGTCCAGGGCATGCTTGAAGATGGGTTCCAGGGCGTGCGCGGTGACCAGGTCGTGCGCGTCGAACTCGGCTTGTCCGATACCGCGGTTGACGGTGAAAATGGTGTTGACGCCTTGTTCGTCGAAGACTCGCATCAACAGCACGCTGTGCAGGTCTTGAGGGGCGAACCATTCGTTATACATGGTGGATTTCAGGAAATCCGGCCTGTCCAGAACGCATTGGTCCGTGTAGATCGTGCGCTGCGGCTCGTCGGCAGGCCCCTTCTGCAATACGTCGTAGCGCGCCAGGTCGTTCCAGTACAGGTCCGAGTAATACTGATCGCAATCGCCATGGATGCGGCGAAATTGGCCGTCCTGCTTGAACATCAGCGTTGTCGCCGTGCTATTGAACGTTGTTCGCAACTGCTCGCACGCTTGTGCCCATTGGCTGTGGTCGTACGCGGCGGCATACAACAGGCTGGCCAACCGGGAAAGTGAATCCGGTGTCAGCATAGCTGGACAAGGCAAGTAAGGGAGCGTCGATGTCGGGACGAGGGCCGAGTGAGGAAGATCCTTCTCGGCGTATAGGAAGCGTCTTCCTTGATTATTTTTATCGGCAGCATCCTGGCTCCCATAAATGACCAAACCCCTATTTCGTCCAATCGTATCAAAAGTGAACAATCTTCACTTCATTCATTTGAATGAGCCTGCCTTCCGCCAGGCATTGTTTTGAATAAAGCATCAAAATGCATGTGTATTGCAGACATTTGCCGCAAGAGCGCGTTGCCAAAATGAATCATGCTTGATGAGTTCGAACCGCGTTTCTGGCTTTCGTCGTGCCGAAATCATGCAATGGCAGTCGGTTTTCATTCAAATGCATGAAGAAAAATATTTTTTTATGTGTACTGTCTTAGCTGTTCATGACAGCGGCCGAGGGCCAACGTGAAGGCGATAGCAGGCCGCTTGAGCGTGCCCGCGGCTTTTGGCAATGACCGATCTGGAGCCCATATGATGAATCAGCCCGCCCCGATGACCGCCGCCCGACGTCCCGGTTCGTCTTGTTCGCCCGCATGCCGCTTGGCGTTGACGACCATGAGGCGTGGTGCATCGTTGCTTGGATTCCAGCGCTGGCGACAAGCCGTCTGGATGGTGTTGGCGTTGACGTTGACAACGGGTGTCGCCGGCCATGAGGCGCACGCCGCTGATTGCCCATTGCCTGCGCCGCGGTTTTCGTCGGCGCAGGGCGCATTCGGCTTGTCGGACGCATGCGAACTGCGGGCGGATAGTGAAGAGCCACAGGCGGTTTTTCAGTTTTTTCATCGCGGTAAGAAAGGCGACACCCTGGGTACTTATTGGGGTAGCCAAGATACCCTGGCTGCCGTCATCAGCGACGAACTGCAGGACGGCCTGAAGTTCTGGGACGGCCATATTCTGACACTCGACCTTCCCGAGGAGCGTGGCGGCGTGCTGGTTATCGCCAACTGGACCGGCAAGCAATTTGTCATCAGCGAATACGCCTACCAAACCGGCGATGAAGACAGCATGGAGCTGAGTTGGCTGGATGGCGCTTTCATCGTCAAGACCGAAGCTGATGGCAAACGCCGTCTGCTGGCTGGGCATGATGCGAATGCCGGCGCATTTGCCCAAGAGGCCCTGGCCTGTTCGTGGGGCAAGGGGCAATCCACGCAATCGCTGAGCCTGCCCATCGACATGCGCGGCGAGGTCACCGGCGTATCGTATGCAGGCACAACTCCCGCGCCCGACGGCACGGCTTATGTCTGCTTGGTCGATGTCAAGCGCGACGATGGCCGGGCCGAATGGGTGCAGGAAAAAGACGGTGTGCTGATAGTCTTCAACGCCGACGACACCGCTGTCCAGGACGGGCCAAGCGATCCGGATCGCTTGCGCGTTACTCACAAGGCCGATGTATTCACGCTGGATCTCGACGTGTTTGCGCCTCGCTATTGCGGCCAATCGGCCCGGATGGCGCGACAAATCAGCATGAAGAAAGGTGATCCGACCTGCACTTCGGTCGAGCTGGACGGCTTATAGCGGCACCTGATTGCGATGCGAGTCATTGATGTCTGGTCGCCACGGCCAAGCTGATCGCGTGCTTGCAGCCGGATAGGCGGGTGGAGGTGCATATTACCGGGATTCGTCAGTAATATGCGGGTGGAGGTGCATATTACCGGGATTCGTCAGTAATATGCGGGTGGAGGTGCATATTACCGGGATTCGTCAGTAATATGCGGGTCTGAACGGGGCGCATGTGAAACGAGGCGGGTGATGCGCCATCACCTGCGACCCTGAGGAAAAGCCTGCGGCAATTGCGCGCTGTGTTAGGAGGTGTCTCGTGATTTCATGGTTGCGCTTCATCGGAGTCGCTTCGGTCCTTCTGCTTGGGGCGCTAGGGCCTGTGCGGGCGGCGCAAGAAATCCCGCGCCCCGGCTTTGATTGCAAGGCTGCTCGCACGGTGGCGGAGCATTTGATCTGCGCCAATGCGGGCGTCGCTCGCATGGATGCGCAGTTGGCCGCCTTGTATGCGAAGGCGCGCAGCCAGTCCAAGGACCGGGAAGGGCTGCGCAAGCAACAGCTTGCCTGGTTGCGCGAGCGTGACAATGAATGCATCGCAGGAGCCAGTCTGGCGCAAACGAAAAACGATGGAGAAGTGATCAACTGCCTTGCCATACTGTATGCCGGTCGGATTTTCACATTGCGCGACCAGGTGGCGCCGCCCCTCGTACCCGTCAACCTGATCGGGGTCTCGCCCGGAGTCCTGGCGCAGATGAGGCTGGACAGCGCGGGTTGCAGTCCATCACAAGGGGCGTGGAATGACAACACCTTGAACACGCAGAGCAAGGTATTGGCGCTGGAAGTTTCATGCGAGCAGGCGGACGGCGGCCGGCGTGTCTGGCTGCTTAGGGATGGCTTGCCGGCCGTGCCGGCAACGCCCGACCTGGGGCCGGGCGATCCGAACAGTGAACGGGTCTTTTCCAGCGGCACCGAGCTCTTCTGGAGTGACGACACGCTCTACACCTTCACGACCATGGAAGGCCAGTCCGAGCAGCCCGATGTCAACCCCGCCTGGGCTCCGCGCTACTTCATTGCCACCTCGGCCAATGGCGCAAGCGAAATCGTCCAGGTGCCGGAACGCATCAAGATGTTCTTCGACATGCGTATCGGCAGCTTCATGGGCGACGACCCACATGCGCTTTCGGGCGATGAAGACATGATCGAAGACAGCGCCCTGTTGCTGGGCCGGCGCGCTGTGCCCGGCAGGGCGGGCGCCCAATCCACCTTCCGGGGTACACGTGTCGTCTGGCTGCGCGCCCTGCCCGAGGATCGCTATGCGCTGCTCGTGAAGAATTTCGATGATGCCGGCGCCGTCACCGAACTGGCGCGGGGCGGGCCGGA
The DNA here is from genome assembly GCA_049646585.1 of Burkholderiaceae bacterium. Classification (GTDB taxonomy): domain Bacteria; phylum Pseudomonadota; class Gammaproteobacteria; order Burkholderiales; family Burkholderiaceae_B. The sequence continues at coordinate 10,310 of JBARWC010000030.1, read as the reverse complement.
GCTGGGCACAATGCGCTTTGACAATTGGAACGTCGTCTATCCCTCCGCGGACGGGCTGCTTGTCTACGACCTTCAAACGCAGCTCACGCGTCGCGTGGCGGGAACCAATTGGTTCGATCGGCCCCTGGCCTGGAGCGCGGCCGGCACGCCGCACATGCTGGCGTGGGTCGGCACATACCCGTGCGGCGATGCGCCCGGGCGTAAAGCAGGTCAATACCTGTGTCTGGCAGGCGTCAATTGACGAGGGGGAGCTATGGGAAGCAAAGGAACCGGCCTGGCGATAGGGCTCATGATCATCTACGCGGCGGTGGCCGCGGTGCTGTTCTACATAGGTCTCACCAAGACCGAAATACACGACCACCAAGGGGCTACAGTAGTTGGGGCCCTGCTCTCGGCCGCGGTGCTGATCATGGTGGTGTTTTTCTTTTTGCTTTCCGACAACCGCCGCCCACTGGTTTTCATTCTTGTATTCATCGGCCTGGTCTTGCTTCCGATGATTGCATACATGATCGCGCAGGCGGTCGTCGGGCGGTACATCGATCTGGAAGCGCCCGGCATGCCTTCGCCGCTGCCGTATCTGCTGGTTTACATCTTTTTCCTGGCACTGATATTCGTGCGCATGGCCACCTGGGCCATGACGTTCGAGCCGGAACCGGGAATACAGGCGATTTCCAGCGGTGATTTGCGGCAGAGGATATTGGCCTTGAACGAGGAGGGCTTCCCCTTCACGGTCAAGCCGGGCAAGCGCGATGACGAGCTGATCGTGGACTGGAAGTATGCCGACGCCACCTGGTTCGATCTGATGCGTCTGAGCAAGGTTGCCTACCTGAGCCGTTTCACTGTACGGCTGGATCAGTCCGACAACACGATGCGGGTGCGTGAGTTCCAATCCAAGTTCAACGCATCGGGCGGCATGGGCGGCTTGAGCCTGTCATACAGCGCGCAGTGGGGCGCCATTACCTTCTATGAGTACAGGCGCGAAACCATATACGGAATACAGATCGAGAACGGCCGGCCGGTGGCCAAGCTCAGCTACAGCTATACGTTCGACATTCGGGAAATGCGCGACCCGCTGATGGGGCTGGCGCTGGATAACGGCTGGACATTCAAGGCCGTGACGCTACCTGTCAAATGGCTTACGGGCTAAACAGGGTTTTGCTCATTTATGATTTGTTCGCCTATTCTTAAAGCAAGCCTTGCCGGCCTGCTTGCCCTTGCGGCTTCGACGGCGGCGCCGGTACAGGCTCAAGGCATTCGGGCAAGTTTCGATTGCGCCAAAGCCGAGCGCGCGGTAGACCGCTTCATCTGCGCACACGCGGTACTGCGCTGGCAAGACCTGGCCATGTCGAGCAGCTATGCGGCGGCCAGGGCCATGACCCAAGGCGCGGCCCGCGAGGAACTGCTGCGCGGCCAGCGTGACTGGCTGCGCGAGCGCGATCGGCGCTGCATCGCCGATCGCTCGTTCAAGGAACTGGCCGCTCCCTCCGGCGAGCTGGCCAAGCAGGCTTATGACTGCCTGAACGTGCTCTACCTCGGCCGCCGCCAAGTCTTGCAGGATCGCGTCGCCAAGCCCCTGGCTCCGGAGAATACCGCACAGCTCGATCTGACGGCCATCGCCAAGGAACGCCCCGAGCTGCTCGAAAAATCACAGCCGCGCATCGCCAGTATGGAGGCTTCGCCGGACGGCTCCGTGCTGGCCGCCTTTCTGCCCAGCCTGGAGCTCGATCTTCCCGACCAGGTTTGGCTGTACCGGGTCGCCGACGGGAAATGGCTGGCGGCCACCCCCACGCCCGATCAACAGGCCACGCATCCCGACAATTCGCCCGCGGCGCTCAACGCCTGGGCATGGAAGGGTGATACGCTGTATGTCCGCCTTGCCGTCTGGAGTGCGAGCAATGCCGGAGAACAGATGAAAACCGTGGTCTACGCGGCAACGCCCGACGCCAGCCGCCGCCTGGACGAGCCGCCGCGCGACATTGTCGATCGGCTTGATGCCGCGTCTCAAATGAGCACGATCGAGCCCGGCGAGCTGCCTGAAAGCGATCAGGACGCACTGGACAATATGAAAAGCAACCGCGATTTCCTGGTCTGGTCCCATGACCTGGGCCACGGCACGATCGAGCTCAGGATGCGCAAGCGCGCTTCCGAGGCCGCCACTTACACCGTGGCGTGGGGGTCGTGGCTGCTATGGCGGTATCTCTTCGATGCGCAGCGGTCGCAGCTGATTTATTCCGCCGATACGGGAATCACCGTTTTCCACATGGCGACGCGGGCCGAGCGGCGCATAGCGGGAACCTCGGCAGGCGACCAGCCTCAGGCGGTCTCCGCCGATCGCCGGCTGTTCATCTGGTCTACCCGCAACCAGTGCGGCGACGAACTTCTTGTCGAGCAGGACATGGATGCGCCCGAGCGCTATTGCATCGCAAGCCTGAACGGGCGCCGGTGAGCTTACCATCCGCTTGTTGGATTGCCGGCAGTTTCACGACCCTTGCAGCGCCGCCGGCGGCGGCTGCGTCATGCTTTCTTCCCATTGAGCCAGCGGCAAAGGCGGGGTCTGCCGCCAGGCGCGTTTCAGGATGGCGGGCAGGTGCTCGGTCCCTCGCTGATTGGGCCAATAGACAGGACTGATGGGAGTCCAACCGCCTTGCGGACCGGTGCGACGCGCGACTTCGAATCGGAAGGAATAATAGCCGCCGCCCAGGCCCATGCGCAGGTCGGTGACCACCAGCCGGCCGTCGATATCGTCGTAACGCAGCCAGTTGTCGGTAAACCATCGCAGGCCCGTCAAGGGGGCGAAACCCGGCAAGGCATCGGCCAGGGCGGTGTTCAGCGGGCGGCGCAGGCTTTCGGTGGGGCCTCTGTCAAATACGCTGCGCACGGATTCGATATAGCTGTCATCATCGGCTTTCGTCACGACGCGCCATAAGGCGATGTTGAATGGTTCGGGGGTCGAGAACACAGCCTTGACGGCAACACCGTCGCGCTCCATGTCTTGCCTGGCCTGGGCTTCGACGAAAAGTTTGGCGCACACCGACAGGGTCAGATAGGCGGCGCACCAATATAAAGTCCAGCGTAGCGCGCCACGCGCCTTGGCACCCAAGCCGACGATGGCGGCCGCCGCCACTGCAAGAGTCAGCGGCAGGGTAAAGAAGGGATCGATGATGAAAATGCTGGACCAACTGGTGGGAGTGGGCCGCAAGGGCCACCACAGCTGTGTGCCGTAGCTGGTGAAGGCGTCCAGCAGCGGGTGCGTGACCAGCACCAGCCAAAGCGTCAGGAACAGCCGCCCGGCGCTATAGTCGGGCGAGGGTCGCCAGCGCCGCAATAAGGCCGTCAGGGCTAGCGCCAGCGCGGTCAGAACAAACAAAGAATGTGAAAACCCGCGATGGCTGATCATGCCGGATACGGGGTCGCCGTAGTCGATGAATACGTCGAGGTCGGGTAGGGTGGCCAGCAGGGCGCCCGCTACCAGCGCTTTACGCCCCTGGTAGCGGCCCAGCATCGCTCCCTGGATGCCGGCGCCAAGCACCGCCTGGGTAAGGGAATCCATTTCCAGCGTCAACCGCAGTTGACGCTGGTGACGATGTCTTGTTCGTCGGTACGCAGATTAAGCCGTTGGGGGTTGTATTCCAGGGTCATAACGTCGTTGGGGCGCAGCGCCCTGGCCGTTTCAGAACCCGACTGCTTACGATAGTCTTCCACCAGCGCCGGGCTTACCTTTTTGCCAACGGCGGATTCCGCCTTGTCGGCATTGCATGCCTGCGGCATGTGGGACGAGGTGTCGGAACCCGATCCGGCGGAGGGGCCGGAGGAGGGGGTTGCCGCGCAGCCCGCCAATAGGGCAAGCGCCGCCACGGCGCCGGGCATCAGTTTCCAGGTCATGAGCATTCCTCCAGATACGTTGTCACGCATCCATGATACTGGAAACCGCAAGGGGCGATGACGGTAAAATAGCACCTGTGGCTGGCCGGCGTCGGCCGATTTTTTTGATTTTTTCAGGCTTATGGCTAATTTCCTTATCGCGGCCCTGTATAAGTTCGTTGAGCTTTCCGACTATCAGCGCTTGCAGCAGCCCTTGTTCGAGTTCTGCGAGGCGCATCACGTCAAGGGCACCTTGCTGCTGGCCGAGGAAGGCATTAACGGCACCATTGCCGGCAGCCCGGAAGGCATAGGCGCGGTTCTGGCTTACTTGCGCGCCGACCCGCGCCTGGCGGGGCTGGAACACAAAGAGTCCTGGGCCGAGGCCATGCCGTTCTACCGCATGAAGGTCAAGCTCAAGCGCGAGATCGTGACCATGGGCGTCCCCAATGTGCATGCGCGCACCATGGCGGGCACCTATGTGAAGCCGGCCGATTGGAACGCCCTGATCGACGATCCGGACGTGGTGGTGGTGGATGTGCGCAACGATTACGAGGTCTCCATCGGCTCCTTCGACCGCGCGCTCAATCCGCACACAACCAGCTTTTCCGAGTTCCCGCAGTGGGTGGCGGACCAGTCGCGCGACGGCGGGGTGCTGGCCCATGGCGGCAAGGTGGCCATGTTCTGCACCGGCGGCATACGCTGCGAGAAATCCACGGCGTATTTGCGTTCGCAGGGCTTCGACCAGGTTTATCACCTGGAAGGCGGCATACTCAAATACCTGGAAACCGTGCCCAAGGAAGAAAGCCGCTGGAAGGGCGAATGCTTCGTCTTCGACGAGCGGGTTTCGGTGCAACACGGCCTGGAGCCTGGCCATTACGAACTGTGCCGCGCCTGCCGACTGCCGTTGGATGCGCAGGACAAGGCATCGGAGCTCTACGAAGAGGGCGTCAGCTGCCCGCATTGCCACGGCACGCACAGCGACGAGCAATTGCAGCGCTTCAGGGAACGCCAGAAGCAGGTCGAATTGGCCCGCCAGCGTCAGCAGCGCCATATCGGGGTGCGCATGAAATAGCGCGTCGGCGGCGTGATGGGCGTCATCCGTGCGTCCGCCAGCCGCCGCCGCAAGCGTCCGCCTGGGGTATAACCTTGGGTATGAGCACCACGCAAGACGCCACACTTCCCATTTTGTATTCTTTTCGCCGCTGCCCCTATGCGATGCGGGCGCGCCTGGCTATTGTCGCCAGCGGCGGGGCCTGCCAACTGCGCGAGGTCGTGCTTAGGGACAAACCGCAGGCCTTGCTCGAGGCTTCGCCCAAGGCCACCGTTCCCGTGCTGATCGATACTGATGGCGTTGTCATCGACCAGAGCCTGGACATCATGCTGTGGGCCTTGCGGCGCAGCGATCCGGATAACTGGCTGGCGCCCGAGCGGGGCGATATACCGCGCATGCTGGCGCTGATTGCCGAATGCGACGGCCCGTTCAAGCAGCGGCTGGACCGCTACAAATATCCGCAGCGCTATCAGGAGGACAGCGGCGAGCGCTTTCGCGATGCATCACGCGACTGGCTGGCCGCGCTGGACGCCCGCCTGGGCGAGGGGCCTTTTCTGTTCGGGAGCCGGCCGGCGCTGGCCGACATGGCTATCGCGCCCTTCATTCGCCAGTTTGCGCACGTGGACATGGACTGGTTCCGGGCGCAGCCCTGGCCGCGCCTGCGGGAGTGGCTGTCGGATTGGCAGGATAGCGGTTTGTTCCAGGCCGTGATGGCCAAATACCCGCCGTGGCGGGACGGCGACCCGCCCGTGCGCTTTCCTTAGCCGGACCGCCCGCTTGTCGTGCGGCGGTTTGATGATGGCGAGGTAAAGGCGGCAGCGGTAAAAACAGCAAGGCTAAAAACAACAAGGGCGGCTCGCGGCCGCCCCAACGCACAATGCGCGAAAGAAGTTATTCCATGCCTGGAACGACGGTGGAGAAACCGCCGTCCACGTGCGTGATCTCGCCGGTGACACCCGCTGCCAGATCCGACATCAGGAAGGCGGCGACGTTGCCGACGTCGTCGATGGTGATGTTGCGGCGCAAGGGCGCATGGGTTTCCACATACTTGAGTATGGTGGAGAAATCCTTGATGCCGCTGGCCGCCAGGGTCTTGATGGGGCCGGCGGAGATGCCGTTGGCGCGTATGCCCAGCGGGCCCAGCGAGGCCGCCATATAGCGCACGCTGGCTTCCAGAGAGGCTTTGGCCAGGCCCATGGTGTTGTAGTTGGGGATGGCCTTTTCCGCGCCCAGATAGGTCAGCGTCAGCACCGAGCTGTTGCGGCCCTTGAGCAGGGGCAGGGCGGCCTTGGTCATGGCGGGGAAGCTGTAGGCCGAAATGTCGTGGGCCACGCGGAAGCCCTCGCGCGTCATGCCTTCCAGGAAGTCGCCCGAGATTGCTTCGCGGGGGGCGAAGCCTATGGAGTGCACCAGGCCGTCCAGGCCGTCCCAGTGGCCTTGCAGTTCCTTGAAGGCGTTTTCGATTTGCTCGTCTTCGGAGACGTCGCAGGAAATCACGATGCTGCTGCCCAGCTCGTTGGCGAATTCCGTAACGCGTTGCTTGAAGCGCTCGCCGACGTAGGTGAATGCCAATTCCGCGCCCTGTTGCTTACAGGCGCGCGCGATGCCGTAGGCGATGGAGCGATTCGACAGCACGCCCGTGACCAGGATGCGCTTACCGTTCAGAAAACCCATGAGATGTTCCTTTGTTATTGATATGTGACAGCTAGCCGCGTATGCCCGTTCCGGGCACGCGCAAACGCTTGCCTGTGGCCAGTTTGTCGGTCTTTAGATTGTTGAGATGGCGCAACTCGCTGACCGAGGTGTTGTAGCGTTTGGCCAGGGAATACAGAGTCTCTCCGCCTTTGACGGTGTGCGTTCGGACGTTGGCCTTGCGCTTCAAGACCACGATGTCTTTTTTGCCATTGGCCGCGCCGCGCCGGGTGGGCGTTGTGTCTTCCTTGGGCACTTCCAGCGAGGCCAGCATGATGGCGCCGCGTGAGCCCTTGGCGGGAACCAGCAGGGTCTGCGCCACGGCGCGGCTTTGTTTGCTGCTTAGGCCGTTGACGGCCCGCAACTGGCCCAGGCTGATGCCGTGCAGCTTGGCGATGGCCGCATAGGACTCGCCATTCTTGCTGCGGTAGGTATCCCAGGAACTGAGCCGGCCTTGATAGGCCTCCAGATTGGCGTTGAAGATGTCGACGCGATTGGTGGGCAGCAGCAAGGTAGGCTTGTGCTCGGCAAGAATGATGGGCCGGTTGAAGGAGGCGTTGAGCAGCTTGAATTCTTCGACCGACATTTCCGCCAGCTTGGCGGCCACTTCGACATCGATGTCGATATCGCGTTTCTGCACAGTGGTGAAGTAGGGTGTGTTGCTGACGTCGGGCAGCGTGATGCCGAATTTTTTGGGATTAGCGATGATGTTCTTGATGGCCTGCAGCTTGGGCACGTAGTTGCGCGTCTCGTCGGGCATGTTCAGCGAGATGTAGTCGGCGGGCTGGCCGGCGTTGGCATTCTTTTCCATGGCCCGCTTGACCGACCCCTCGCCCCAGTTGTACGAGGCCAGCGCCAGATACCAGTCGCCCTGGAAGTCGTACAGGTAGGACAGATAATCCAGCGCCGCATTGGTCGAGGCGATGGGGTCGCGCCGCTGGTCGCGCCACCAGTCTTGTTCCAGGTTGTATTGCTTGCCCGTGCTGGGAATGAACTGCCATAGCCCGGATGCGTGCGACCGAGAGTAGGCTGTGGGGTTGTAGGCGCTTTCGACGAAAGGCAGCAGGGCCAGTTCGGTGGGCATGCCGCGGCGATCGAGCTCGTCGACGATGTAATACAGGTATTTGCCGGCGCGCTGGCTCATGAGCAGCACTGACTGTGGGTTCGAGGCGTAGTAGTTGGTCCAGCGCTCGGTCAGGTCGCTTTGCAGGTTGGGGATGGCGAAACCGCGCCGTATCCTGTCCCACATGTCGCGCGGTGGATGAGTCAGGTCTATCGTGCGCGAGGTTTCGGCCGCCGAGTAGGTTTTCTTGGCGGTGGCATAAGGGTTTTGCGTATTCTGGGTGGCGCAACCGGCCAGGACTGCTACGAGAAGCAGAATGAATAATCGTACGCAGTTCATTGGCAATTCATTTGAAGTTGTTCTTCCATTCGCGTAAACCGGAAAATACATCCACCTTCGATTTCAATTGGCTTCCCGCGTAAGCGCTGGCCGCTTTCGCCACCGTAGTCTGCGACGCGCGCAGGAAAGGGTTGCTGTCCAGTTCGACCCGTATCGTGGACGGCAAGGTGGGCTGTCCAAGCGATCGAAGCTGCGTGGCGGTTTCCCATCGTTGTTGCAATACGGCGTTGTCGGGTTCGACGTGCAGCGCCCAACGCAGGTTGGCCAGGGTGTATTCGTGGGCGCAACATACCAAGGTATCGGGCGGTAAAACGCTTAGTTTACCCAGAGAATCGACCATTTGGGCGGCCGTACCCTCGAACAGGCGCCCACAACCCCCGGCAAACAGGGTGTCGCCGCAGAAAACCAAGGGTATTCCCGTATCGAGCTGGCCATAGTAGGCGATGTGCCCGGCGGTATGGCCCGGAATATCGAGTACGGTAAGTTGCAGGTCGACGGCGGGCAATTGTACCGTATCCCCCTCGCGCAGCCGGTGATCGCAGGCCGGCAGGGTTTCGGACGCGGGGCCATAGACGGCGGCCCCTGTTCGCTGTTGTAATGCCAGCACGCCGCCGACGTGATCGTGGTGGTGATGGGTCAGTAAAATGGAATCCAGCGTCAGCCCGTGCTGTTCCAGGGCCCGTTCTACGGGAGCCGATTCGCCAGGGTCCACCACGACGGCGCGGCCGTCCTTGCTGAGCATCCAGATATAGTTGTCGGTGAAGGCGGGCAGTGGGATCAGCTGGGTATTTGCCATAGTCATCATGCAAAGCGGGGAGTTATCACAGCGTTGGAACAGCCTCTGATATTAGAGCTTGCCGAGTGGCTTGAAACGCCGCCGGGGCGGTATGTGCAAGCCTGGGAACAAAAGCAGGTGGACGCGATGGTCAGCAATGTATTCGGCTATCATGCCATACAAATCGGCCTGCCGCATTGGGACCTGCTGCGCGCTAATCGTATTCCCTACCGAGGCAGGACGCGTGTGCTTTTCGACACGGGCGACCATGCCGGCGAGGTGGTCGTGGCCGACCCCGAAAGCCTGCCGTTCGATGCGCAAAGCATCGATCTTCTGGTGCTTCCACATGTGCTGGAAACGTCAGCCAGGCCGCACCAGATACTGCGCGAGGCCGAGCGGGTGCTGATGCCCGAGGGCCGCATCGTGATTTCAGGCTTCAATCCCTGGAGTCTCTGGGGCGCCAGCGACCGCATCCCGGGGCTGGACCCCTTGCTGCCGGTTCCGGCGCATCTGCAGGTGTCGCTGTCGCGCCTGAAGGACTGGTTCAAGCTGCTGTCCTTCGAGCTCGACAGGGGGCGCTTCGGCTGCTATGTTCCGCCGTGCACCACCCAGACCTGGCTGGATCGCTGGGCTTTCATGGACGCGGCCGGCGACCGCTGGTGGCCGGTGTGCGGGGCCGTTTATGTGGTCTCGGCCGTCAAGCGCGTAACGGGCGTCACACTGGTGGGACCCAGGTGGAAAAAGGCCAGGAAGCGCGTCCAGCGGCAGGCGGTCGTCACGGGACGCCATTCCGACGCGGGGTTGTAGGGCCGGCGGGCGGTCATCGGCCAGCATCCAAAATCAAGATCATTCAGCAAACGTTTATTGCAATACATCAATACATTCATGGCACTAAATAGCAGTCAAGTGGAAATCTGGACGGATGGGGCCTGCAAGGGCAATCCGGGAATGGGGGGCTGGGGGGCGCTGCTGCGCCAGGGCCGCCATGAAAAGACCTTGTGCGGGGGGGAAGCCCATACCACTAACAATCGCATGGAACTGATGGCGGTCATCCAGGCGCTCAAGGCGCTGAAGCGCCGCTGCGACGTCGTGGTGCATACCGATTCCCAGTATGTGCAGAAAGGCATGAACGAATGGTTGACCAACTGGAAGCGCCGCGGCTGGGTGACCGCCGACAAGAAGCCGGTCAAGAATGCCGACTTGTGGCAGGAACTGGACGCCCTGGTCCAGCAGCACGTTTTGACCTGGAAATGGGTGCGCGGCCATGCCGGCGACCCCGGTAACGAAAGGGCCGATCAACTGGCCAATTTGGGGGTGGAACAGGCGCGCGCCGACTTGCAGCAGAAAAGCATGTAATTAAAAGTGTAGCAATGCTAAAGTCACCAATTGTGTCGCCATTTTCTTTCCTTTTCTATTTCTCATGAAACTCTCCCCTGTCGGATTCTTTCTGGTGCTTGCGGTAGGCATCGCGTTGGGCGCGGGCGGCGCCGGTTGGTGGGCGGGGCGGACGGCGAATAGTTCGGCCAAGC
>JBARWC010000029.1:0-6895 GCA_049646585.1 Burkholderiaceae bacterium | reverse complement strand
CTAATTAAGACTTAGGCCGGGAAAATCCACACCTGTTCGGGCGGAAGCTCCAGGTAGCAAGGTTCGGGAGCGCGTTCCTGCCGTCCGTAGGCTCGCAGCATGAAGTTGTCGGCCGCATCGGCATTGTGGGCCCGAAACAGGTATTCCCATTTTTCACCCAAATACATGCTGGTCGACAAAGGCAGTTGCACGCTGTTCGTGGTGGCTTCCGTTCCGAGTTTGACCTGTTCGACGCGTATGATGGCGCAGGCCAGCTTGCCGGCTTGCAAGCCGTCGCTGGCCTTGCCGCGTATGGACCAACCGGGGCCTCGCACCACGGCCATGCCGTCGCTGATTTCGTCGACCGTTCCATGCAGGATATTGTTGCTGCCCATGAATTCGGCGCAGAACAGGGTCTTGGGCGAGCCGTACATTTCCTGGGGCGTGCCTTGCTGCTCGATCTTGCCGTTGTTCAGGAGCAGGATGCGGTCCGAGATCGCCATGGCTTCGTTCTGGTCGTGCGTCACCATGATGGCGGACAGGCCCAGGCGTATGATGAGCTCGCGCAGGAAGGCGCGGGCCTCTTCGCGCAGCTTGGCGTCCAGGTTGGACAAGGGTTCGTCCAGCAGCAACACGGGCGGGTTGTAGACCAGCGCGCGGCCGATGGCTACCCGTTGTTGCTGCCCGCCCGATAATTCGTGCGGATAGCGCTCGCCCAGCGTGCCCATGCCCAACTGGTTAAGAATGTCCTGGACGCGGGTTTTTTGTTCCGCCGCCTTGACCTTGCGCAGCTTGAGCGGGTAGGCCAGGTTTTCCGCCACGGTTTTATGCGGCCACAGCGCGTAGGACTGGAACACGATGCCCAGCTCGCGCTGTTCGGCGGGTACTTCCGTGCGCGAGTTGCCGTCGAACAGGACGCGGTCGTTCATGGCGATGCGTCCTTTCTTGGCGGCCTCCAGGCCGGCTATGGCGCGCAGCAAGGTGGTCTTGCCGCTGCCGGAAGGGCCCAGCAAGGAAATCACTTCGCCGCGTTGCAACTGCATGGAAACACCTTTCAGGACGGGGTTGGTGCCGTAATCCAGGTGCAGGTCTTGTACGGTTAGCTCAATCATGTAGCTTGACTCCAAAGCGCAGGGCGATACCCAGGCCCGCGACGACTAATACGATATTGATGAAAGACAGGGCCGCCACGATATCTATGGCGCCTGTGGCCCACAAGGAGACCAGCATCGATCCTATGGTCTCGGTGCCGGGCGACAGCAGGTAGACGCCGGTGGAATACTCGCGTTCGAAGATCAGGAACATCAGCAGCCACGAACCTATCAAGCCGTAGCGTGCCAACGGCACGGTGATGTGGCGGGTGACCTTGGCCCGGCTGGCGCCGGTGCTGCGAGCCGCTTCTTCGAGTTCGGGCGCCACTTGCAGCAAGGTGCTGGAGATCAGCCGCAGGCCGTAGGCCATCCAGACCACCGAGTAGGCCAGCCACACGCTGAATATCGTGGACCGCAAGCCGCGCATGGGCTCGATGGCGTACTCGCGCAGCCAGCCCGCCATGGGCAGTACGGACAGCCAGCCTTCCTCCAGGGATTTGTCCAGCCACATGGGCACGAACAGGAATATCCACAAGAAGGCCAGGCCCGCCAGCAGGCCGGGAACGGCGCGCGGTATCAGCACGCTGTAGTCCATGAAGCGCGTGATGTGGTCGTTCTTGCGATGCACGGCCAAGGCTATAGCCGTGTAGCAGGCGACGGCCAGCGCGCCGCCTATGACGCCGATGGCCACGGAGTTGACGATGGCGCGGATCAGGGTGGGTTGCTCGAATATGGTCTGGAAGGCGTGCAGGGACAAGACGTCGAACAAGGACACGCCAAAGCCCCAATTGGACACGAAGGCCCGCAGCACCACGCCCGTCAGCGGCACGACGATGGCGATGAACAGCCACAACAGCACGACCGCTCCGGCGAGCTTGCGCCATTTGCCCAGCGGCAGGGGGCGCGGCCTGGCGGCCTTGCCCTTTACCGTGGCATAGCGGTTGGCGCTGCGCAGCAGGCGCCGCTGCAGCATGACCAAGGGGATGGTGATGGCGATCAGCACCACCGCCACCGCCGCCATCAGGTGGTAAGAGGGAATGCCCAGCTTGTTGGTCAGCTTGTACAGATAGGTGGACAGGACCAGATGCCCTTCGGGGTCGCCCAGCACCAGCATCAGGCCGAAGACCTCCAGGCCCAGGAAGAACAACAGGACCGATGCGTAGGACAGCGCCGGGCGCACCATGGGAAGGCTGACCGCCGTCATGACTTGCAGCGGCGAGGCTCCGGTGCTGCGTGCCGCTTCTTCGATATCCGATCCCAGGCTGTGCAGGGCCGAGGAGATGTACAGATAGGCATAGGGCACGTGGGTCAGGCCGGCGATGATGATGATGGCCGGCAGCGAATATATGTTCCAGGGGGTGAAGCCCAGCAGGTCTTGCGCCCAGGTCGTGAAAAAGCCGACCGGGCCGGCGGCCACGACGTAGCCGAATCCCAGCACCATGGGCGATACGAACACGGGTACCAGGATAAGCGGCTGTATCCAATGCCGTCCGGGCAAGTCGGTGCGCGTTACCAGGAAGGCCAGGATTCCGCCCAAGGGCACCGCGATGACGACCAAGCCGAAGGCCAGCAGGAAGCCGCTTTTCAGCGCCTTGTAGAAATCGGGGTCCGAGAAGACAAAACGGAAGGCATCCAGGCTGATGTTTTTGGACGGCATGAAGAAGGGCGCCGACAAAAAGCTCTGGATGATGATGAATGAAAGCGGCAGGTAGATTGCCAGCGCGGTAAGGGCTACGACCACTCCGCGCGGCAAGGCTTGCCATTTCTGGCGCAAGGCGTGCATGCGATACGTTCCGAAGATCAGCGCTCGCCGCCGGACGAAGCCATCGGCGCGGCGGCGAGCAGGGCTATGGGATGGGCGTCGGACTTACTTGCCGGTGTCGGCGCGCCATTCCTTGATGAAGGCCAGGCGTTTCGCCTGATCCAGGTAGTCGAGCAGGGACTCGTTGACGGGGATGGGCTTGAGCGCCTTGCCCAGCTTCTTGGTCATGCCGTCGACATCGTTGTCGCCGTCGATGTCGTCACGCACCGAGGCCAGGTCGGCCTTGTTGGCCAGAAGGTTCTGGCCCCGCTGAGACAACAGGTAGTCAAGCCAGAGCTTGGCGGCATTCTTGTTCTTGGCGGTCTTGCCGATGAAGGCGACGCGGGACAGCACCAGGGTGTAGTCGGTGGGGTAGGCCACGCCCAGCCCCGGATCCTTGCGCGCACGGGTTTCGGCGTAAGAGCCCAGGATGTTGTAGCCGATCAGGTTTTCACCCGAGGAAACGCGTTCCATCATGGTTCCGGTGGATGACTGCACCACCAGCCCCGCCTTGCTGACCCCGCGCAGGAAGTCCTGGAACTTGGGGTCGTTGCGGCTGTCCTGCACCGCCAGCATGAAGCCGACCGCCGACTTTTCGACGTCGTAGGTGGTGACCTTGTTCTTGAAGCGGTCCGTCTGGCTGCTGACCAGCTGGGCCAGCGCCGCGTGCGTGGTGGGCACTTCCTCGGGCTTGATCAGGCGCTTGTTGTAGATGAACACCGCCGGCTCGTAGGTGGTGCCGTAGGCGGCTTCCTTCCAGACCGACCAGGCGGGCAGCTTGGCGATTTCGGGGGATTTATAGGTCAGCGCGAAATCGGTGGCCAGCTTCAGCGTGGCGTCCATGGCCGAACTCCACACCACGTCGCCGCTGTTGCCGCCCGAGGCCTGTTCGCTGATGTAACGGCTGTACAGCTCGGTGCTGTTCATGTCGTTGTATTCGACCTTGATGCCGGGGTACAGCGCTTCGAAGTCCTGGATGACCGGATTGGCCGCCTTGATGTCGGTAGTCGAATAAATGACGACCTTGCCTTCCTTCTTGGCCGCGTCGACGATCTTCTGGTAGTCGGCGGGGTAATTCTGCGGTATCGATTGCGCCAAGGCCGAGGCGCCGAAGGCGGTGGCGAACGCGGCCGCGCATACGGCCGCAAGATGTGTAAATCGCAACATATTGGGTCTCCTCCGTGAGAGTTGCAAAAACGGGAGCTGGCGGTGCCAAGTCTTGCAAGCATCTTATGGAGATACCCTGTCAGCGTCCTGTCACTGAGGGTTTTTCCGGAGTGTCGGTGACCAGGCGGGTCCAGTTCTGCAGGAAGCGGTTGTAGCGCTGCTGGTCCAGGCCGACGAGCAGCGCCGGGTTGAGCGCGATGGGCTGCACCATGCTTGGCGATAGCGCCGACGGGTCGGCCGGATAGCCTTTTGCAGAGTGCTTGGTCATGATGGCGCCCAGCGCGGCCTGCTTGTCCACGACGCTTTGGCCCGCGGGTGAGAGCAGCCAGTCGATGAAGACGCCGGCGAGCTCGGGGTGGGCGGTATGGCGCATGATGAGCGCGGCGCGGGACAGCACCAGCAGATAGTCGTCGGGAATGACTATGCCCAGTTTATGCCCCTTGGCCTGCCGCGCTAGAGCGTAGGAGCCCAGCACGTTATAGCCCAGGTCCAGCTCGCCGTTCTCGACTTTGTCCAGAATGCTGCGGGTGTTGGATTCCAGCTGCACGCCCACCTGCCCAAACTCGTTGGTCAGCCCCCAGAAGTTGGACGAAATCATTTCGTCCTGATTGGCTAAGAGATGCCCCAGGCTGCTGGCGGTGATGTCGTAGGTGCCGATGCGGCCGTGCAGGCTGGCGCCTTCCTGGTCCAGCAGGCGCAGCAAGGCCGGCCGCGAATGGGGAGCCGTCGCCGGCGTGAAGCGTCGGGGGTTGTAGACCATGACGATGGGCTCGAAGGTGAACCCGAATACCTCGGAGCGCCAGATGGCCCAGGAGGGCAACTGGCGGGTGTAGTTGGACTCGTGCCGCAGGGCGTGGCCGTCGTTGGCCAGGCGTACTTGCAGGTCGACCGCCGAGCTGATCAGGACGTCCACCTGTGTCAGCTTCCCGGCCGCGGCCTGGTCGTAGACCTGTCGGCTACCGATCTCAAGGTAGACCAGCGCGATGTCGGGATGGCTCTGCTGAAAACCGTCGGCCAGGGCGCTGAAGGCCGGCGTGTCGGTGGGGCCCGCAACGGTCAGCGTCGCCTTTTCTTTTTGGAGGGCGGGATAGCGCGTGACGACGGTGTGCGAGTCGTCGGCATCCTGGGCATGCGCGGCCTGGTAGGGCGCCAGCAGGCAGGCCAGCGCCAGCATGCCGGCCGCGCACAGCCCCATCAGCGTGGCGCTGGGCTGGCCACCGGGGTTGCTCAAGGCCAGGGTGATGCACACCAACAGGCCTCCGCCGGGCCGGTTGCGCAGCGACAGCGTTCCGCCATGTCCCTCGACGGCCGCCTTGACGATGGACAGTCCCAGGCCGGACCCCGGCATGGATTCGGTGCCGCTGCCGCGGCCGAAACGTTCCAGCACCAGCGCTTTTTCGTTTTCGGCAATGCCCGGGCCGCGGTCGGCCACGGTCAATGACAGCCGGTTTCCCGGCGCGCCCTCGGCAAGGATCTCGACGTCTCCCGTGGCGTAGCGCAAGGCATTGTCCACCACGTTGCGCAGCATTTCGCGCAGGGCGACGCGATCGCCGTCGATGCGCGCGCGCCGCACGCCGGGGGCGATGGAAATGCGCAGGCGCCCGGCATCCATGGGGCCGATGCGCTGCCGGGTTTCATTGACGATTTCCGCCAGGCCCACCGACGCCTTGCCGCGCGATTCGATGCGGTGGCTGATGGTGGCGTCCATCAGCAGCTGGTTGACCAGCAGGCTGGCCCGCGTGGCGTTCAGATGGATGCGTTCCAGCCGTTCGCGTAGCCGCTGCGCGTCGGTTTCCTCCAGCGCCACTTCGGCCTGGGCGCGCAGGGAGGCCAGGGGAGTGCGCACCTGATGGGCAGCGTCGGCGATCAGGTTGTTCAAGGTGTCCAGCATGATGCGCAAGCGTTGTATGAAACCGTTAAGGGCGTCGACCAGGCGCCTGACTTCGCGCGGGACAGGGCTGAGCAGGGGCTCCAGCGCGTCGGGGCTGCGGTGGCGCAGTTCGGTTTCGATCAGGCGCAGCGGCGCGAAGGCCCGCGTGATGCCGAACCACAGCAGGGCCAGGGCCACCGCGGCCATGACGAGCAGTGGCAGGGCGCTGCGCTTGAGTATCTCGGCCGCCAGCTCCTGGCGGGCGCCGCGTGTCTCCGCCACGCGTATGGTGACCCAGCCGACCTGCTGATTCACGGTGACCAGCCGGCCGACGGTGCTGATGCGGATGTCGTCGTCGTGGTAGCTTGCATCGTTGAATGTCGCGTTGGCGGACTGTGCCAGCGGCAGCCCCGCGTCCAGGTCGCCGTAGCCGGTAACCAGCGCGCCCTGGGCGTTGCGCACGCTGTAGAACACGCGCTCGCTGCCGGACAGCATGGCCAGCGAGGCGAAGGGCAGTTCGACGGCGACCCGGTTGTCTTCGATCTGTACCGCGCCGGAGATGGACAGGGCGGAAGCCGCCAGCAGGCGGTCGAAGGCGCGGTCGGCGGCGCGCCGGGCATAATCGTGCAGAAAAACGACCAGCACCAGCGAGGCCGCCAGCAGCAGGGCGGTGGCGCCCAAAAATACCCGGTTGCGGATGGAGAACGAGCTATTCATCATGGCGGCAAGCCTGGTAGCCGACACCGCGGACCGTGACGATGTCCACCGAGGAATGCACAAGCTTCTTGCGCAGGCGGGAAACCAGCAATTCGATGGCGTTGAGCGAGGCCTCTTCGTCCTGCGAGAAAATCTGGTTCATCAGGCGCTCTTTCAGCACGGTATGGCCTATGCGCGTCAGTAGGATTTCCAGCAAGCGGAATTCGCGCCTGCCCAGCTCCAGGGGCCGGCCCGCCACGCTTGCGCTGCGGTGGGCGGCATCCATCGTCA
>JBARWC010000028.1:0-3032 GCA_049646585.1 Burkholderiaceae bacterium | reverse complement strand
GGGCCAGCCTGTTCTTCAGGGCCAGCAAGCGCTCGCCCTGCTGGCGCAGGCGCTGCTGCGGCGAGACCAGCAAGGCCACGGCGCGGTCCAGGCGCAAGGCGCTGCGTTCCAGTTGGCGGCGCTGCTGGGCCGCCAGCGCCGCGCACAGCCCCGCCAGTTGCTTGAGGCAATTGTCGCGGCTGCGGCAGCACAGCTCCGCCGCCGCCGTGGGCGTGGGAGCGCGCAAATCAGCCACGAAGTCGGCGATGGTGAAGTCGGTTTCATGCCCCACCCCGCTGATGACGGGAATGGGGCTGTGGGCGATGGTGCGCGCCAGCGCCTCGTCGTTGAAGCTCCAAAGGTCCTCCAGGCTGCCGCCGCCCCGGACCAGCAGCAGGGTATCGACCTCGCGCCGGGCGATGGCCTGCTCCAGGGCCTGGTTCAGCTTGCCGGCGGCATCCAGCCCTTGCACCGGCGCCGGGTAAATCACCACGGACACGTGCGGCGCGCGGCGCGCCAACGCGGACAACACGTCGCGCAGGGCCGCAGCCGCCAGCGAGGTCACCACGCCGACCGCCGTCGGCATGGGGTCGATATCGCGTTTGCGGCCCGGGTCGAACAGGCCCTCGGCGGCCAGCTTTTCCTTCAGAGCCAGAAAAGCCTCGTGCAAATTGCCCAGCCCGGCACGCCGCATGCTTTCCACCTGCAACTGGTAGTCGCCGCGAGGTTCGTACAGGGTTACGTTTACCCGGAATTCGAATTTTTCGCCCGGCTTGGGCACGAAACCCACCGCCTGCGCCCGCCCGCGAAACATGACGGCCCGCACGGCGGCGCCCGCGTCCTTCACGGAAAAATACCAATGTCCCGATGCGGCCTGGGTAAAGTTGGAGATTTCGCCGCGCACCCAAATGCGGGAAAAACTGCCCTCCAGCAGCGCCCCCACCCTGCGGTTAAGCTGGCTGACCGTCCATACGCCGTCGCCCGCCCCAAACACCTCGTTTTCATCCATGCCCGCCACCCTTTAGCGATTTCTTTCCACAGAAGAAATCATTCTGTCAAATCGATGAAATATCAATCCAATTCCAGCCACAGGTAAAAGGTCGCTTTAAAACACGCTCATAAGACATTGATATTTAACAACTAATCAGATATACCAGTTATGAGCGCAAATTAGCCACTGAACCTCTAGACCCTGCAAATAGCGCGTGTCGGAGAACTTTTGCACAGAATTATCCACAGATTCTGTGGATACCCTCTCGAAAGCCATGCCACATGCCGATCTGGCCAAAATTTTGATGGTATGACAGGGTTTGCAAAGCACTTCCAGCCGCATCACCGGCCCCAGGCCATTCTTTGCCGCAAGCAGCGCCGCAGCGCCCGTCATTGCGCGCCGCCACGACCCGAAAGCCCGCCGACCAATGTTTCCCGGCGAGCGATTATAGTGTCGGCCGCCGCCCCGGCGATTGTAGAATGCAGGCTTGGCTAAACAACCTTCCTGCACGTGGAGAAGACATTGCTCGAACTGATACATGCGGCCGGCTGGCCCATATGGCTGCTGATCGCCACGTCCGTTCTCGGCCTGGCGCTGGTCATAGAGCGCTTCCTGTCGCTGCGCGGGGGGCTGGTCTTTCCGTCCCGCCTGCCCGGCCAGGTGCTGGAGCTGATGCGGCAAAAGAACGACAAGCCCGAAGCCATCGTCCGCCTGGCCGGCAGTTCGCCGCTGGGTCGGGTACTGGCCGAAGTGCTGATGAACCGCGACGAATCCCCGGCCTACCGCCAGGCGGCCGTTGAAGACGTGGGCAAGGACGTGGCCCACCGCCTGAATCGCTACCTGCCCGCCCTGGCCACCATCGCCGTCGTTGCACCGCTGATGGGCCTGTTCGGCACCGTGGTCGGCATGATAGAAATCTTCGCCTCGTATACGCCCGCGGGCGGCGACCCGTCGCAACTGGCGCGGGGCATTTCCATCGCCCTGTACAACACGGGCTTCGGCATCATCATCGCCATTCCCGCCCTGATCTTCCACCGCTACTTCCGCTCCAGGGTGGATCACTTCCTGCACCGCATGGAACGCGAGGCCGGCGCGCTCAACCGCATGATAGACCGCGGGGCCGCCCAATGAATTTCCGCGGCCGGCAAGCCGGCGACGAGCCGGAAATCAACCTGGTCCCGCTGATCGATGTGCTGCTGGTGATTCTGATTTTCCTGGCCGCCACGACCTCGTTCACCCGCTACAACCAGATGCAGCTCAGCCTGCCCCAAGCGCAGGCCGACGCGCCGGACGCCAACGCCCTGAACGTGGCGGTCAGCCAGGAAGGCATCTATGCCCTGAACGGCCAGTTGCTTTCCGGCAATACCGCCCAGGACATCGCCCAGGCCTTGAGCGCGGCGGCGGGCGGCCGCAAGGACGCGGTGCTGGTCATCAACGCCGACGCCCGGTCCACGCACGAATCGGTGGTGCGCGTGATGGAAGCGGCCCGCCTGGCGGGGCTGGATCGCGTCAATTTCGCCACTCAGAGTCCACCTTGAAAGCGCCCGCCATCCTGGAACGCGCGCTGCACCGCGCCTGGCTCGGGAAGGGCCTGTTCAGCACCTTGATGCTGCCGCTGTCCTGGGCGGTGCGGCTGGCCGTCGCGCGCAAGCGCCGGCGTTACGAGCAAGACCCCAATCAGGCCTATCACTGCCCCCTGCCCGTGGTGGTGGTGGGCAACCTTTACGTGGGAGGCACCGGCAAGACCCCGGTCACCATCGCCCTGACGCAGGCCCTGCAGGCGCGCGGCTGGCACCCCGGCGTCATCAGCCGCGGCTACGGCATCGACGTCGGCGACCGGGCACTGTCCGGCCAGGGCGAACTGGACCCGGCGCGCTATGGCGACGAGCCCGCCCTGATCGCCCGCATTACCCAGGCGCCGGTGGCCGTGCATCCGAGCCGCGCCCTGGCTGTGAAACGGCTGCGGCGCGACCATCCCGAGGTCGACATCGTCATCGCCGACGACGGCTTGCAGCACCTGGCGCTGGGCCGCGACCTGGAGATCGCGGTGCAGGACGGGCGC
>JBARWC010000027.1:0-4575 GCA_049646585.1 Burkholderiaceae bacterium | reverse complement strand
GCGTAGGGGGCGCCGTTAGCCGTTTCCCTACGGCTGCCTGCGTCGTGGCCGCTTATGAATCGCCCAGTTCGTCCATCAGCCGGTCCAGCTCGTCTTGCGAGAAATCCATGGCCGTGAAGTCCGATGGCGTGTAGACCGCCGACGATGAGGCGGCGCAGGCTTGCAGCATGGCCATCATGCGATTCTCCAGGCGGGCAAGCAGCGCTGCGATGGTTTCCGGTTCGTGGTGCGAGCCGAAACGGCAGGAAACCATCAGGCTGCCTTCCTCCAGCCAGCTGTCGAAGGCCAGGACGTGGCGGCGGCCGGCCTGCGGATCGCGCTCCCGGCCCGCGCCCAGGCGCAGCAGCGCAAGCTGTCCGGCCGCGAACTGCTTGAGTTCGCCGACGAAGTTGAACGACACCGGGGGCTCGGCGTGTAAATCCGGATCGCCGCCATAGCGCAACAGGCCGTAGCCCATGCCGTCGTCGGGTATCCCGCGCAAAGCCTCTTTGGCGGCGATCAGCCAGCCGTTTTCGTCTTGGGCCGCCGGGGCAGGAAGCACCAGGGGATAACGGGTGGTGAACCACCCTACTGTGCGCGATAGGTCTATGGAGGGATCGGCGTGCTGGCGGCCGTGGCTTTCAAGCTCGATGGCCAGCGCTCCGCCCGCCCAATCGACCAGGCACCAGCCCAGGCAGGCCAGGACGGCTTCGTGGGCGCGCAGGCCGAAGACCGATGCCATGTCCGCGAAGTAGCGGGATGCCGTGCCGGCGTCGATTTGCAGGCGCGCTTCGCGCACATCGCCTTCACGGTTGCCGGCCTGTTCATGGTCCATGGGCGGGGCCGTCGCGGCCTTGGCCTGTGCGGCGACCTTGCGCCAATAGGGCAGTGTGCCGGCCAGAGCGGCGCGCTGCCGCGCCAGCGACTGCGCCCACCATGACCACGAGGTGGATGCCGCCGCGATGGCACGGTGCCCTTTGGACAGGCCTGTTTCCAGGTCGCTGGCCAGTATGCCCCAGGACACCATGTCGCTGATGCCGTGATGGACGACGATGACGATGCGGGTGTCCGATGGGCCTACCCGGATCGCCCCGGCCACGATGTTGCGGCCCGACGCCAGGTCCAGGCCGTCCATCAGTTGGTCCGCCAACTGGTTCTCCATGACCTCTAGCCGGGCTTGTCCTGCATCGGCGGCGTCGATGACGACGACGGTCGGCGTGTAGGCGGGGCCCGCTTGCTGGGTTCGCTCTTGTTCGATGGCCTTCCATTGCGTGCGCAAGGCGTCGTGACGCTCGACCATGGCCCGCATGATTTCTTGCAATACCGCGGCGTCGACGTCCTGCGAGGTTCGGAATACGGCGCTCAGGCACCAGCGGTTCCGGTTCGCCATCGGCGTTTCAAGAAACCATTGCTGTATCGGCGTGACGGGCACCGGATGAGCCAGCGGCGTAAGCCCGGCAGTGTCCGTGCGCAAGGGCACGGCAAGCTGCGCGAGGGCGCGCACGGTGGGGGCCTGGAATACCTGGGCGGGCGTCAGGGCCAGACCGGCCGCCCTGGCGCGGCCGACGATTTGTATTGCCATGATGGAGTCGCCGCCCAGGGCGAAGAAGTCGTCGTCCAGTGCGATGTCCGGGCGCTGCAGGACATCGCGCCAGAGGCCGCGCAGTATGTCCGCCGTCGTATCGCCACTTGTTGGTTGCGGGTTCTTGCCATCGTCGGCTGGCGAGGCGGAAGCCGGCATCGAGGCGGCGCGCAGCAAGGCCTGCCGGTCCACCTTGCCGTTCACGGTCAGCGGCAGGGCGGGCAGCATCAGGACGCGCGCAGGCACCATGGCCTTGGGCACGCGTTGCGCCATCCAGGCAAGGACATGGTCCTTGTCGGCGTCGCCCGCAATGGCGGCAAGCAGGCTGGGCTCGCGCCCCGCCGCCTGGTCGACCAGCACGGCGGCATCGCGCACGCCGGGGCAGGCCCGGATCAACTCCACCAAACCGGCGGGCTCGATGCGATGGCCGCGGATTTTCACCATATCGCCTTTGCGGCCTACGAACACGATGGCCCCGTCGGGACGGCGATAGCCCAGGTCGCCCGTGCGGTAGCGGCGCTTTCCATCTTGGCCGAGCTCGAAAGCCCCGGCGTTCTGGTCGACCTGGGTATAGCCGACGGCTACCGCCGGGCCGCCGATGACGATTTCGCCTTCGCGGCCGTCTTCCAATACGTCGCCATCGTCGCCCAGGATGCATACGTCATGGCTAGCCAGGGCCGGGCCCACCGGCACCACCGCTCCGTCCTGCGTGCGCAAGGCGTCGCTTGCCTCGGTCAAGCACGCGCCTATGGTGGTTTCGGTCGGGCCGTAGTGGTTGTAGATGCGGCAGCCCGCGCCCAGCGCGCGGATGCGATCCACCAGCCCCCATGTCAGTGCATCGCCACCCAGGATCAGTGCGCGGCGCGGCAGCAGGGCGGCGGCGTCCGGCGCGTCCAGCAGCGCGGCCAAGTGTGACGGGACAATCTTCAGGGTGTCCACCGGAGTTTCCGTCAGCCATCGTTGCAGGGCCGAGGGATCGCGGGCGGACTCGGCATCGATCGCATGCAGCAGGCCGCCCGTCCATAAGGCGCCGAGAACGGAGGTATAGCCGAGATCGGCCGCAAAGGACGTGACGATGGCAAACGACATGGGCGTTGTCGCCTGCAAGCGATCCAGGAGCGCGTCGGCATAGCGGCGCATGGCCTCATGAGGTATGAGCACACCCTTGGGGCGACCCGTGGAGCCCGAGGTGTACAGGATGTAGGCGATGTCCTGGTCGGCGGCGGGTCGGCACGGTGGTGTGGGGCCGTCCGTATCCGTGGATGTCGGAAGCGTCGCGGCGCGCGACCACGGCACGGTGGATATCCCGGTTGGCGCGGGTCGGGCGTCCGACTCCGTGATGAGCACGCGAGCTACGCTGTCTTGCAGAATGGCGGCGTGGTGCGCATCGGGGTGCTCGTCGTCCAGGGGCACGAAGGCGGCGCCCAAGCGCAGTATGGCCAGTATGGCCACCACGGGGCCGAGCCCGCGTTCCAAGCGGAAGGCGACGCGGTCGCCGGCCCGCACGCCGGCTTTGGCCAGGCGGGCGGCCAGATGGGCGGCCATGGCATCCAGCGACTGGTAATCGACGATGCCGTGGCGATCCCGCACAGCCGGCGCTTGGGGACTGTGGGCGGCGTGCTGCGCCACCCGTGCCGCCAGGCCGGGATGGCCGCCATGGGCGCCCAGAGGGAGGGCGTCGGGATGGCCGGTTGCGCCTCCATCCGGGCCGTCGCCGGCCATCTCATCCAGTATGGCAACGTAAGCGTCCAGCCATCCCCGCACCCGTTCGGCGTCGAACAGATCGCGGTTGTAATGCGCATCGATGCGCAGGCCGTCGGCATCGATCTGCATGTTCCAGTTCAGGTCCCAGCGCACGGCGCTGTGCGTATTGGCCTCTACCCGGGCAGTCAGCCCGGCAAAGTGCGGCGCGGCATCCGTGCGATCCAGGTTGAACGAGACGCAGGCCAGCGGCGGGCGCGTCGGGTCGCGCCGCAGCTTCAGGTCTTTCAGCAGGCGCGCATAGGGATAATCGCGATGGGTCATGGCGCCGGCCACCGCAAGCTGGGTTGCGCGTATCAGTTCGTCGTGGCTGGCGGCGGCGCCGACATCCATGCGTATGGGCAGGACGCTTACGCAATAGCCCATCAGCGTGGGCGCGGGCAGCTCGGGCTGGCCGGCGGAGAAAATAGCGATCGCCATGTCGTCCTGCCCGCCAAGGCGCGCCAGCAAACGGCCGTAGGCGGCCAGGCAGACGGAAAACAAAGAACTGCCGGTTTGGCGGCCGCGCGCTTGCAGTCTTTGCAGCAGTTCGGGCGGCAAGCGGTCGCGGCTGGCGCGGGCGCCGGAAAATGTTTGCAGGGACGGGCGCGGCCTATCGGTGGGCAGGCACAAAGGCGCGGGCACCGTCGCGTACAGATCGCGCCAATAGGCGGCCAGTTCGGGCAGCATTGCGTGCTTGCGGCAATGTTCGATATAGCGGCGATAAGGCACTGGGGCGTCCAGCGCCGGGGGACGGTTTTCGACTCGTGCGCTGTATAGTTCGGCCAGCTCCAATGCCATCAATTGCATGGACCATCCGTCGGTGATCAGATGCGGCATCACGATCAGCAGGCGATGCAGGTTTGGCGCCTTGCGGACGATACGCGCCGTGACCAAGGGACCTTGCTCCAGGTTCATCGGAGCCATCGCCATGCGGTCCAGCCATTCCTGCTCGGCGCCATCGCCCGCAAGGTCGAGTTCAAGGATGGCGACGTCGGGCTTCGCATGGGGATGCACCCACTGGCTTTCCCCGTCTTCGGGAAAACTGCTGCGCAAGGCTTCATGCCTAGCGACGATATCGTCCAGCGCGGCCCGCATGGCGGCCGTGTCCAGTGGCCCGGCCAGGTCGAACACCAGCGATTGGTTGTAGGCCGCCGACGCCTCGGGGCTGAAGGCCGCCAGCAGACGCAGCGCCTGCTGGCCCGGCGTCGTGGGCAGGAGCTCGGGCTCGGGAGCTGCTGCGGATGCGGTGGGCTCGGGGGCCGGTGCTTGCG
>JBARWC010000026.1:0-12715 GCA_049646585.1 Burkholderiaceae bacterium | reverse complement strand
ACCCGCAGGTGACCACCGTCATGGCGGCCATCGTCGGCGCGGCGGGCCTGCCTTCCGCCCTGGCCGCGGCGCGCGCCGGCAAGCGCGTCCTGCTGGCCAACAAAGAGGCCCTGGTGGCGGCGGGAGGGCTGTTCATGCGCACCGTGCGCGAATACGGCGCCGAGCTCCTGCCCATAGACAGCGAACACAACGCGATTTTCCAATGCATGCCGCAATCGGGCCGCGCCCAGGCGCCGGACACGCCGGCCAAGGGTGTAAGACGCCTGCTGCTGACAGCCTCCGGCGGACCCTTCCGCCGCACCGCGCTCGACAAGCTGCCCGACGTCACGCCGGACCAGGCCTGTGCGCACCCCAATTGGCGCATGGGTCGCAAGATTTCCGTCGACTCGGCCACCATGCTGAACAAGGGCCTGGAGGTCATCGAGGCGCATTGGCTGTTCGCCATGCCTGTCGACCGCATCCAGGTGGTGGTGCATCCGCAAAGCATGGTCCATTCCATGGTCGAGTATGAAGACGGTTCCATACTTGCCCAACTGGGGCAACCCGACATGCGCACGCCCATCGCTTACGGCCTGGGCTTTCCCGAACGCATCGCCAGCGGGGTGGGGCTGCTGGCCCTGACAGCCCTGGGTCGCCTGGACTTCGAAGAGCCGGACCTTGCACGCTTTCCCTGCCTGCGGTTGTCCTTTAACGCCCTCGAAACAGGCCAGGCTGCCTGCGTCGCCCTGAACGCCGCCAACGAGATCGCCGTCGATTGCTTCCTGAAACAGAAAATTCGCTACACTGAGATCGCTCGCGTCATAGAGGCCTGTCTGGATAAGATCGCCGGCATGCCCGCCACCGCGCTCGATTCCCTCGACGAGGTGCTCGCGCTCGACGCCCGCAGCCGCCGAATCGCTTCGGAACTTTGCCTGCTCGGGGCCTGAGCCGGCGCATTCCAGGAACCTCATGTTTTTTACCTTGCTTGCCTTCGCCGTCGCCCTTGGCGTCCTGGTCACGTTTCACGAGCTTGGGCATTACTGGGTCGCCCGCCTCTGCGGTGTCCGGGTACTGAAGTTTTCCGTGGGTTTCGGCAAGGTGCTGGCCCAGCGTGTCGACCGCCACGGCACCCAATGGGCGCTGTCCGCCATTCCCTTGGGCGGCTTCGTGAAGATGCAAGACGATCCCTTGCCCGGCGCGTCGGCCGACGAGGCGGCGGCATCCTTCAATCGCAAGAGCCTGGCGCAGCGCAGCGCCATCGTTCTGGCCGGCCCCGTTGCCAACCTGGTGCTGGCCGCCGTGCTGTACACCATGTTGAACCTGGCCGGCACCCAGGAACCGGCAGCCATCCTGGCGCCGCCGCCCGCCGGCACGGCCGCCGCCCAGGCCGGCTTTCAAGCCGGCGACCGCATTACCTCCATCGACGGCCGGGCCGTGCAATCCTGGGGTGAAGTCCGCTGGCAATTGCTGGATGTATTGACCAGCGGGGGCAGGGTGCAAGTGGGCGTGGATGCCGCCGATGGCTTGACGCGAGAGCGCAGCCTGCAGGCCGCGCCGGGCACGATAGACGCCGATGCGTCCGACCCCATGGCCGACGCCGGCCTGCGCCTGGCGACGCCCGCGCCCCTGGTGAACGGCGTCAACCCGGGACAGCCGGGTGAACAGGCCGGTTTGCGGGTGGGAGACGTAGTGGTCTCCCTGGGCGGCTTGGACAAGCCTTCCGCCGGCGCCATGGTGGCCGAGATTCAGAAGCATGCCGGCCAGCCCTTGAGCATCACCGTCCTGCGGGACGGGACTCCGCTTACGCTGACGCTTACGCCGGCCCCTCATACACGGGACGACGGCAGCGTCATCGGCCGCATAGGCGTGGCCCTGGGCGCGGATTTTCCCATGGTGCAGGTGCGCTACGGCTTGCTGGACAGCATGGGGCGCGGCCTGGCCCGCACGGCCGAGACCGTGTGGTTTTCCTTGAAAATGATGGGCCGCATGGTGGTCGGTGACGTCTCGCTGCGCAACATCAGCGGCCCGGTCACCATCGCCGACTATGCCGGGCAGACCGCCCGCGTCGGCCTGGCCGCGTACATAGGGTTTCTGGCACTGATAAGTGTTAGTATCGGCGTGTTAAATTTGCTACCCATACCCATGCTGGACGGCGGTCATTTGCTGTATTACGCCATCGAAGCGGTTCGGGGACGCCCCGTACCCGATTCGTGGCTGGAAAACGGCCAGCGCATCGGCCTGGGCTTGTTGGCGGCCTTGATGAGTTTGGCGTTCTTCAACGATTTCACACGTCTTTTCAGTTAGCGCCTTTGTGTCTTACAATCTTCCACCATTTAACCGCCCAAGGATCCTCCAGGATGTCGTTTAGCCGGAAATTCCATTTTGCCAAGCGCGCCTTGCCTGTTTTGCTGGCAGCCTTGCTTGCTCCCAGTATTGCAAGCGCGTTTACGCCCTTCGTGGTGCGAGACATCCAGGTCAATGGCATCCAGCGGGTAGACGCCGGCACGATCTTCAGCTATTTGCCGGTCAAGGTGGGCGAGCAGTTCACCGACGCCCAGGCCGCCGAAGCCATTCAACGCTTGTACGCCACCGGTTTTTTCAGCGACGTCAAAATCGACACCAACAACAACGTCTTGGTGGTCACCGTGCAAGAGCGGCCCACCATCGCGTCGGTCAGCTTCAACGGCATGCGCGAATTCGACGCCAAGGCGATCACCAAGTCGCTGGCGCAGGTCGGCTTCGGCCAGGGCCGGGTGTTCGACCGCTCCATGCTTGAACGGGCCGAATTCGAACTGAAGCAGCAGTATCTGTCCAAGGGCAAGTACGGCGTCGAGGTCAACCCCATCATCACGCCGTTGCCGCGCAACCGCGTCGGGGTCAGCTTCGACATCTTCGAGGGCGACCTGGCCAAGATCAGCGACATCCGCTTCGTGGGCAACAAGGCCGTCTCGCAAGGCACCTTGCTGGACCAAATGGAGCTGACCACCTCGGGCATGATGACCTGGTACACCGGTACCGACAAGTATTCCCGCGAAAAACTCGAAGGCGACGTCGAGCGCATCCGCTCCTACTACCTGGACCGCGGCTATCTGGAATATTCCGCCGAGCCTCCCCAGGTTTCGATTTCGCCCGATCGCCACGATATCTTCATCACCATGACCCTGCACGAGGGCGAGCCCTACACCGTGCGCAGCGTCAAGCTGGCGGGCGACCTGCTGGGCCTGGAAGATAAAATCCGGCCCCTGGTCACCATCAAGGAAGGCGAAAAATTCTCGGCCGCCAAAAGCAATGCCACGGCCAAGGCCATCACCGACTACCTGGGCACGCTGGGCTATGCCTTCGCCAACGTGAACCCGAATCCGGCGCTGGACCGCGACGAGCACCAAACGGACCTGACCTTCTACGTCGACCCGGGCCGCCGCGTATACGTGCGCCGCATACAGATCGGCGGCAACACGCGTACCCGCGACGAGGTCATACGCCGTGAAATGCGCCAGCAAGAAGCCGCCTGGTACGACGCGGGCAACATCAAGTCCTCGCGCGACCGTGTCGACCGCCTGGGCTATTTCAACGACGTCAACGTACACACCACGCCGGTGGCGGGCTCGCCCGACCAGGTCGACGTCAACGTCGACGTCAAAGAAAAGCCCACCGGCCTGATCAACCTGGGCGTGGGCTACGGCTCCACCGACAAGCTCATCTTGTCGGCCGGCATCAGCCAGGACAACATCTTCGGCAGCGGCAATACCTTGTCCCTGCAGGTCAACACCAGCAAGACCAACCGCGCCGCCATCATTTCGCACACCAATCCGTACTGGACCCGCGACGGCATCAGCAAGACCACGTCCATCTACTATCGCCGCACCACGCCTTACGACAGCCGCGACTCCTTCGGTACTTATCGCGTCACGGCCTTCGGCGGCGGCCTGAACTTCGGCGTGCCCATTTCCGAGTTCGACCGCATCTTCACGGGCGTGAGCTTCGAGCACAACAAGCTCAGCGAACTAAGCGAACAGTACACGCCGCAGGCCTATCAGGACTTCGTCAAGGAATACGGCGAAGCCACCAATTCGGTCATCTTCAACGTGGGCTGGTCCAAGGACACCCGCGACAGCGCCATCGCCCCGACCAAAGGCAGCTACACCCGCCTGTCGGCCGACCTGTCCACCATGGACCTGCGCTACTACATGTTCAGCGCCCAGCAGCAGTACTACCTGCCCCTGGGCCGCGCCTACACGCTGGCCTTCAACGGCCTGGCCGACTGGGGCAAGACCTATGGCGGCAAGACCTATCCCGTCATTAAGAACGTCTACGGCGGCGGCATAGGCTCGGTGCGTGGCTTCGAGGGCGCATCCCTGGGCCCACGCGACACGCGGACCAACGACTACCTGGGCGGTTCGCGCCGCCTCGTGGCCAACGTGCAGCTTTACCTGCCTTTCCCGGGCGCTTCGCGCGACCGCACCTTGCGCTGGTTCCTCTTCACCGACGCCGGCCAGGTGGCCAACACCAGCGGCGGCGCGTGCTCGCGCGGCATCAACAACTACTCCGAGGATCCTTGCGGCTGGAAGTACTCGGCCGGTATCGGCCTGTCGTGGCAGTCGCCGCTGGGTCCGCTGCAGCTGTCCTACGGCCGCGCGCTCAACGCCAAGGAAGGCGACGACAAGCAGGCATTCCAGTTCCAGATCGGAACCGGTTTTTGATGTGCGCCGTTTAATGGCACAATAGCTCTTTTATCTCTGCAATTATCGCAAGGTAGATTTTTCCATGAAGTCTCAATTCGCTTTAAAACTTTCCGCATTAACCCGTGGTATGGGCCGGGGCAACCGCAGCCTGGTGCTGGCGGCAGCGCTGGGCGTGGGCGCCATGGTGGCCGCTCCGGTGTATGCGCAGGCAACCAAAATAGGCTTCGTGAGCACAGAGCGCATCTTGCGCGACTCCAAACCCGCCAAGGCGGCGCAAGCCAAGATCGAGGCCGAATTCAAGAAGCGCGACAACGAGCTGCAAAACCTGGCCAACAAGCTGCGCAACGACGCCCAGAAATTCGACAAGGACGCGCCCGTGCTGTCCGAATCCGAGCGCGTCAAGCGCCAGCGTCAACTGGCCGACCTGGATTCCGACTTGCAGCGCAAGCGCCGCGAGTTCCAGGAAGACTTCAACCGCCGTCGCAACGAGGAATTCTCGGGCATCGTCGAAAAAGCCGACGCCGCCATCAAGAAGATCGCCGAACAGCAAAACTACGACCTGATCATCCAGGACGCCGTGACCGTCAGCCCTAAAGTCGACATCACCGACCAGGTCATGAAAGCGCTTGGCGGCTAAAGGAAAATGCCGGTATTGCTAGAGCCCGGGCAGGCGCCCACACTGCGGGAATTGCTGGCGCAAGCCAACACCATCCAGCTGGATTGCAAACCGGTCGATGCAGGACACGAGCCTACGCCCCGCATACGGGGCCTGGGCTCTTTGCTTGGCGCGGGGCCGGACGAAGTCAGCTTTTTGTCCAACCCCAAGCTGCAATCCCAATTGACGCAATCCCGGGCGGCCGCCGTCATCATGACGGAAGCGGCATATCAGGGGCTGGAGCAAGGCAGCTACGCCTTCCTGCCGGTCCTTTGCAGCCAGCCTTACCTGATGTACGCCTTGCTGGCCCAATGGTTCGACCGGCACCGGCTGGCCGGCCTGGAAGCCGGCATACATCCCAGCGCCGTCATTGCGCCGTCGGCGCGTATCGCCGACGGGGTTAGCATAGGGCCGCATTGCGTGATCGAAGAGGGCGCGAGCATAGGCACGGGGACGCGCCTGGGTCCGGCCTGCATCGTGGGCGCCCATTCCGTCATCGGGCGCGATTGCCTGCTGCATGCGCGGGTCACCCTTTACCACAATGTCAGCGTGGGCGACCGCGCCATTCTTCATTCGGGTTGCGTGCTGGGCGCCGACGGCTTCGGCTTTGCGCCCGACCCCAGGCAGGCGCCCGGCGCATGGGCCAAGATCGCCCAGATCGGCGGCGTGTCCGTGGGCAACGACGTCGAGATCGGCGCCAACACCACCGTGGATCGCGGCGCGATCGAAAACACCGTGATCGGCAACGGGGTCAAGCTGGACAACCAGATCATGATCGCCCACAACGTCCAGGTCGGCGACCACACCGCCATGGCGGCTTGCGTGGGCGTTGCCGGCTCCACCATCATCGGCCGGCGCTGCACCATAGGCGGCGCCGCCATGTTGTCAGGTCACCTGGTGCTGGGCGACGACGTCCATGTTTCGGGCGGCACCGCGATCACCTCCAGCGTCGTCCAACCGGGCCGTTACACCGGCGTGTATCCCTTTGCGGAGCACGTCGCATGGCAGAGAAACGCCGCCGTCCTGTCGCAACTGGCCCAGTTGCGGCGCCGGCTAAAATCAATCGAAAGAAACGAACAGCAACCCAAATAATCGCCTCGCCGGTTATTGCACGCAGGATACAAACAAGATGGAACTCGACATAAAACAAATCATGGATCGCTTGCCGCATCGCTATCCGATGCTACTGGTTGATCGTGTGCTTGAAATGGTTCCGGGCAAGAGCATCGTGGCCATCAAGAATGTGTCGATGAACGAGCCCTTTTTCACGGGCCACTTTCCGCATCACCCGGTCATGCCCGGCGTGCTCATCATCGAAGCGTTGGCCCAGGCGGCCGCTTTGTTCTCTTTCGAGGACGACAGCGGGGTGAATCCGGCCGACAAGAAGATCGCCTACTACCTGGTGGGCGTCGACGGCGCGCGCTTCCGTCGCCCCGTCGTGCCGGGCGACCAGCTGCGCCTGGAAGTCACCGCCGACCGCATCAGCCGCTCGATCTGCAAATACACCGCCCAGGCCACCGTCGACGGCCAGGTGGCGGCCGAAGCAAAAATCATGTGTGCGATACGCGTGCTGGAAGACTGACGATGGCCAGCTTGATCCATCCAACGGCCTTGGTCGCCGCCGGAGCCCGGATCGCGGACGACGTCAGCGTAGGGCCCTATAGCATCATCGGTGAACACGTCAGCATAGGCGCCGGTTCGGTGGTCGGCCCGCATTGCGTCATCGACGGCCACACGACCATAGGCGCAAACAACAACTTCTACCGCTTTTGCTCCATAGGCGGCATGCCGCAAGACAAGAAGTACCAGGGCGAACCCACCCGGCTCGAGATCGGCGACGGCAATACCGTGCGCGAGTATGTCACCATCAATACCGGCACGGCGCAAGACGTGGGCGTGACACGCCTGGGCGACGACAACTGGATCATGGCCTATGTGCACATTGCGCACGACTGCCAGATAGGCAGCCACACCGTCATCGCCAACAGCGTCCAGCTTGCCGGCCACATCCATATCGGCGATTGGGCCATACTGGGCGGCCTGACGGCCGTGCATCAGTTTGTGCGCATAGGCGCGCACACCATGATAGGCGGCACCAGCTCGGTCCGCCAGGACATCCCTCCCTATCTTATCGGCGCCGGCGATCCCTTCCGCCCGGTGGGCATCAATTCCGAAGGCCTGAGCCGGCGGGGCTATACCCCCGAAGCAGTCGCCGCCTTGAAAGAAGCCTACAAGCTGCTTTATCGCCGCAGCCTGAACGTTGAGCAAGCCTGCGAGCAGATGCGCGCCTTGCAAACCGAGAAACCCGCCGAGCACGACGCCCTGCAGGTGATGATCGATTTCCTGGCGGCGTCGACCCGGGGCATCGCGCGCTCATGAGCTTGCGCGTCGGCATGGTGGCGGGCGAGCCCTCGGGCGACCTGCTGGCTGCCAGGGTGATGCGGGGTATAAGCGGCGGCCGGCCGCAAAGCCTGTGCCAAGGCATAGGCGGGCCGGCCATGCAGGAGCAGGGCTTCGACGCCTGGCACTCCATGAACGCCCTGACCGTTTTTGGCTACGTGGATGCCTTCAAGCGCCTGCCCAGCCTGATGGGCACCTATTTCGACGTCAAGAAGCGCTGGTTGTCCGACAGGCCCGACGTCTTCGTCGGCATCGACGCGCCCGATTTCAATCTGCGCCTGGAGCACCAGTTGAAGCAGGCGGGCGTGCCCACGGTGCATTTCGTCGGCCCGTCCATCTGGGCCTGGCGCTACGAACGCATACACAAGATACGCGAGGCCGTCTCGCACATGCTGGTGCTATTTCCTTTCGAGGAAGAAATCTATCAGAAGGAAGGCGTGCCGGTGACCTATGTGGGCCATCCTTTGGCCGAGGTCATTCCCATGGAGCCGGACCAGGCCGCCGCCCGCCGCTATCTGGGTGTGGACCCGGGCGCGCGCGTGCTGGCCCTGATGCCGGGCAGCCGCGCATCGGAAATCAAGCTGCTGGCCCCGCGCTTCCTGCAAGCCGCCCAGATCCTGCTGAAACAGGATCCCGATCTTCAGATACTGGTACCCATGGTCAACGCGGAACGCCGGCGCGAATTCCAGGCCTTGCTGGAGCAGTACCCGGTCGCCAACTGCCGCATCATCGACCAGGCGCAACGCGGCCTTTCCATGCAGGCTTCTTCGGCCAAACCGAATGGGGCCGAGGGCGGCGGGGCGGCGGTGGAAGAACGGGATGCCTTCGATGCCCGCCCGGCGGCATGGAACGTAATGCAGGCCGCCGATGCGGTCTTGGTTGCCAGCGGCACGGCAACCCTGGAAGCCGCCTTGTTCAAGCGTCCCATGGTGATTTCGTATGTGCTGTCGCCCATGATGAAGCGCATGATGGAATGGAAATCGGGTCAGGCCAAGCCCTATGTGCCCTGGGTGGGTCTGCCCAATGTGCTGGCGCGCGACTTCGTCGTGCCCGAGTTGCTGCAGGATGATGCCACGCCCCAGGCCCTGGCCGAGGCCACCTGGAAGGCCTTGACCGATGCGCCCTATGCCAGGCAGGTGGCGGAGCGCTTCACCGCCATTCATCAGTCCTTGTGGCGCGACACGCCGGCGCTGGCGGCGCGCGCCATCATCGATCAGGCCGGCCATGCGTCAGCCTGATCTGTTTGCGGGCGCCTTCGATGCGCCTGGCATCCATGTCGCCGGCATAGACGAAGCCGGGCGCGGCCCCCTGGCCGGGCCGGTTTTTGCCGCGGCGGTCATACTGGACCCGGCGCGCGCCATAGAAGGCCTGGACGACTCCAAGAAGCTGACGGCCGCAAGGCGCGAAGCGCTGGGCCTGTTGATACGCGAGCGAGCCGTGGCATGGTGCGTGGCCAGCGCCAGCGTGCAAGAGATTGACACGCTGAACATACTGCAGGCCACCATGCTGGCCATGCGCAGGGCCTGCGAGGGCCTGTCGGTGGCGCCGGGCAAGGCGCTGATCGACGGAAATCGTTTGCCCAAGGGGCTGGCCTGCGTGGCCGAGGCCATTGTTGGCGGCGACGCCCTGGTGGCATCGATTTCGGCTGCCTCCATCCTGGCCAAGACGGCGCGCGATGCCGACTGCCTGCGTTTGCACGAGATCTATCCAGATTACGCCTTCGACCAGCACAAGGGATACGGCACGGCCCTGCATTTGCAGCGTCTGGCGTCTTATGGCCCTTGCCCGGCGCATAGGCGCAGTTTTGCGCCGGTGAAACGCTTGCTGGTGGACTTGGCTTGATATCCTGCCCGTAAGAGCAGGGACTTGCTTATTCGGGCGGCTCTCTTGTCGCGACAGGATAATGGGCATTTTTTTGCGGAGCGGCGCGCCGCAACGGACGTTCTAAATGAAACATATTTCTTCGCGGGACAATCCCTTGTACAAGCGTATGCTGCGGCTGGCCGGCGGCAAGCGGGATGCGGGCATGGACGTTGGGGATGCGGTGCAGCGCGTGCTGTTGGAGGGAGCCCATCTTTGCCAGGCTTGGCTGGACTATGCCGGGCCGCCGGAGCTGGCTTTATTCGACGCCGAAAAGCTGGCCGCGCAAGAGGAACTGAAGGATTTGGCGCGTGCCCTGGATCCGTCTCTGTGTCTAAGCTGTGATTCCAGACTGGCCAAGGGGCTGTCGCAGGTGGAGCATGGGCAGGGGGTGTATTTCGTAGTGCCCGTGCCCGCGCCGCAATTGCCCGCCCGGATAGACCGCAATTGCCTGTGGCTGGATCGCATCCAGGATCCGGGCAATGTGGGGACGTTGTTGCGGACGGCGGCGGCGGCCGGCATGGACCAGGCGTATTTGTCGCAGGGCTGCGCGGCGGCCTGGTCGCCCAAGGTGTTGCGGAGCGCTCAGGGCGCGCATTTCGTGATGGCTATCCACGAGCAGGTGGATTTGATGGCTTTGCGGGAGAGGCTGACGGTGCCTCTGGTGGCGACGGCTTTGGAGAATGCCCGGTCTTTGTATGAGGCGCCGCTACCCAAGGATTGTGCTTGGGTGCTGGGCAACGAGGGGCGGGGCGTGGCTGCGGATTTGCTGTCGGCGGCGGATAGAAGGGTGTTCATTCCGCAGGCGGAGAATGTGGAGTCCTTGAACGTGGCGATTGCGGCGGGGGTTTGTCTGTTTGAGCAGCGGCGGCAGCATGGGTTACCTAGCTGACTGATCCTTGGATATTCCAGGCTTTGGAGGTTCCGAGAGCTTCTCTTTTTCTGTTCTCATGCCTTTGCTTTTCCTCTTCAAGATAATTAGGGCTCATACGCAAAATCCCGGATAGTCTTGCTTTGCTTGCTCCTTCCAGGGAAGGGCTGTTTTTCCTTGGGGTGAGGGCGACTGTTCCTATCCTGTTCTTATTGCCTGTTCCTATTGCTATTGACGCCTGCGGGGTGGCTGGGGTCGGGCTTTGCTCCTCGTGACCGGTTCGGCGCCTGCGCGCCGAACATCGCATCGCCTTGCTCGTCCGCCCATTCGGGCTACCTTCGCCTACGGCTTGCTCGGCCCCGAAAGTCGCCGCAGCCCAACCCCAGCCACCCCGCAGGCTGCATCGTTCGGGAGTGTGGCCTTGCTGGGACGGGTGGGGGGCTTGGCGTTTTTTTGTGGCGGTGTTGGCCGCTGGAAAGGTTCTTGCGCCGTCCTTGGCCGCGCCCTGCGGGCGGCCAGGAACATTCGGTGTCGGATGTCTAGGATTTATGGTGGCGGCGGTGGTAGAGTCTACGGTGACAGCGTCCTGTCCGCTTCGCTGAATTGTGCGGGCTAGGGGCGCTTGCCGATTTCCGATACGGCTGCCGTCCATTGCTTGACTTGCTCGCTGAGCGTGACGCCTATCCCTGGACGAGTCGGCACGATCATCCGGCCATCCTTGGTTTCCAGCCTTTCATTGAACAATGGCTCCAGCCATTCGAAATGTTCCACCCAAGGTTCGCGTGCATGAGTTGCCGCCAGATGCACATGCAGCTCCATCGCGAAGTGAGGAGCAATCATCAGCCCGGCGTGTTCCGCCAGGGTGGCCACTTTCAGGTAGGGCGTGACGCCGCCTACACGAGGCGCGTCGGGCATCAGGTAATCCGCTGCGCGCCGTCCGATGAAGTCCCAATGCTCGGCCACGCTGGTGAGCATTTCGCCGGTTGCGATCGGAGTGTCGAATTGCTGGGCCAGCATGGCATGCCCCTCGGCATCGTAGCAATCCAGTGGCTCTTCAATCCAGACCAGATTGAATTGCTC
Source organism: Burkholderiaceae bacterium (assembly GCA_049646585.1). GTDB lineage: Bacteria > Pseudomonadota > Gammaproteobacteria > Burkholderiales > Burkholderiaceae_B. Next base: position 1,188 of record JBARWC010000026.1, on the reverse strand, counting down.
GAGGATTCGGCACATGCGCTGCGCCGTGGGGCGGTTCCATTGCTGATTCGCGTCCACCATCAGGGGGAAGGATGCGCCCAGGTGTTCGCGCACGGCTTTAACGCGCTGGATATCGATGCTGGCATCCGGCTGGCCCACTTTAAGCTTGATGCCGCCTATGCCTTTCTCTCGCGATATGTCCGTGTTTTTGAGCAACTGATCCAAGGGCGTATGCAGGAAGCCGCCCGAGGTGTTGTAGCACTGCAGCGAGTCACGCTGCGCGCCCAATAGCTTGGCCAGCGAAAGGTTGGCACGCTTGGCTTTCAGGTCCCACAGCGCGACGTCGAAGGCGCCGATGGCCTGGGTCGCCAGGCCGCTGCGACCCACCGAAGCGCCCGCCCAGGCGAGCTTGTCCCATAAGCGCGCGATGTCGTTGGGATTTTCTCCGATCAGGGTTGGGGCGATTTCTTTGGCATGAGCGAATTGCCCTGGCCCGCCAGCTCGTTTGGAATAGCTGAACCCCAAGCCGGAATGGCCATCCTTGGTTTCGATTTCGGCGAAGAGGATGGCGATTTCCGTCATTGGCTTTTGCCGGCCGGTCAATACTTTTGCATCGCTGATGGGAGTGGCCAATGGCAAAAACACCGAGGAAATGCGAATCCAGGCAATTTGGTCCTCGTTTGGGTTCGGGCGGAAGCTGTCGTGGGTGGTCATGAATGCGTGGGCCTATTCTGAAAATTTAACGCCATCCCGCTTCGACGTACGACTGCGTAGAGGGATGGCTGTGATTGCGCTGCCTTAGTTGACGGTGATGCCGCCTACCTCGATTACCTGCTTCCAGCGCGCAAGCTCATCACGTTGAAACTTGCTTGCTTCTTCTGGCGTATTGGCCACGACCTCAAACCCCTTGTCGATAAGCTGCGCTTTGACCTTAGGAGTATTCAATGCGGCGGTAATTGCGCCATGCAGTTTGGTCTTGGCCGCGGCGGGTAACCACAATTTGCCTGAGCAGGCCTAGTCGAAATACTCAATGGCTTCGATTCAGAACCATCGCTTGAGCTTTTATACTCGATGTCTGCTTAGGGTCGAGGCTGTGTGGAAACGCGTCAGGCACTTGATACGAACTAATTAAGCCCACATAAACGACGGATTGATTAGTTCGGCCTGCATGACACAATCGAGTCATTGACGAGTGTGGGAGCTACGAAG
>JBARWC010000025.1:0-2327 GCA_049646585.1 Burkholderiaceae bacterium | reverse complement strand
GCCACCACCACCGTCGTGGGCGTGCTGGCCGAAGCCGCGCTGCCGGCCATGCCCAGCACCAGCGCCAGGGCGCAGCGTTTGAACACCGTATTGTTGAATATGAACATAGATTATCTCCTTAATATCTCAGCTTCCCGCAATGCCTTGCGTGTTGACGTACAGCGAATAAATTGACGTGCACGACGCCATGAACAAGCGATTCCGATGCTTGCCACCGAAACACAGATTCGCGCAGCGTTCGGGCAGCGCGATTTTTCCCAGCAATTCTCCTTCGGAAGAAAAGACGCGCACGCCGTCCAGCTCGGCCGTGCCCATGCCCCACCCACACCACAGGTTTCCATGGATGTCCACGCGGAAACCGTCAGGCGTGCCCTCGCCGGCATCGAACAGCACGCGCTGCCCGCTCAGGGACTTCCCGTCGGACGACACATCGAAGGCCAGGATGTTGCGCGGCCTGGCCCGCGACTCCACCACGTACAAAATGCTTTCGTCGGGTGAGAATGCCAAGCCGTTGGGGCCGTTGACGGCGTCCGCCACGACAGTAAGTTCACCGCTGTCGGGGTCCAGCCGATAGACGTAAGCGGGCAGTTCCTGCTCCGCCTTTTCGCCCTGGTAATAGCCCACGATGCCGAACGGCGGGTCGGTGAACCAAATGGATCCGTCCGACTTCACGACCACGTCGTTGGGCGAATTCAGGCGCTTGCCCTGATACCGGTCGGCCAGCACGGTCACGGTGCCGTCATGCTCGGTGCGCGTCAGGCGGCGCCCCAGGTGCTCGCAAGTAATCAAACGCCCCTGCCGGTCGCGGGTATTGCCGTTGGCATGGTTCGACGGCCCCCGATACACCTGGGTCTGGCCGGTGATTTCATCCCAGCGCAGTATGCGGTCGCCGGGCACGTCGCTGAACAACAGATAGCGTCCGTCGCCGAACCACACCGGGCCTTCGGCCCAGCGCGCGCCCGTGCTCAGTTTTTCAATGACGGCCAGCGGCAGGACCAGCTCGTGAAAGCGGGGGTCCAGCGCAATGATGCCCGGGTCCGGATAACGGGAGGAAAGATTAGCCGCAGCGTACACTCATGCCTCCGTCGACCACGATTTCGGTGCCGGTAATGAAGCGCGCTTCATCCGATGCCAGGAACAGCGCCGCGTTGGCGGTGTCGATGCCGTCGCCCATGAAGGGCAAGGGAATACGCGCCTGCCGCTGCGCCAGCAATTTCTGTACATCGCCACCCGCGCGCTGGCCGGCCAGCCGGGTCTCGACCATGGGGGTGTGCATCTGACCCGGGATGACGGTATTGCAGCGTATGTTCTTGGGTGCGTATTCCACCGCCACCACGCGCGAGAACTGGATGACGCCGGCCTTGGAGCTGGCATAGCCCACCTGCGCCGCCCCCGTCCAGCGTATGCCCGAGGTCGAGGACACATTGACGATGGCGCCTGTGCCCTGGCTTTCCATGACGGGCAGCACATGCTTGCAGCCCAGGAATACGCTTTTAAGATTGAAGTCCATTTGCTGGTCCCAGACTGCTTCGTCCAGGTCGACGGGCCCGCCGCGTCTTGACCCACCCACGTTGTTGACCAGGATATCGACCCCGCCATGGGCCTGGACGCAGGCTTGCACCATCTCGCGCACCGAGTCGCTGGACGTCACGTCGGCCTGCCAGGTATCGATGTGGCCGCCCACCTCGCGCACCTTGCTGACGGTTTCCACCAAGGCCTCGGCCTTCAGGTCCACCGCAAACACCTTTGCCCCTTCCTGCGCAAAGCGAAAGGCAATGGCCCGGCCATTGCCCCAGCCCGGGCCCACGCTGCCCGCGCCGGTAACGATGGCGACCTTGCCTTCTAAACGTCCAGCCATGTCTTGCTCCTGTCAGATCAGCTTTGATTATTGAGTTGCCGAGCTTCGCCCTCGGGCGGTTGTATGTCGAACACGTTCAGTGTCATGGAGATCAGGGTGTAGTAGCCCGCCAAACCCACCAGGTCGACCACCCCGTCCTGGCCCAGCGTATCCAGCGCACGCTGGTACAAGGCATCAGGCACATGACGCGTCTGGACCAGGGTGTGCACGAATTCGTAAACCACGTCTTCGTCCCGGCGATCCAGCACCGGCCTGTCCCCGCGACGTATGCTTTCGGCCGCCTCGGGCGACAAACCGGCCTTGAGCGCAATGGGGTGATGAGCCCACCATTCGAACTCCGATCCCCATTGTGCCGCCAGGGTCAGGATGGCAAGCTCGGACAGCCGCGGCTCCAGGCTGGAGTCGTAGCGGCAATACTGGCCCAGCGCCTGCGCATGCTCGGCCAGGCCCGGGCGATGCAGCCAGACGG
>JBARWC010000024.1:0-28690 GCA_049646585.1 Burkholderiaceae bacterium | reverse complement strand
GCTAGGCCTGGGCCGCGCGGCGGGCGCCACCGTGGTCCGCCTGGGCACCTTCTCGAAGGTGCTGGCCCCCGGGCTGCGCCTGGGCTATATCGTGGCGCCCAAGCCCATCATCGCCAAGCTGGTCCAGATCAAGCAGGCCACCGACCTGCACACCGCCTCGCTGACCCAGATGGCGGTCTATGAAACCGTGAAAGACGGCTTCCTGACGGGCCACCTGCCCATGGTGCGCGACCTGTACAAAGAGCAGTGCGGCTATATGCTCGACGCCATGGACCAGCACTTTCCGACCACGGCCACCTGGACCCGCCCCGAAGGCGGCATGTTCATCTGGGTGACGCTGCCCGAGCATATCGACGGCACCCAGCTGCTGGCCCGCGCCATTCAGCACAATGTCGCCTTCGTGCCTGGCGCGCCCTTCTACGCGGGGGCCGAGCCGCAAACCAATACCCTGCGCCTGAGCTTCGTTACCGTCTCCGAGGAAAAAATCCGCGAAGGCATCGCCATATTGGGCAAGCTCATCAAGGAAAGCTGATCCCGTCCAACCCCGCCCGCCAGGCGGGGTTGGCGGAGCAGCCCGTGCCGGAGCCGATACCCCATCTGGCAGGCAACAAGCCCGATACTCCATAAGTTTGCAATGACGCCGCTATATTCGTCCGATTCAAATCCAGAACCCGGCGCCGGCCCTTCTACTCCCGATCTTTCGGACATGCGTCCCGACGACTGGGTGGAACGCTGGCTGCCGCGTTCCTGGGGGCCGTATGCGCGGCTGTGTCGGCTGGACAGGCCGGTGGGCACCTGGCTGACCCTGCTGCCCTGCCTGGCCGCCCTGGTCCAGGCGGCGGATGGCTGGCCCAGCCTGTTCCGCCTGTTCATCTTTTCGCTGGGCGCCTTGCTGATGCGCGGCATAGGGTGCTGCTTCAACGACATTTTCGATCGCGACATCGATAAAAAGGTCGAACGCACGCGCTTCCGGCCTTTGACCAGCGGCCAGCTTACGCTGAAAAACGCCCTGTGGTTCGTGCTTGCCCAGTTGCTGGTATGCGCGCTGTTGCTGCTGGCCCTGAATGAATACAGCCGCTGGCTGGCCGTGGCGCTAATGCCCATCGTCATCATCTATCCGCTGTGCAAGCGCTTCACCTACTGGCCGCAAGTCGTCCTGGGCATAGGGTTCAACTGGGGCATGCTGATGGCCTGGTCCGATACCCGGGATGTCGTGCCGCTTGCCGCCATTGCCATGTGGCTGGGCGCCGTCCTGTGGCAGGTCGGCTACGACTCCATCTACGCTTATGTGGATGTGCGCGACGACGTCAAGCTGGGCCTGCATTCGACCGCCTTGCGCTTTGCCGACAAGGGCAAGGTGTGGATCAGCGGCTTTTACGTCGCCACCATCGCCCTGTGGGTTTATGCGGGGGTGGGCATGGACATGGATTGGCCCTATTACGCGGTCATCGCCGCCATTGCCGCGCATTTTTTCTGGCAGATGCGGGTATTCAGCCTGGACAGGCCCGACCGCAACTTCATGCTGTTCCGGGCCAATATGGCGGTGGGCGTGCTGCTTCTGGTGGCCGCGCTGGCGGGCACGGTATTGCCCGTTTGATCGGAATTCGGCGCGTCTGTGGCAAAACCCGCCGTGCAGGCGCCGGGCCGGAGAGATAGAATGACTGCATCAAGGCGTTACAGAAGCGCCGCAACAGCAGGCAGGAGACAAAAGCATGGCGGATTCAGCACCGCAGCAGGAGCAATTGGAGTTTGACTACATCATCGTAGGCGCCGGTTCGGCCGGCTGTCTGCTCGCCAATCGCCTTTCCGCCGACGCAAACCGAAAAGTGCTGCTGCTCGAGGCCGGCGGGCGCGATGACTGGCGCTGGATACACATACCCGTAGGCTACCTGTACTGCATCGGCAACCCGCGCACCGACTGGTGCTACAGCACCCAGCCCGATCCGGGCATCAACAATCGCAGCCTGGGCTATCCGCGTGGCCGGGTCCTGGGCGGAAGTTCGTCCATCAACGGCATGATCTATATGCGGGGCCAGGCCGCCGACTACGACGGCTGGGCCGCGCAGGGGAATCCGGGCTGGGGCTGGAGCGACGTCCTGCCGGTCTTCAAGCGGGTGGAAGACCATTATGCGGGAGAAAGCGAATTCCATGGCGGCTCGGGCCAATGGCGGGTCGAGCGCCAGCGCCTGTCGTGGCAGATACTGGATGCTTTCCGCCAGGCGGCGCAGCAGGCCGACATTCCCGCCATCGACGATTTCAACCGGGGCGACAACGAAGGCTGTTCTTATTTCGAGGTCAACCAGCGACACGGCGTGCGCTGGACGGCGGCAAAAGCCTTCCTGCATCCCGTTGCCCACCGGGCCAACCTGACGGTGCTGACCGGCGCCCAGGCCGAGCGGATCGCTTTTTCGGGCAAGCGGGCCCAGGGCGTGCACTTCATCCACGAGGGCAAGGCGCGTTTCGCAAAGGCGCGCGCCGAAGTCATCTTGTCGTCCGGCTCGATCGGGTCGGCGCAATTGCTGCAGGTTTCAGGCGTGGGGCCCGGAGCCTTGCTGCAATCGCTGGGCATACCGGTCGTGCACGACCTGCCGGGCGTGGGCGGCAATTTGCAGGACCACCTGCAATTGCGCATGATCTACAAGGTGGATGGCGCCAAGACGCTCAACACCATGGCTGGAAGCCTGTGGGGCAAGGCCTTGATGGGCTTGCAGTATGCGCTCCAGAAGCGCGGGCCGTTGACCATGGCGCCGTCGCAGCTGGGCGCGTTTGCGCGTTCCGGCCCCGAGCAGTCGCGCGCCAATCTGGAATACCACGTGCAGCCCTTGTCGCTGGAAAAGTTCGGCGATGCCCTGCATACCTTTCCAGCCTTTACGGCAGCGGTGTGCAATCTGCGCCCCAGCAGCCGCGGCCACGTCCGTATCGTATCCCCCAAGGCCAGCGACGCGCCCGCCATCCTGTGCAACTATCTGCAAACGGAAGAAGACCGCCGCGTGGCGGCCGATAGCATACGCCTGACGCGCAAGATAGTGGCCCAGCCGGCCCTGGCTCCCTACAATCCCCGGGAATACAAGCCCGGCTCGTCCATCGAGTCGCAAGCCGACCTGGAAAAGGCGGCCGGCGACATCGGCACCACGATTTTCCATCCGGTGGGAACCTGCAAAATGGGGACGGACGCGCAGGCGGTGGTCGACCCCGAATTGCGTGTGCATGGCGTCGAGGGCCTGCGCGTCATCGATGCGTCCATCATGCCGACCATCACGTCGGGCAACACCAATTCGCCGACCATCATGATTGCCGAGCAGGGCGCGCGCTTCATCCTGGGCAAACAGCGGGCGGCATGACGGACGCATATCAATAAACAAAACAAGGCCTCGCCAGAGGCCGTTAGGGCTGCGGTCCGAAGCCGGCGTATCGGGTTCCGGGATCATGCGACAATGCGGCCAGCTTTCTATAAGGGTTGAGGCATGACCAGTTTCATGGAGTATCTTGCAACCGCCTTGTTTGCGATTGCCATCGTTCATACGTTTTCCGTGCCGGTCTTTGCGCGGCTGGCCAATCGCGGAGGCCCGCACGCGGGTTTGTGGCACCTATTGTCCGAGGTCGAGGCCGTGTTCGGCGTCTGGGCCTGCGTGCTGCTGGCGTGCATGGCCTTGTTGTCGGGCGTGGGCGACGCGGTCAGCTACCTCGACACCCGCAATTTCACCGAGCCGGCCTTTGTCTTCGTGATCATGGTGGTGGCGGCCAGCCGCCCCATCATCGAACTGGTCAACATGGCGGTGCGCGCCCTGGCCAGGGTGCTGCCCGTACGCAACGAGTTGGCCATGTTCTTCGTGATCATGTCCTTCGTTCCCCTGGCCGGATCCCTGATCACCGAGCCGGCGGCCATGACGCTGGCAGCCCTGCTGCTGCGCGACGGCTATTTTCGCAAGCCCGGTCAGGACGGCTTCAAGTACATGACCCTGGGCGTGCTGTTCGTGAACGTGTCCATAGGCGGCGTGCTTACCGCCTACGCGGCGCCGCCTGTGCTGATGGTGGCGCAAACCTTCAATTGGGACACCGCCTACATGGCGACCCATTTCGGCTGGCGCGCGGCGCTGGCGGTGTGTATCAATGCCGGTGTGCTGACCTTCATCTGCCGCACCCACCTGCTGGACGGCAGCCTGGGCTCGCCCCGGGACGAGGCGTCGGCCCGCCCCCCGGTGCCCTTCGTCGTGATCGCCATCCATACACTGTTCCTGGTGGGCGTCGTTCTGTCGGCGCACCACCCCATTCTGTTCCTGGCCTTCATGATGCTGTTCATCGGCTACGCCCATGCCTACAAGCACCATCAGAGCCCTTTGCTCATTCGCGAGGGCCTGATGGTGGGCTTCTTTCTGGCCGGGTTGGTGGTGCTGGGCGGTTTGCAGAAATGGTGGTTGCAAGACTTGTTGGCGGGCCTGTCGCCCACCGTCCTGTACTGGGGCGCCACGGCGCTGACGGCCGTGACCGATAATGCCGCCCTGACCTACCTGGGATCACTGGTGGACGGCACCAGCGATCTGTGGCGCTATATGCTGGTGGCCGGCGCGGTAACGGGCGGCGGCCTGACCGTCATCGCCAATGCGCCGAATCCGGCGGGTTTTTCCATACTGAAGGCCAGTTTCCCGGATGGCGCCATCTCGCCCTTGAAATTGCTGGCGTCCGCCGCCATACCGACTTTGGTGGCGGCTTTCATGTTCTTGCTGCCCAACTCGTTCTGACACAGCCGCGGCCGCCGGCCATGCGCCGGCCTCCGGAGCCCAAAAACGGCTAAAATTAGTCGTCTTTGGCGCTGGGCCGCACTTTCCCGTTCCCGCAAGGCGGGCGGTATTTGGCGGCTGTGACTCCTTGGACGTATTTTCTTGGGACTTTTCTCGTGCCTATCTATGCTTACAAATGCAGCGCCTGCGGACATGCCCAGGACGTGCTGCAAAAGATTTCCGACCCCCACCTGACGCAATGCCCCGAATGCGGGCAAAACACCTACGTCAAGCAGGTCACCGCCGCCGGCTTCCAACTGAAGGGTTCAGGCTGGTACGTAACCGATTTCCGCAATAACGGCGGCACATCCAGCGGCGGCACGTCCGGCGCATCGTCCTCCGCCTCTTCCGGGGGCGATGCCGGCGGCGGCTCCACCGCAACCGCGCCGGCCTCGCCGCCGGCCAGCACGTCGTCGTGACCGGGCAGCACTCGAAGCGAATGCGTTTCTTCAAGCGCTACTTCATCACCGGATTATTGATCTGGATTCCCCTGATCATCACGATCTGGGTCGTTGCGCTTCTGATCGGTACGCTGGAAAGCGTGGTGCCGGCGTTCTTGTCGTCGCAATCGCTTTTCGGCTATCGCATCCCCGGCTTCCAGCTGGTGTTGGTGCTGGTCGTCGTGTGGTTGAGCGGCTTGTTGGGCGCCAACTTCCTTGGCCGGGCGCTGGTCGAGCGCTGGGAGCAGTTGCTGGGCCGGATTCCGCTGGTCCGATCCATTTATAATTCGGTCAAGCAAGTCAGCGACACCGTGCTGGCGCCCAACGGCCAGGCGTTTCGCGAGGCGGTGCTGGTGCAGTACCCGAGGCAGGGCGCCTGGACCATCGCCTTCCTGACCGGCGCGCCCAGCGGCGAGGTGGCGGAAAAGCTGGGCGGTGATTTCGTCAGCGTGTATGTCCCGACCACGCCCAACCCGACTTCGGGTTTTTTCCTGATGATGCCCCGTAGCGACGTGAAGGTGCTCGACATGAGCGTCGATGCGGCATTGAAGTACATTGTGTCCATGGGGGTCGTGGCTCCCGGGACGGTCAAGGCGCTGGAAGCCGGCCACGAAGCCGTGTCGGTGGTCGAGGCGGCCCAGCGCATCGACGCGGCTCAGGAAGCGGACTCGTCCGACAAGAGCCGGCCCTGATTTTATTGGTAAGAATTTTATATACGGAGTAATCCTTGATGCGTACCTGCTATACCGGCGAGGTCAGTAAAGAACATCTTGACCAGACAGTGACTTTGTTTGGCTGGGTTCATCGTCGCCGCGACCACGGAGGGGTAATTTTCATCGACCTGCGCGACCGCGCCGGCCTGGCCCAGATCGTGGTCGATCCGGACAACGTCAAGGCCTTCTCCACCGCCGAGCACATACGCAACGAGTTCTGCGTGCGCGTGACCGGCCTGGTGCGCCTGCGCCCAGAAGGCACGAGCAATCCCGAGCTGAAGTCAGGCGAGGTCGAAGTGCTGTGCCGTGAGATCGAAGTGTTGAACGCCTCGGTCACGCCGCCCTTCCAGCTGGACGACGACAACCTCTCGGAAACCACGCGGCTGACGCATCGCGTGCTCGATCTGCGCCGCCCCCAGATGCAGCACAACCTGATGCTGCGTTATCGGGTTTCCATCGAGGTGCGCAAATACCTGGACAACCTGGGCTTCATCGATATTGAAACGCCCATGCTCACCAAGAGCACGCCGGAAGGGGCGCGCGACTACCTGGTGCCTTCGCGCGTCAACGATGGCCAGTTCTTCGCCTTGCCGCAGTCGCCGCAGTTGTTCAAGCAGATGCTGATGGTTTCGGGCTTCGACCGCTACTATCAAATCACCAAGTGCTTCCGCGACGAAGACCTGCGCGCCGACCGCCAGCCCGAGTTCACCCAGATCGATTGCGAAACCTCCTTCCTGAACGAAGCGCAGATACGCGAAATCTTCGAAGGCATGATCCGCCACGTTTTCGCCAGCGTGCAAAAAGTCGAGCTGCCCGCCACCTTCCCGACGATGACCTGGGGCGAGGCCATGCGCCGCTACGGCTCCGACAAGCCCGACCTGCGTGTGAAGCTGGAGTTCGTCGACGTCGGCGACCTGATGCAGGATGTCGATTTCAAGGTGTTTTCGGCACCCGCCAATGATCCGGCCAGCCGCGTGGTGGCCTTGCGCGTACCGGGCGGCTCCAGCATGCCCCGCAGCGAGATCGACGCCTACACCAAGTTCGTGGGCATCTATGGCGCCAAGGGCCTGGCCTATATCAAGGTCAACGATGCGGCGTCCATCCCCGACGGCCTGCAATCGCCCATCGTCAAGAACATACATGTCGACGCCCTGACCAAGCTGATCGAGCGTTGCGGCGCCCAAAGCGGCGACCTGATCTTCTTCGGCGCCGACAAGGCCAAGGTTGTGAACGATGCCATCGGAGCCTTGCGGGTCAAGATCGGCCACAGCGAGTTCGGCAAGCAGAACGGCTTGTTCGAAGCCGGCTGGCAGCCTTTGTGGGTGGTGGACTTCCCCATGTTCGAGTACGACGAGGAAGAGGGCCGCTACTTTGCCGCCCACCATCCTTTCACCAGCCCCAAGGACGGCCACGAGGACTTCCTGGAAACCGACCCCAGCCGCGCCCTGGCCAAGGCCTACGACATGGTCCTGAACGGCTGGGAAGTGGGCGGCGGTTCGGTCCGTATCCACCGCGCCGACATCCAGAGCAAGGTCTTCCGCGCACTTAACATCGGCGCCGAGGAAGCCCGTAACAAGTTCGGCTTCCTGCTCGATGCCCTGCAGTACGGCGCGCCCCCGCATGGCGGCGTGGCCTTCGGCCTGGATCGCCTGGTCACCATGATGGCCGGCGCCGAGTCCATACGCGACGTCATTGCCTTCCCCAAGACCCAGCGCGCGCAGTGTCTGCTGACGCAAGCGCCCTCGGCCGTGGACGAGAAGCAACTGCGCGAGCTGCACATCCGCCTGCGCAATACCGAGGTAAAGTAGGAGCAACAAGGAGGAAGCGTGTCGGTCATCCGGGTCGTAAGCTACAACATACACAAAGGCCGCTCGGCAACGGGCAGCCGTGAATCGTTGTCGGACTTGCGCCTGGGCCTGTACGGGCTGCGCCCCGACCTGCTTTTCCTGCAAGAAGTCCAGGGCCGCAACGAGCAGCGCATCAGCCTGGACGCCCAGCACGAGTCGCTGGGCGCGGCCCTGTGCATGAACGCCGCATACGGCTGCAATGCGGTGCGGTCCCACACCGACCACGGCAACGCCCTGTTGTCGCGCTACCCCATATTGCGGCACGAGAACCAGGATATCTCCGACCATAGGCTGGAGCATCGCGGCCTGCTGCATGCGCTGGTCGAGATCCAGGGCGTGCCGGTGCATTGCCTGGTCGTCCATCTGGGCCTGTTCGCGGGAGGGCGTTCACGCCAGGTCGGCGCATTGCTCGAACGCATCAGCCGGCTGGTCCCCCAGGGCGAGCCCATGCTGATCGCGGGCGATTTCAATGACTGGAACAACCGGCTTGCTCCCTTGTTCGTGCAGCAACTTGGTTTGTACGAAGTCTTCGCCATTGCGCCCCACGACGATTTCGAACCGCGCAGGCTGCGTCATTCGGTGACGCGCCTGCGCGACAGTCTGCGCCATTTGCCCCGCCCCCTGCCTTTGGCCGAGAAGGTGCATGAGCTGGGCATAAACGGGGCGGCGCGCCTGACCCCCCCGCCGCGAACTTTCCCGGCGGCCTTCCCCTGGCTGCGCCTGGACCGCATCTACCAGCGCGGTTTCGCCGTGCGCAAGGCGCGAGTGCTGCAAGGGTCGCCGTGGCGCCAGATATCCGACCACGCACCCTTGTTCGCCGAGCTGGAGCTGCCTTGATCCGCCCGGATGGCGAGGCGGCGCCGACACGGCAAGGAAGACGGGCATGCCGCAGAAAGAACCACGCCTGAACTGGCGCGAAGGCAACCGCATCGATTTGCTGCACAATGGCGGCGAGTTCTTTCCGGCGCTTTGCGCAGCCATCGACCAGGCGCGGCGCCAGGTGCATCTGGAAACTTATATTTTCAATCTCGACCGAACCGGATTACGGGTTCTGGACAGTTTGAGCCGGGCTTGTGCGCGCGGTGTGAAGGTCAGGGTGGTCATCGACGGCTTCGGCAGCCAGGAGCATGCGGCCGCCATCGCGCGCAGACTGGCGGAAATGGGCGCTCAGTGCCGCATCTACCGACCCGAGCCCGCAGGCCTGAGAGCCGTGCGTTTCAATCTGCGGCGCCTTCGCCGGCTGCACCGCAAGGTGACGGTGGTGGACGGTGCCATTGCCTTTGTGGGCGGCATCAATGTGCTGGACGATTACGTTGATGTGCCCGACGACGGCCAGGGCCCGAAGCCGCGTTTCGATTTCGCCGTGCGCCTGCAGGGCCCGATCGTGGCCGATGCGTCGCGCGCGCAGCGCGCCCTGTGGCTGCGCATGGCCTGGCGCCGGCGCGATGACTGGGCCGCGTTCTATCGGAAGCTGACCCACCTGGGTGCATGGTTCAAGACCAGGCAGAGGGAAGCTTTGCCCGCTTTGCAGCCAGGGCGGCGGGCGACCCTGCTGCTGCGCGACAATATCCGCTTTCGCCAGACCATAGAGAACGTCTACCTGTCCGCCATGGAAAGGGCCGAAAGCGACATCCTGATCGCCAACGCATACTTTTTCCCGGGACGGCGCTTGCGCAAGAGCTTGCAGGAGGCGGCCCAGCGCGGCGTGAAGGTGCGCCTGCTGTTGCAGGGGCGTTCCGAATATCCCATGCAGTACCGGGCCGGCCGCTACATGTACTGCCAACTGCTGGACGATGGCATAGAAATCCACGAATACATGGCCAGCTATCTGCATGCCAAGGTCGCCGTCGTGGATCGCTGCGCCATGGTGGGGTCGTCCAACCTGGATCCCTTCAGCCTGTTGCTGGCGCGCGAAGCCAATGTCTTCGTGCACGATGGGCAATTCGCCGACGAGCTGAAGGCGGCCATCGAGTCGGAAATGCATGGCAACGCAGAGCGCGTCACCGAAGAGCAATTGCAGGCGCGAAACTGGATGGGCCGTTGGGTGGACGCGTTTTCCTACTTCATGCTGCGCGCCGGCGTCGCTCTGACGGGCAAGTCCTCGGAGTACTGAGTTATCGTTTAACATCGTCCTGGCGCCGCCGCGCAAGCATACGGCGGCGATCGCATTCAAACAGTATTCAGGAGCGGGTATGAAAACGAAAGCGGCGATAGCCTGGAAGGCTGGCCAAGCACTGACGATAGAGGATGTCGAGCTGCAAGGCCCCAAGGCCGGCGAAGTCTTGGTCGAGGTCAAGGCAACCGGCATTTGCCATACCGACTACTACACCCTTTCCGGGGCTGACCCCGAAGGGATTTTTCCATCGATACTGGGACATGAGGGCGCCGGCGTGGTGCTGGAGACCGGCCCGGGCGTCAGTTCCCTGAAGGCGGGGGACCACGTCATTCCGCTGTACACGCCCGAGTGCCGGCAGTGCAAGTCCTGCCTGTCGCGCAAGACGAATCTTTGCACGGCCATACGCGCCACGCAGGGCAAGGGCCTGATGCCCGACGGCACCTCGCGCTTTACCGTGGGCGGCAAGCCGGTGCACCACTACATGGGCACGTCCACGTTTTCGAATCACATCGTCGTGCCCGAGATCGCCCTGGCCAAGATACGCAACGATGCTCCCTTCGACAAGGTCTGCTACATAGGCTGCGGCGTCACCACCGGCCTGGGCGCGGTGCTGTTCACCGCCAAGGTCGAGGCGGGCGCCAACGTGGTGGTGTTCGGCCTGGGCGGCATAGGCCTGAACGTTATCCAGGGCGCAAAAATGGTGGGCGCCGGAAAGATCATCGGTGTGGACCTGAACCCGGAACGCGAAGCCATGGCGCGCAAGTTCGGCATGACCGACTTCGTCAACCCGAGCGAGGTCGAGAACGTGGTCGATCACATCATCCAGCTGACCGATGGCGGCGCCGATTACTCCTTCGAGTGCATAGGCAATACCAAGGTCATGCGCCAGGCACTGGAGTGCTGCCACCGGGGTTGGGGCCAGTCCATCATCATCGGCGTGGCCGAGGCCGGAGCCGAGATCTCCACCCGCCCATTCCAGCTGGTGACCGGGCGTGTGTGGAAGGGGACGGCGTTCGGCGGCGCGCGCGGCCGCACCGACGTGCCCAAGATCGTCGATTGGTATATGGATGGCAAGATCAATATCGACGATCTCATCACCCATACCTTGCGCCTGGACCAGATCAACGAAGGCTTTGAATTGATGAAGCGCGGCGAGTCGATTCGTTCGGTGGTGGTGTACTGATGCCCGGCTATTTTGGCCCGGGCCGCCGCAAGGAGACCCCGTGATGTCCCAGGATACTCTCGAGCTGCTCAGCGAGCATCGCTGCTTCGATGGCGTCCAGCGCTACTATCGCCATGCTTCGCGGGCCATCGGCCTGCTCATGCGTTTTTCCGTCTTCCTGCCGCCCCAGGCGGAGCAGGGGCGCGTGCCGGTGCTGTTTTTCCTGGCCGGCCTGACCTGCACCGAGGAAACCTTCATGATCAAGGCGGGCGCGCAGCGTTTTGCCGCGCAGCACGGCCTGATGCTGGTCGCGCCGGACACCAGCCCCAGAGGGGCGGGCATCCAGGGCGAAGACGACGACTGGGACTTTGGCACGGGAGCCGGTTTTTATCTGAACGCCACACAAGCGCCCTGGAGCTCGCACTACCGCATGGAAAGCTATGTGGCGGACGAGCTGTTCGGCATCGTCACCGGTCAGTTACCGGGCGATGCCGCCTGCGTGGGCCTGTTCGGCCATTCCATGGGAGGGCATGGCGCCCTGGTGCTGGCCCAGCGCCATCGTGACAGGTTCCGCTCGGTATCGGCTTTTGCGCCCATTGCGGCGCCTTCGCGCTGCCCCTGGGGAGAAAAAGCGTTTTCGTCCTACCTGGGCGACGACCGCCAGGCCTGGGCGGGCTATGACGCCACCCTGTTGATGGAGCAATCGCAAAGCCCTTTTCCCAAGGGCATATTGATAGACCAGGGCCTGGCAGACGGCTTTCTGGGTGAACAGCTTTACCCCGAGGCCTTCGAGGCGGCCTGCGCCCTGGCGCAGCAGCCGCTGGTCCTGCGCCGCCACGCCGGCTACGACCATGGCTATTACTTCATTTCCACCTTCATGGAAGACCATGTGGCCTTCCATGCGGAGCGCCTGGGAGCCGATTAGCATCGGGGCGGCTTACCTTATGGCGCAGGCGGGCTCCAGGCGGGCCCGCCGGCATAAGGCTTACTTCAGCAGGTGCCATTCCCCGTTTTTCACGACCAGCAGTTCACGGCCGCGGTCGTCGAAGCCGCTGTGGTCTTCGGGGCTCATGTTGTAGACGCCTTGCGTAGCGACCAGTTCGCGGGTGCTTTCCAGGGCGTCGCGCAGGGCGCTGCGGAATTCCTTGGTGCCCGGCTTGGCGGACTTGGCCGCCTGCGGGATGGCCTTTTCCAGCAGCAGGCCGGCGTCGAAGACGTTGGCGCCGAAGGTGGCGGGGCGCTCGCCGTACATCTTGGTGTAGCGCGCCACATAGTCTTCGGCGATTTTCTTGGACGGGTTGCTGTCGGCGATTTCCGGCAACACCAGCATCAGGCCGGCAGCCAATATGGTGCCTTCCACGTCCTTGCCGCCCAGCTTCAGGAAGGCCGGCAGCGCCGCGCCGTGGGTCTGGTAGATTTGACCCTTGTAGCCCTGCTTGGCCAGCGTCGCCTGCGGCAGGACCGCCGCCGTGCCCGTGCCCGCAACCAGGACGGCGTCGGGCTTGGCCGACAGAATCTTCAGGGTCTGGCCCGTTACGGAGCTGTCCGAGCGCTGATACCGTTCGGTCGCGACGATCTTGATATTGTGGGCCTGGGCCAGACCGGTGAATACCTTCAGCCAGTTCTCGCCGTAGGCGTCGTTAAAACCGATGAAGCCCGCGGTCTTGACGCCCGTCTTTGTCATGTGGCCCACCAGGGCCTTGGCGATGATGTCGTCGTTCTGCGTGGTTTTGAACACCCATTTCTTTTGCGGCGTCATGGGCAGGACGACGGCCGCCGTGCCCACCGGCGCGAGCATGGGCGTGCCCGATTCCGCCACGAACTGAAGAATGCCCATGGCGTTGGGCGAGCCGGTTGGGCCGATGAAGGCATCGACTTTTTCTTCGCTGATCAGCTTCTTGAAGGCGGTGACCGTCTGGGTCGGGTCGCTGGCGTCATCCAGCGAAATGTATTCCACCGTGAGGTCGCCGATTTTGGTCGGCAGCAGCGGAACCGTGTTCTTCTGGGGTATGCCCACCATGGCCGTCGGGCCGGTGGCCGAGGTGACCACGCCTATTTTTACCTGCGCAGCGGCGGGCAGGGCGCTCGCCAGGGCAAACAGGGCGGCTGAACACGCGAATGTCTTCAAAAGCATGAAAGGTCTCCGTGGCCCCGACGCGGGGGCTTGAACATAGGGGGGGCTGCAACAGTTCCGTCACAGGGATTTTATAGGCTGTACAGGGGAAAAGCCGAACTTTTGGCACGAAAACTGCTCTTACTACCTGTACATAGTCGCTAGTTCGCAAGATTAGCACTCGCGGCGTCGGAGTGCTAATATTAGGAATATGCCTTTTAGAGGACCGCTTTATCGATGACTTACGCTTCGCATTCCCTGGCCCTTAGCAACAACCAGCTGGCCATGGCTATCTCCAACCCGGGTGCTTTAGGCACGATTGAAGCCTATATCAGCGCCGTGAATCGTTTGCCCATGCTCACCCAAGAGCAGGAAGTGGCGTTGGGCAAGCGTTTGCGCGATGAATCCGATCTAGATGCCGCCCGGCAACTGATTACCTCCCATTTGCGCCTGGTGGTTTCCATTGCGCGCCAATACCTGGGTTATGGCTTGGCCCATGCCGACCTTATCCAGGAAGGCAATATCGGGCTCATGAAGGCCGTCAAGCGCTTCGACCCCGATCGCGGCGTGCGGCTGGTGTCCTTCGCCGTGCACTGGATCAAGGCCGAAATCCACGAATACATCGTGCGCAACTGGCGCTTGGTCAAGGTGGCCACGACCAAGGCGCAGCGCAAGCTGTTCTTCAACCTGCGCCGCATGCGCCCCGACGGCCAGACGCTGGACACCGAACAGGTCAATGAGATCGCGCAAGAGCTCAACGTGCGCCCCGAAGACGTCAGCGAGATGGAAGTCCGCCTGTCGGGCCGTGAAATGGCTCTTGAGTCCACCGCCGACGACGAGGACGGCTACGCGCCCATCGCCTATCTGTCCGACGAGGGGCGGCAAGAGCCCTCCCGCGTGCTGGAAAGGCGCTCCTACGATCACCTTCAGGGTGTCGGACTGTCCGAGGCGCTGGAAGGCCTTGATCCCCGTTCGCGCCGCATCGTCCAGGCCCGTTGGCTGCAAGACGAAGGTGGCGCCACCTTGCACGAGCTGGCCGCCGAGTTCGGCGTGTCGGCCGAACGCATACGCCAGATCGAAACCGCCGCCTTCAAGAAGCTGCGCACGGCGCTGGCCGGGTAGGCGTTCGCACAAGAATCTTTTAGTTACAATTTTGCCGGTGCCCGCAAGAACTTATTTACCCGGCTCGTGACTAAATTCGTATGAACGGCGTATTGCCTTCGATGCGCGAACCGCCGCTCATCGTCCGCTTCGGCTTCTCCTCTTCCCCTCCCTTTTGAAGCGGATGTTTACGGGACACTTCCAAGGTGTCCCTTTTTTTATTCCCCCGCCTGTTGGACATATTGCTCACGGTTCGCAGACCACGATGGTGATCATGCCGTATGTTCATACCCTGGATAAGCCGATATGAAAAGCCGCCGGATTGGCGGCTGGCCGGCGTGATGCGATCAGCGGCACCGCGGTTCGCCCAAAGGGAGGAGTTCAATGATTAAAGTCTGGAAAACCATACCCGTGTCGGGTATGATTTTGGAGGCGGCATGAAGCGCATTCTTAAGCGGAAAGATTTTGCGCGGTGGCAGTTGAACGAGGGGCTGCCTGATAGCGTCTTGTGTAATGCGGTACGAGAGATGGAGCGCGGTCTGGTTGACGCGGGCTTGGGCGGCTTTCTTTACAAGAAAAGGGTAGCTCGTCCAGGCTCAGGCAAGAGCGGCGGCTATCGGACATTGCTATCGGCCCGCATCGGCAGATGTTATGTGTTTCTGCATGGGTTCCCCAAGAACAATAAGGCGAACATCACGCCAGACGAAAAGAAAGCACTGCAATTTGCCGGGAAGGTATTCCTGGAGCTGTCGGCAGAGGCTTTGTCAAAAGCATTGCGTTTGGGCGTGTTATTTGAGGTGTATTGTGAGCAAGATCATTGAATCCCTGCGTGGTGATCTGGCTGCGCTCCACGAAGCGGGGGCGATCAGCAAAGTGACCATGCGTGAATTCGATGCCATCCGCCCCGCAGCCCTGCGGGAGTTTGGCGCAACTGACATCAAGCGTCTACGGGAAGCTTTGAAATTCAGCCAGCCGGTGTTTGCGCTTTACCTGCATACAACGGCTTCGACGGTGCGCAAGTGGGAGCAAGGCGAGACGCGCCCGACAGGGCCGGCGCTTAAGCTGCTCAACCTTATCGCGGACAAGGGCTTGCAGGCCATTATCTGAGGCCGAATCAAAAAAATCCCTTCGCCCGGAAAAAAAGCCGCTGAAAAAGCGATATTCTTGAGCTTCTAGTGGACTGGATGGCGAAAGGACTGCTGTTATGCAGATAGGACACCTGGTATTCGGATTGGCTGGCCTGCTTGCCCTGGTGTCCTTCATGCCGGCGGTGGCCGGCCGTTTGCGGTTGCCGTATTCCGTTCTTCTGGCCATCGTGGGCTTCGTCCTTGGCGTGATCATTCATGTGCATAGCTGGGCGCCGCTGGTTATGTCCGATTTTCTCGATTCCTTGAAGAATTTCGAGGTTTCATCGGAAGCCTTTCTGTTCATCTTCCTGCCCGTTTTGCTGTTCGAGACCGCCTTGGCCCTGAACGTGCGACGCCTGCTGGACGACATCGGCCCCATCCTGATGATGGCCATCGTGGCCGTCGTCGTCTGTACGGTGGCGGTGGGCTTTTCGCTGAGCGCGGTATCGGACTACGGCCTGGTGGTGTGCCTGATGCTGGGCGCCATCGTGGCGACCACCGACCCGGTCGCCGTGGTGGGGGTGTTTCGCGAAGTGGGCGCCCCCAAGCGCCTGACCACACTGGTTGAAGGCGAATCGCTGTTCAACGACGCGGCGTCCATTTCCCTGTATTCGGTCTTGCTTACCGTGCTTTATGGCGGCGGCGATTTGTCGACCGGCAAAGTGTTCTACAGCTTCGTCTTCAGCTTCCTGGGCGGCGGCCTGGCGGGCTTCCTGATGGGGCGGCTGGCCAGCGGCCTGTTCATCTGGCTGCGCGGCTGGCCCACGGCCGAGGTTACGCTGACGGTCGCCCTGGCCTACCTGACTTTCTATCTTTCCGAGCACTACTTGGGTGTTTCGGGCGTGGTCGCCACCGTCATCGCGGGGCTGGTGGTGGGCTCCACGGGCCGTACCCGCATGTCGCCGGCGACCTTCGAGCAACTGTCCAGTTCCTGGTCGCAGTTCGGTTTCTGGGCCAATTCCCTGATCTTCGTTTTCGCCGCCATGCTGATTCCGCGCGTGATCGCCGACATCACCTGGATGCAGGTGTTGCTGATCCTGCTGGTATTCCTGGTGACATTGGTCGCGCGCGGCGTGATGGTGTTTGGCGTGCTGCCCGTGCTGGGCCTGACGCGTTTCGGCACCAAGGTCAGCCGCGCCTATAAAACGGTGATGTGGTGGGGCGGCCTGCGCGGCGCCGTATCGCTGGCCCTGGCCCTGGCCGTGACCGAACAGCATAACGTGCCCTACGAGGTGCGCCAGTTCATTGCCGCGGCCACTACCGGCTTCGTGCTGATGACCTTGTTCATCAACGGCACCAGCCTGCGCTTCCTGATCAGGCGGCTGCGCCTGAACGAGCTTTCGCCCTTCGAACGTACCCTGCGCAATCAGGCCGTGGTCGTGGCCCTGGACGACTTGCGCGATAAAACCGACGAACTGGCCCGCAATGAGCATATCGGGACCGAGGTCAGGCAGCGTGTGCACGCGGTGTTCGACGCGACGCTGGCCAGCGTGGACGGCGGCGAGCTGGCCCAATTGTCCCATGACCAGAAAGTGTCCATGGGCCTGGCCATGGTGGCGGCCCGCGAAGAGGAAATGTTCTTCGACACGCTGAAAGCACAAGTGGTCGATTGGCGGGCGGCGGAGTCCTTGCTGGCCAGGGCGGAGCATATGGGCGATGCCGTGCGGTCGGGTGGCGTCAAGGGTTTCGAGGCGGCCATTGCCGCCGACCTGCGTTATTCGACGGCCTTTCGCCTTGCCTTGCGCATGCATTATCTGTTCGGCCTGCAGGGCTGGCTGGCGCGTGAGCTGGCCAAGCGGTTCACCAATCTGATGACCAAGCGCTCGGTGGCGCAGCGGCTGATACAGTTTGCCGAAAAAGAGATCCAGCCTTTGCTGGGGCCGGAAGCCACCGCGGCCATCATCGCTGCGCACAAGCATCGCCTGATGCTGCTCGAGAACGCCTTGCAGGCCATGAGCCTCCAGTACCCCATCTTTGCCCAGTGGCTGCAGGAGGCCTACCTGGGGCGCATGGCGCGCGCCCTGGAGCGCCTGCGCTATCGCGACATGCTGACGCAATTCCTGATTACCGGAGAAATGTATTCCGACCTGGTCAAGCAGATCGACCTGCGCTGGAGCCACGTGCAGAAGCATCCCCCTCTGGATATCGCCATGAGCGTCGGCGATTTGATCCGCCGGGTGCCTTTTTTCGAAGGCCTTGCGCCCGATGCCCAGCGGGCCATAGCGAAGCGGCTCAAGCCGCGTCTTGCGGTGCCCGATCAGCGCATCCGCATGCAGATCGGCCGCAGCAAGGCTATGTACATCGTGGCCTCGGGCGCGGTGACCATACTCCTGCCCGACCAGACCACGGTCGAGCTGGGCACGGGGGAAATCTTCGGGGAAATGGCCATGGTCGGCGGCGCCAGCTTCGAGGCCAAGGTGGTGTCCCTGGGCTATAGCCGCCTATTGATGCTGCTGGAGCGCGATTTTGATGCCCTGCTCAAGCGCGACCCAGCCTTGCGGGAAAAGATAGATACGGTGGTCAAGCAGCGCCTGCGCGCGCTGGAGGTATGGCAGCAGTTTCAGTCGGGCGAGCGTCAGCACGAACCTCTGCCCGATTTGCATGGAGGGGCGTCGGCTTCGCCCGAACCAGCGGCGTCGGACGAAGCCCGGGTCGAACCGGGTGACCCGGCCTTGAACAGCAGCGCGGCCTGAGCCGGGCGACAGGGCCTATAGCAACTGCCGGATGTCGTAGGCGATGTCCTGGGCGGACGCGTTGCCGCTGACCAGTACCCGCGACTCGCCTTCAGGATCGATGATGTAGAACGACGAGGCGTGGTCCATGGAGTATTGGCCGGGGGTGGCGCCTGCCGATTTGGCGTAATAGGCCTTGAAGGACTTGGCCGTGGTGCTTAACTGATCGGCGGTGCCCGTCAGGCCCACGAAATTGGGGTTGAAGGCCTTGACGTAGGATGCCAGGACCTCGGGCGTGTCGCGTTCGGGGTCGACGCTGATCATCAGTACCTGTACCTTGTCGGCGTCCTTGCCCAGGATTTCCATGGTTTGCGCAAGCTCGGCCATGGCGGTGGGGCATACGTCGGGGCATTGGGTGAAGCCGAAGAACACCACGGTCACCTTGCCCTTGTAGTCGGCCAGCGTGCGTAGCTTGCCGCCGCCGTCCACCATGGCCATGCTTTGGCCGAGCTTGGTGCCGCTGATGTCCGAGCCCTTGAAGGCGACTTCCTTCTTGCCGCATGCCGCCATGGAGACGACCAGCGCGGCGGCCAAAGGCAGGGTCAGTAGGCTGCGGCGCTTGCTGGAAAAAACAGACATAGGACTTCCGGGGAAAGGATCAGGCCAGCTTGACCCAGTGGTCGATCAGCAGGGCCGTAAAAAGCAGGGACAGGTAAAGAATGGAGAAGCGGAACAGCTTGCGCGAGAGCTCGTCGGAATATTCTTTGTACAGGCGCCAGGCATACATGACGAACATGCCGCTAAGCACGATGGCCGAGGCCAGGTAGAGCAGACCGCTCATGCGCACGATGAAGGGCAGCAGGGTGGCTGCGAACAGCGCGAAACTGTACAGCAGTATGTGCAGGCGCGTGAACTGCTTGCCGTGCGTGACCGGCAGCATGGGCAGTCCGGACTTGGCGTAGTCGTTGTTGCGGTACAGGGCCAGCGCCCAGAAGTGGGGCGGCGTCCAGATGAAGATGATCAGCACCAGTACCCAGGCTTCGGCGGGCACGGAATCGGCCACCGTGGCCCAGCCCAGGGCGGGCGGCATGGCGCCCGACAGGCCGCCGATGACGATGTTCTGGGGCGTCAGCGGCTTCAGGATGGCGGTGTAGATGATGGCGTAGCCGACGAAGGTGGCAAAAGTGAGCCACATGGTCAGGGGATTGACCAGGTTGTACAGAACGACCATGCCCAGCCCGCCCAGCGTGCCCGACATCAGTATGACCTGAGTGTTGCTGATGGTGCCGCGGGCCGTTGCACGGCGCGCCGTACGCAGCATGCGGGCGTCGACTTCCTGCTCGATCAGGCAGTTCACGGCAAAGGCCGCCGCCGCCAGCAGCCAGATGCCGATGGTTCCGGCGACGACGCGGCCCAGGTCGGGCAGGCCCGGGCTGGCCAGGAACATGCCGATGACGGCGCAGAAGACCGCCAACTGGGTAACACGGGGCTTGGTCAGCACTAGGTATTGCCGGATCAGGGGCTGCGAGGGAACGGGTATTGAAGTCATGCCGGTATTTTAGCCCCATGGGCGCGCGATAGGCGTACCAGTAGCGTAACGCTGGCCAGTACCAGCCCAGCCGCGCCGCCGTTGTGCAACACGGCGATAAGCAGGGGCCACTGGAAGAAGATGGTGGTAAGGCCGGTCAGCAATTGCGCCGCCAGCAGGGCCAGCAGCAGTTTTGCGGGACCGCGCAGGCCGGTTTCGGGCAGCATTCTGCTGGCCAGTACGCCCAGGTAGGCAAATACCAGGAAGGCGAAATTGCGATGTACCCAGTGGATGGCGGTCAGGGCGTTCTGGGAAATCATTTCGCCCGAGGGCAGCAGGCCCAGGCCTCTGAATAGCGAGTAGCCGCCGTGGAAATCCATGTCCGGCACCCATTGCCCGTGGCACATGGGGAAGTCCATGCAGGCGAGCGCCGCGTAGTTGGTGCTGACCCATCCGCCCAGCGCGATCTGGGTGAACAGCAGGATCAGCCCGACCGCCATCCATGGGCGCCAGCGCGCCGCACGGGGGGCGATGGGCGCGTGTGTTTTCTCGCGCGCGGCCAGCCAGGTCATGAGGGCCAGCAGCAGCATGCCGCCCAGCAGGTGGCTGGTAACCACCACTGGCATCAGCTTGTGTGTCACCGTCCATGCGCCGAAGGCTCCCTGCACGCACACCGCCACCAGTGTGACGACGGCCAGTCGCGGCGTGTTGCCCAGTTCGCGGCGATAGCGCCAGGCCAGGTAGACGATGCCGATGATCATCATGCCCAATATGGAGCCAATGTAGCGGTGGATCATTTCGATCCAGGCCTTGGAAAAGCTGACGGCGCCGTAGGGCATGGCCTGCAGGGCCTGTTCTATGTGCCCGCTGGCTCCGATGGGGGTGACCTTGCCGTAGCAGCCCGGCCAGTCCGGGCAGCCCAGCCCGGAGTCTGTCAGACGCACGAAGGCGCCGAACATGATCAGGTCCAGCGTCAGGAACCAGGTGGCAAATACCAGTTTCCGGTATCGCGATGTAATGCGTTCGACCATATTGCTAGCCAATGCGCGAATTGCGGATGAGTTTGCTGATGTCGTTACGGACCGAGATGGGGTCGGCATCCGCCGGGAACTGCATCATCAGATTGCCCAGGGGGTCGATGATCCACATGGGTGCCTTCAATGCCGCCTCGCGCTCGGCGGGGCTGGCTTGCGGCGCCAGGAAGGCCGCAAGCTTGTCGGGATCGGCTTGCAGCATATTGGTGCCTTTGTAGGCTTCCAGTATCTGTTCCGGCACGGTGCCTTTGTCCGTCAGGAACCAGATACGAGCCAGACGTTCCACGTTCTTGCCTTGGCTGGCATGCGAATTGCGCAGTATGAACAGCTTCTTGACGCAGGATTCGGGGCAGGCGGCGGCATCGGCGCTGACCAGCAACCATTTGCCGTGCAAGCTGGCCAGGTCGAAAGGCTGGCCGTCCAGCGTCGTCAAGGGCAGCGCCTCGGCGCTGGGCACGGGCCGCTGGGGCTGGATGAGTGTGCCATAGTTGGTGCTTTCCTGGGGGCGCAGGCCCAGCGCTGGAACATAGTACGCCAGCAGGGCGAACACGACGGGCGCCAGGCACATGACCACGATAAGGTACAGAGGCCATGCGGAACGCGGCTTGCGGGCAGGCTGGGGTGTTGCGGGTGAGGGGTTGGCCACTATGGGGTTTCCTTACAAAACTTGGGGTGGTTTACGGCGGCGCAGCAGGGCGCGCCAGGCCGCAACGAGCCACGCGATGGCTGCAATGGCGGAAAAACCGAACCACTGCAGGGCATAGCCGCGGTTCTTGTCAGAATCCAGGGGAGGTTCCTGCCATTCGTGCACAAGCTGTGTGCCGTTGGCCGCGCCCTGGGCCGGCATCGCCGGAGCAGTCTGGGCCAGGACGGCAGGCTTGAATTTTAAGCCAGTTGCGGCCGCGTAGGCGGCCAGGTCCAGATTCTGGATGCTGGGCATTGCCTGTTTGGGGTCGGGCAGATGCGCGGGCAGTTGCGTGGCCTTGCCGCCGGCCCACGACCAAAGCTCGAACAGCCTGGGAACGCGTTCCAGCAACTCGCCCGGTACGGTCTGCTCACCGGCGGGGGCGGGAACCTCGGGCAGGCCTTGGGGAAAGCTTGCGGGGCGCGGGAGCCAGCCGCGCAGGACCAGCACGGCTGTGTTCGAGGCCTGGTCGACCACTAGCGGTGTGGCCACCCAATAGCCCGGCCGACCGCGGCTGCTGCGGTTTTCCAGCAGCACCGTCAGGTCATGACGCCAGAGTCCGTGAGCCGTTGCCGGCCGCCAGGGCTGCAATTCGCTGGCCGGCGTGGCGGCATCCACGACCAGGGGGGCATTGGCGCGCCCCGTTTCAATCGCCTGCTTGAGGGCGTCGCGCTGGGCGGCCCGGCCCAACTGCCAGTTGCCGAGCGACGCGAACACGAACGCCAGCAGGCCCAGCAGGACCAGGGCGGTCAATGTTTGAAAAGTCGTGTGTGGGCGCGCCATGTCTGCAATAATTCAGTTTTTACCGGAGGCCGAAATGCGTATCGTAGTCATCCTGGCGTTCCTGGGCATTCTAGGAAGCCTAGCCTCTGCCCTCGTCTATCTGATGCGCGACAAAGGAGGCACGAATCGTACGGTGAACGCTTTGACCGTGCGTATAGGCTTGTCTATCGCGCTTTTCTTGTTCGTGCTGTTCGCCCATCATATGGGCTGGATACAAAGCACCGGGTTCACGACCCGCTGAGGCAGAAAAAAGCCGGCGAAGAGCCGGCCTTTTTTCGCTTGCATCATTCTTGCAAGCGGCCGTGTCGGCCGCGTGGGGCGTTAGAACCAGTATACGAACAGGTACAAGCCCAGCCAGACCACGTCGACGAAGTGCCAGTACCAGGCGGCGCCTTCGAAGCCGAAGTGATGATCGGCGGTGAAATGGCCGCGGATCAGGCGGAACAGGATGACGGTCAGGAAGACGGAACCCAGTATGACGTGGAAGCCGTGGAAGCCCGTCAGCATGTAGAACAGCGAACCATAGATGCCGGAGTCGAAGCGCAGGTTCAGCTCTTGGTAGGCATGATGGTATTCATAAGCCTGGCAGGCCACGAAGGTGAAGCCCAGGATGACCGTGGCGGCCAGCCAGAAGATGGCCTTGCCGCGATGGCTGGCCCGCAGGGCGTGGTGCGAAATAGTCAGGGTCAGACCGGATGTGAGCAGCAGGGCCGTATTGATGGTGGGCAGCCAGAAGGGGCCGACCGTCTTGAATTCGGGTACGACGCCCGCGGGGCCAAGGTTGGGCCAGGTGCCGGCGAAGTTGGGCCACAGCAGAGTCTGGTGGTCAAGGTTGCTGAGCAGGGGAGTCGTGACTTCGCGGGCATACCACAGCGAACCGAAGAAGGCGCCGAAGAACATGACTTCCGAAAAAATGAACCAGGCCATGCTCCAGCGGTAGGAGTGATCGACGCGAGTGCTGTTGATGCCGCTTTCCGATTCGCGGATGGCATCGCCGAACCAGCCGTAGAGTACGACGAAAAGGCTGAGGATGCCGACGAGGAAGAGCCAGAATCCGACGCTGTAGCTGTTGATCCACAGTGCGGCGCCCAGCAGCGTCATCAGCAAGGAAAAGCTTGCGCGTACCGGGTGGACTGAATCGGCTGGCACGTAGTAGTAAGGTGCCTCTGTGCCCTGAGCCAAGTGACTAGCACTCATGGTGTTCTCCTGCGAATTATTGAATTAAAAGTATTAGGTCAAATGGCCAACGAACGAGCGGGCGATCAGCACCAGCCCTACGACGAAAACAATGGCGGCGATCAGGCCGGCGGCAATCAGATGCAAGGGGTTCAGGCTACTGATGTCTTCCTGGTAGCCCTTACCCTTGCGCACCCCGAAAAAGCCCCAAGCCACGGCTTTCATGGTCTGAAAGAAGTTGAGCTTGCGGCGGGATAGTTCCTGGATGTCCTGGCTCATGTTGCTTAGCCTCCGAGCGATCCGCCGCGCCAGAAGGTCCACGCTACCACGGCTATCACAAAGATGACCAGTGCGATGGCGGTGTTGCGGTTCTTCCGGCGCTGTTCGGGTGTCATGGTTAAGCCTTACTTGACGACAGGGGGCGTAACAAAGGTGTGGAACGGAGCGGGCGAAGGCACGGACCATTCCAGACCGGTGGCGCCATCCCAGGGCTTGGCGGGGGCGGGTTCGCCGCGGCCGTTCCATGCCTTGAGGGTCAGGTACAGGAAGATGAGCTGCGACAGGCCGAACCAGAAGGCGCCGATGGTGGCGATTTCATTGAAGTCGGTGAACTGCGCCGCGTAGTCCGCATAACGGCGGGGCATGCCGGCCAGACCCAGGAAGTGCATGGGGAAGAAGGTGATGTTGAACGAGATCATGCTGGACCAGAAGTGCCATTTGCCCAGTTTTTCGTCGTACATGCGGCCCGTCCACTTGGGCAGCCAGTAGTAGGCGCCGGCGTACATGCCGAACAGCGAACCGGCCACCATCACGTAGTGGAAGTGGGCGATTACGTAGTAGGTGTCGTGGACGGCGATGTCGATGGGGGCAACCGCCAGGATCAGGCCGGTGAAGCCGCCGATGACGAACACGAAGATGAAGCCGATGGCGAACAGCATGGGCGTTTCGAAGGTCAGGGCGCCGCGCCACATGGTGGCGACCCAGTTGAACACCTTGACGCCCGTCGGGATCGAAATCAGCATGGTCGCGTACATGAAGTACAGCTGGCCGGTGATGGGCATGCCGGTGGCGAACATGTGGTGTGCCCAGACCAGGAAGGACAGGATGGCGATGGCGGCGGTTGCGTAGACCATGGAGGCGTAGCCGAACAGCAGCTTGCGCGAGAAGGCCGGAACCACGGACGACACGATGCCGAAGGCCGGCAGAATCATGACGTAGACTTCGGGGTGGCCGAAGAACCAGAACACGTGCTGATACAGGACGGGGTCGCCGCCGGCGGCCGCGTTGAAGAAGCCGGTGCCGAAGTGGCGGTCGGTCAGCAGCATGGTGACCGCGGCGGCCAGCACGGGCATGATGGCCAGCAGCAGGTAGGCGGTGATCAGCCAGGTCCAGCAGAACAGCGGCATCTTCATCAAGGTCATGCCGGGCGCGCGCATATTGAGCACCGTGACGATGATGTTGATGGCGCCCATGATGGACGATGCGCCCAGAATGTGCACGGCGAAAATGTTGAAGTCCATGCCGGGACCCATTTGCAGCGACAGAGGCGCGTACATGGTCCAGCCGGATGCGTTGGCGCCGCCGGGCACGAAGAAGGAGACGGTGAACAGGATCGCGCCGATGGGCAGCAGCCAGAAGCTGAAGTTGTTCATGCGGGCGAAGGCCATGTCGGACGCGCCGATCTGCAGCGGGATCATCCAGTTTGCAAAGCCCACGAAGGCCGGCATGATGGCGCCGAAGATCATGATCAGGCCGTGCATGGTGGTGAACTGATTGAACAATTCGGGCTGGAAGAACTGCAGGCCCGGCGAGAACAGCTCGGTTCGCAGCAACAGGGCCAGCACGCCGCCTTCGAGCAGCATGCAGAACGAAAAGATCAGGTACATCGTACCGATATCTTTGTGGTTGGTGGCAAACAGCCAGCGACGCCAGCCGTGCGGCTTGTGGTCGTGATCGTCGTGACCGTGGCTGGCCGGGACGTGATCGGCAGTAACACTGCTCATGGTGGACTCCTTCCTACTCAACCAGGCCGGCGCTGTGCGGCGGCCCGGTAAAAAACATTCAAATTCGTTTTACACGTGCCGTCGGCTTAGCGCAAGGCTTTGACGTTGGCAGGTTGAACTATCGGATCTTGGCCTTTTCCGGCATTGCTCCAGGCATTGCGGGTGTAGGTGATGACGGAGGCGATTTCAACGTCGTTCAGCTGGTCGCGGAAAGCCGCCATGGCTGTGCCCGGATGGCCGTTGAGCACAGTCAGGATTTGGTCCTTCATGGGGCCGAGGACGTATTTTTGGTCGCCGTCCAGAGCGGGGAAAGTGCCGGGAATACCCTTGCCGTTGGCCTGGTGGCAGGCCACGCAGTTGGCGGCAAACACTTTTTCGCCGCGGGCGAACAGTTCGTCCTTGGTCCACTCTTTATTGGGATCGTCGGCGGCCGAGGCCATGGCTTTCTTTTCGCCGGCGGCCCATTTTTCGTAGTCTTCCTGGGAAACCACCTTGACCACGATGGGCATGAAGGCGTGGTCCTTGCCGCAAAGCTCGGCGCATTGGCCGCGGTAGGTGCCGATTTTCTCGGCGCGGAACCAGGTGTCGCGCAGGAAGCCGGGCATGGCGTCCTGCTTGACGCCGAACTCGGGGATCATCCAGGAGTGAATGACGTCGTTGGCGGTCAGGACGATGCGCACCTTCTTGTCGACGGGCACGACCACTTCCTTGTCGACTTCCATGAGGTACAGGTTACCGCGCGGAGCGGCGCCCGTGATCTGTTCGCGAGGGGTGGCCAGGTTGGACAGGAATTTGATGCCTTGAGCGGGTCCGTCCAGGTATTCGTAGCCCCATTTCCATTGATAGCCGGTAGCCTTGATGGTCACGTCGGCGTTGGAGGTGTCTTTCATGGCCACGACGGTGCGCGTTGCGGGCAACGCCATGCCAATGACGATCAGGAAGGGGATGACGGTCCAGGCGATTTCCATGCCCAGGTGTTCATGGAACTTGGACGGAGTCACGCCGCGCGACTTTCTGTGCATGATGATGGAGTAGAACATTACCCCGAACACGCCGACAAAAATGATCGCACAGATGATCAGCATCATCCAGTGGATCCACATGATGTCCCGCGCAATTTCCGTAACCCCTTCGTGGAGATTGAGCTGATTGACTCTGGGGCCCCCCGGCATATCCTTGATCTGTGCACCGGCAACGCCTGCCAATAGCAATGCGCCAGTGCCCAGTAACCCTCTCAACTTCTTCATGCTGACCTCGAAATGCGACGCGCCCCTGACAAACGTTGATTCTGGTCAAACAAGCTGATCGGAAAAACGCTGGATGAGCACACAATTATTGGACGGCAGGCTTAAAATATAAAGCCGTTCACTACCTGCTCGAATTTACTTAAAGACCGCAGAATTATAGCGAACTAGAGCGTTCCTGGGTTGACTCGGTGTCCACCTTGTGTTCGCACGCCCTTAAAATACCGCATATCCGGGCTGGCTTACACTACAATAATCGCATGAACGATGCACACGCCCGCGCGCTGGCGCCAGTACTGGACACGCGTTATAAACAGCTTGCCAAACGAATCCAGCAATTGCCTCCGAGCGGCTCCCGGCCCCTTACGGTCGCGGGCAGAGTTGCGGGTTGGATCACCGCCAAGGCCACCGGCCACTTGTGCGATGCGCCGGGAATTCACATCGAACCCGAGGCCGTACACATTACTGCGTCTCCCGGACGGCGCCTGCCGTTGAACAGCGTGTTGGCGCTGCTTGCCACGTCCCTGAAAGACACCGGCTGCCTGCGCGGCTGGCGCGACGAACTGCTGGACGTGTTCGGCGAAGGCCGTCGCCTGGGCGTGATCGAGCGCGCCGCGGTTCGGCCCCTGGGGCTATTGACCAAGGCCGTTCATTTGAATGCCTGGTCGCCCGACGGCAAGCTATGGATAGCGCGCAGGGCCTCCAATAAATCCACCGATCCCGACATGTGGGATACGCTGGTGGGCGGGCTGGCTGGTGCGGGCGAGAACATGGATACTTCGCTGTTGCGGGAAAGCAACGAGGAAGCCGGCTTGGTGGCTAGGGACCTTGAGAACCGTTCGCCGCTGCGGATCATTCTGCGCATGCACAGGCGGCTGCCGGAAGGCTATCAGGTCGAAGACGTATTGGTTAGCGATTGCACGCTGGCCGAATCCGTCGTTCCCAAGAACCTGGATGGCGAGGTCAGCGAAATCCGCCTGGTCTCCATCGAAGAGTTATGGTCCATGGTGCAGGCCGATGCCTTCACGCGCGAAGCCGAACTGGTCATTCTGGAAGGTCTGCAGAAAAGAATCCGTGAAGGGTTGATTCTGTAGTCAGCCCGGCGGCCATTAATATTAATGATGTCCTTGGCGATGGCCGGCGGGCCGCGCGCAGGCTATGGCTTGGCGGGCGGCCTGTTCGCCTCATCCTGGCTGTCCCGCCAGCCCTGCAAGGCCTGTTGCGCAATGTCGCCCAGAGCATCCAGGGTGATTTCGCGTTTTCTTTCCATGATCATCAACGCATAGGGCTCGGCCAGCGCCGACGCCTGCGGGCATAGCGCCAGCTCGTCGCCCACCGAGGGCGACCTCGACCGCCAGTAATTGATGGCGGCTTCCAGGTCGGCAAGGGTACACCGTGTTGTCATAGGCGCCTGATAAGCAGGGGTAGGGGGCGTGGCGGTAGCGTGGCCGGCCATTAGACGGCTGCGCGGCTTCAGTTTAAGCTATCGGTACCCTGCATGGCGATCCTTGTGCGCCATGTTTCTCATAACGACCGCAGGAGCCGCCATGGCCACTCAAAATCAGAATCCCTTTGTCTTGCCTGGGTTCGGGCAAAGCGGCGACATGGCCGGCAATCCGCTGATGGCCAGTATGGAAATGATGCGCCAGGCATGGCAGGGGCTGGCCGGTTCGGCCGGCCTGGAGCAGGTTGCCATGGGCACGCCGGCTTCGCTGGAAGAGCTGGACCGGCGCATTGCCGACCTGCGCGCGGTCGAGAACTGGCTGCGCATGAATCTGTCCATGCTGTCCAGCACGATACAAGGGCTGGAGGTGCAGCGCGCCACGATCTCCACCCTGAAATCCTTCATGGGCGGGGCGGCAACAGGCGGCGCGCAAGCCGGTGGGCCCTCGCCGCTGGAGCAGGTGCTGGGCATCAAGCCCGCCGCCGATAAGTCCACCGCGGCTCAGAAACCGGAACAGGCCGCGCCGGGCGCAGGCGAAGCCTATACCGCCCAGGCCGCCGCCGCGGCGCAGGGTTGGTGGGATATGCTGCAAAAGCAGTTCGATTCCCTGGCTGCGGCTACCAGCGCCACCCTGCAGGGTGCGGAAGCGGCCGCCGAAGCGACCAGGCAGGCCGCAGCCGCCGCGTCGTCCGACAGCACGCTGGGCAAAGGCGCCGGCAAGGCT
>JBARWC010000023.1:0-19473 GCA_049646585.1 Burkholderiaceae bacterium | reverse complement strand
AGCTTGCCCTGCGCAAAGGCCAACAGCCCGCGCGTCATGGATGCGCGCGCGGCTTCGGGGATCGCATAAGACAGGCCCAGGGCGCGGGCTTCATGGCTGACGGCCAGCAGATAGGCCGTCAACACCTCGCTACCTTGCGAAGCCCCCGGGAAATAGCCGGCCAAGCCGTCGTCATCCAGATAGGTGGGCAGGCGCCGCATCAGGTCCTGCCACTGCCCGGCATCCCGCAAGCCCATGGCCTTGGAGCCCAGTTGTTCCAGGCAGGTGTAAGGATAGGCCTCAAACCATGCGCGCACACCGGGCAGCCCGCCGGCCAAGGAAGACTGCGCATGCACTTGCAAGCCGCCACGCGGCACGCCATTGGCGTCAGTGAGAGACCCTTCGGGAGCCTGCACGGGCAGGCGGACGGGATTCGCATCCGCGTCCAGCGGGAACAAGGTCGCCTGCCTGGTCGCAACGGGCACCACCGGCAATAGAACCTGCTTGAACGCCAGCGCATCGCGCGCCACCTTGCTCTTCTTGTCCGCTTGGGTGGAGCCGCCATCGCCCGCGCCGCCGCTGATGTCCTGGGCCTCGATGCGCCATTCCAACTGCGCCGATCCGTCCAGCCAATTGGCTTCCGGCGCCTGCACATCCCAGGTCAGCATACGCGCCGCGGCGGGAGCCAGCTCCACCTCTTGTGGCGCCAGGGTTTCCGGCGCCACGCCCTTGCCGGCATAGCCCGCCGTCACCTTGACCCGCATGGCGGCGGCCGTGGCATTGCGCAGCGTGACCATGGCTTGATACTTGTCGCCCTCGCGCACCAGGGCGGGCAGACCGGGTATCAATTGCAGGTCCTGCGTGCTGGCGATGCTGGCGTAGCCCGTGCCGAAACGATCAGCGCCGTAATCGGCCACCGCCACCAGCTTGTAGCGGGTAATGGAATCGTTCAGCGGAACGCTAATCGTGGCCTTGCCCTGCGCATCCAGTTGCACCGACGGAGCCCACAGCAGCAGCGTGTCCAGGAGCTCGCGCGTGGGGCTCTTGCCGCCTCCCCCGCCGGCTGGCAGGGCCTTGCGTCCGTAGTGGCGCCGGCCGACGACTTCCATCTGCGCGGTGGCCGTCTCGACGCCGTAGCTGCGCAACTGCCGCAAGGCCGACAGCAAGTCCCAACTGTCGTTGGGCGCCAGTTCAAGCAAGGCCTGGTCCACAGCCGCGAAGGCCACCGTGCCATGCGCGGCCGGCTTGCCATCGGCCGTCTTCACTTCCACCGTCACGGCGGCCCGCTCTCGCAGCTGATACACCGGCTTGTCGGCGCTGACCTTGACGTCCAGCCTGTCGCGCTCATCGGACACCCGTATCTGGGTCAGCCCGTAGCGGAACGAAGGCTTGGATAAATCGATAAAGGGCGTCGGCGCGGCATAGTGCTTTCCGGCGTCGACAAAAGCGCCGTACCAGGCCTTGGGCTGCTGCCAACCCCAGGTAAAGAATGAATACCACGGCACTTCGTGCAAGCGCCCGCGCAAGGCCAGGACCGACACATAGACATTAGGCCCCCATTCGGCCTCTATCGGAATGCGGACCGTGGGATCGCTGCCGTCCAGGTTCACAACTTGCGTTTTCAGCACCCCTTCGCGCTCCACCGCGACCAGGGCCGTCGCATGACGGAAAGGCATGCGCACCTGAAACTGAGCGGTCTCGCCCGGTTTCCAGTTCTTGCGTTCGGGGATGATGTCCATCCTGTCGTCGTCGCGCCCGCCGAACCACAGCTCGCCGGCGCCTGTCACCCATACGGTGGCTTCGGCGGCCGAAGTCCTGCCCTGCGCATCGCTGGCCGTGGCGCGCAGCTGGATGGCGCCAGCATCCTTCAACTGGACCGGGCATTCCAGCACGCCGTCCGCGTTAGTGGTCCCCTTGCATACCGTGCCCAGATCGCGCAGTTGCACATGATTGTCGTAGCTGTAGAAGCCGCCGACCAGGCGCTTGCGGGTGGAATAAGTGCTGCGCGCAAGCGCCGTGATCGTCATGGCGACTCCGGCCTGCGGCTGGCCGGCCGTCGATAGAGCCAAGCCGCGCACGGTCGTAGCCGTGCCGGCCTCGACCCAACTGCCCGCGCGTATGCCCGCCTGTATGGCGGCAGGCCACACCGGCAACGATTGGGCCAGCGTCTGGATCTCCCCGTTCGGATCCGGGAAGCTGGCCTCGAACACCAGTTCGCCCGGGCGCTTGAAAGCCGGCAGGCCGTCTATCTTCAGCCGCCCGCCGCCCTGCCCATCCAGTTGCAGAGGCCTCTTGTCCAGGAAAAGCGTCTGCTGCTCACGTTCACCACCGGCCTCCTCGTCGTACATCCCATCGCCACGCTGGTCGGGCGGATCGAAGGAGTAGTCTTCGTAGTCGGCGAAATGCACCCAGCGGTCGCGCAGCACACCCGAGACGCGCACGGGCAAGTTGCCGGCGGGGCCGCCCGATACATAAGCGATCTGCACATCGGCGTCCAGGCTGGATGGGGCGAGCAGCAGGCCGCCGTCGGCCTCGTTGCTTATCTTCAGCGTCCCGCTCAGCAGGGGCAGCTTGAACTCTTCCACCCGGAACTGGCTACTGGGGTACCAGGCGCCGTGCTCGTCGGACAGCATGACCGAATACACGCCCAACCTGGCCGTCTTGGGTATGGCGAAACGGCTGGCCGCCGCCAGGCCGCCCGATGGCGTCTTGGTCCACGCCAGCTTCTGTTCGTAGCGCTGATCCGATCCTTGGTGCTCGATGATGAGCTTGGTGGGCAGCTCGCTCATGTCGGGCGGCAAAGCCAGGCCGTCTCGAGTCTGCACGCGCAGGAAATGCTTCATGGACACCGTTTCACCGGCCCGCAGCAGCGTGCGGTCGAATACCGTATGCGTCGCCACCGACGGCACAGGGCTGGTGTCGACCGGCACGTTGAAGCGCCAGGATTCGATGCCTCGGTTCCAGTCCGAGAACACGAAGGAGAAATCGGCCTTGCCGCGCGCCAGGGCATGATCGGCGCCTATGCGCGCCGAGGCATAAAGGCCGCCCAAGCCGGTATCCTGGCAATAATCGGGCGCATTCAGCTGGCCGCGTTGGTGCCAGATGCCGTTGTCATCGGTCTTGCCGCGCGCCAGTTCGGCACCGGAACAGTCCAGCACGGCCACGTCCGCATCGGCCACCACCTTGCCGTCATCCAGCGTCGTCACCCATACCAGTACGTCGTCGCGACCCTTCTTGAGATGCACGCCCAGATTGGTCAGCAGTGCCGAACTGCGCACATACATGGGCTTGTCCGATGCCAGCAGCGACTGCCCCAGGCGCGCGGACTCCACTTCCAGCACATGAAAACCCGGCTCCGCCAAAGGGACGCCTATGACCTCGAACGGTCGGGGATTGTCGCCGTCCATGCCCGGCAAGGTCAGTTGGCGGGCGGCCTGCGCGCCTTGCAACGCCGAATAGCCGCGGGTATCCAGGCGGGGTACGTCGTGGCGTTCGCCGCCCCTGGGCGCGCGATCAGCCATGATGTCCTGCAGTTGCTTGGCCGTCCAGTTCCCGTCCTCCAGGCGACGCAGGCGCGCATACCAGTGCAGCACTTCCTTGTCGTCCCGAGTCACATAGTCGCTGATCTTGCCGGCCGATACGGTGAGGTCGCGCGTGCGCAGCTTGGCCTCGACATTGCGCAAGCTCAGGGGCACGGTGGCGGGCGCATTGGCCTCGCTGCCGCCCGGCGGCAGGTGGGCGAAACGCTCGATCACGCCGAACGGCGCCGCCGCGAACTTGACCAGGGGTGGAAACGCCGCCGTCTGTATCGACAAGGGAAACTGGTCGGCGTTGGCCAATTCGCGCCCCGAATCGTCCTTCAGGCCTTGCGGAAGGCTTAGCGACATCGGGGACAGTTCGGCAAAGGGGCCGTCAAACTGCACAGAGGTCAGGCCGCCTTGGTAGTCCGTATCACGGATATCGGGCCCGCGCTCGCCGGACGGCGTCTTCAAGCGTATCCGGGCCGCGTCCTCGCGCGCTATCGGCGCCGAAAACCCCAGCGTCAGGGGCGACACCGGCGTGCAGGGCATGCTGGCATTTTCCCGCATGCAGCTGAAACCGGCAGTGAATGGATCGCGCACCGTGTAATCGAATGCCTCGGCCTTTGCGGCGGCCACCGCGGGCCTGCCCTGCGCCGCCGGCGTCGCCACGCCCGGCCCCACGGCAAGCTGTACCTGCGCCTCTGCGGGCAGGCGGCGCTTGCATTGCAGCAACTGCGTTGCCGGCGTGTCCCACTCGTCGCTCATGGAATAGTAGACGGACTTGAGTATGTCCTTCCGGTCCTCGCCCGACACCAACCTGACCGGCACCGCTTCGCCCAGGCCCTCGACCAGGCAGCGCGTACTGGCGACCAGGCTGTCCGGATCCACGGCACCGTTGAAGCGCAACACGAAGACCTGATCTTCGGCAATGATGGAACCGTAAGGGTATGAGGACACAACGGCCGGCCCGCCGGTCTGGAAAGAGAACTGCGTCTTGCCCGACACGGTCTCGTTGTTCAGGCCGCGAAAATCCGCCCGCAGCTGGGCCTTGCAATGCACGCCCGGGCCGGGCGCTTCTTTGAACACATAGGTCCAGCGCTTGGCATCCAGCCACCGGCCCTGCCCCTGGACGGCGGGATCATCGCAGACCAAGTCCACCGGAGCCCGCGCCTGGCCGTCGCCAAAGGCAATGACGGCCGTATCGAAGGCAAGCTGGACGCTTTCGATCTTGGACACCGTGCCTTGCGGCGTGAACTTGGAGACCTTGACCGCCCACGCGGGAGACCAACACATGACCGATGCCAAAACCAGCGCCGCTACCTTCAACATGCTGACCTCTTCCAAGCCGTTTTTTCGCCACGATAGCATTCCTGGGAAAAAGGCGTCGGCCACAACGACCACGCATGCCCGCCTCGGCCGTTGCGGCTAGGCAAGCTTTACCGGTTTATGTAATAATTGTCGGCTATTCGCAAGTTCGTGCTTTTGCAGTGTGTTCTTTCGCGGATACGCCCCTCTAGCTCATGCCTGGTTAGAGCAGCGGACTCATAATCCGTTGGTGCCGTGTTCGACTCACGGGGGGGGCACCAGAATTACTTTGCTAATCAGCACTTTAAAAGCCGCCCATTGCGCGGCTTTTCTTTTGGCGGGAGCTCTTGCGACGCAAACGCGAGTCCATCCCTCAAGCCCCGGGGCGGGCTCTTCATAGCATCCACAGCACCCACGGGGCTTATCCAGTTCCGCTTCGCTCTTGAATCCGTATCCGGTTCAAGAGCAGCGCCTCATCGGTCGGCTCCCAATCGTTCCAATAGGCGTCCGGCGTGCCGGGAAAGTCCTCCCGCCGCACGCCCGAGAACGCAGGCTTGTAGCCGCGCCGCTTCATTTCCTTGATCAGTTCCGAATGGCGCCGTGCAAGATAGCCCAGCCGCGTGTAGAAGAAAAGCATATGTCCTTTACCGAGCGTATATGCTTTGGGCTGCGCGAAGCCGCCACGCGCAGCGGCCTTCTGCGCCAGCGCAAATACACGTGGCAGCTCCCGGTATTCAGCGACAAGATGGGGTCCGCTCAGTTCCTGGACGGGAACACAGTTGATCCGGGTCATACGATGGCCTTTGTAGGCAAGGAGCCAGGCTTCAGCGCTGCGCTATGCCATCCAGG
This sequence comes from Burkholderiaceae bacterium, assembly GCA_049646585.1. GTDB lineage: Bacteria > Pseudomonadota > Gammaproteobacteria > Burkholderiales > Burkholderiaceae_B. Next base: position 13,819 of record JBARWC010000023.1, on the reverse strand, counting down.
CGTTCCCCCAAACGCGCCACCCAGAAGTCGATCAGTTCGTGAATTTGGTCGGCCGAAGGCGGAGCGGAGCTTCCCGCGACCTTTGCGCCGCTCTCACGGCCATCGACCGTGGCCCCCAGCACACGTCCGGACACGCTGTCCAGCGCTTCGCCTTCAATCGACATCCGCAGCAGGCGCGGGCTGGTGTCGGTTGCCGCCCGGGCCGCATTGAACAGCATTTTCGCCGGCGAGCGGTCGACCGCTTTGCGCTGCGGCGCAACCTGGGCCAGCCCCACCACGGCCATCCGCAAACGCGCCACGCCCGGCCCGGCCGTCTTGACGATGCGGTACTGCCTAGCCTGCAGCATCGCCGTCATCTGCGACCTGTAGTAGTCGGACAGATCACGCAAACGAGCGGTATCCAGCACCTGGTAGCCCTGGCCGGTGTTTACGACGACAGACAGATCCTCGACAATAAAGCTGCGATACTGCCCCGGACGCAGGTCGGGCGCGGTGTAGTGTCGAAATCCGACATCGCGCGGGTCAGATTTCAAAACACTGTAGTCATGCAGAAAGCCCGACCCGACGACGGAAGGCGCCCGCGACGGCTGGGTTGTACCGCAAGCGGTCAGCAAGGCCAGAAGCGCCCCCGCGGTAAATAGCTTCAGCATCATTCCCCCACCCTTCTTTATCTTCATGACAAAACCCTTGAAATTTAAAGGCGAGGGTTGGGGATGTCAACGTGGGGCCATTTTCCGCCTAGCCGTTGACCACCATGCGCTCTCGGTAAATATCGTCGGGAAGCAGGCTGGCGGCCGCCTGATCGAGAATGATGGTGGCTCGCGGATGGCGTTTCAACAGCGTGAACGGAACGGCCTCGGTCACGCCCTGCTCATGCCATTGCGCCACAATCTTCGCCTTCGACTCGCCGGTGGCAACCAGGAGAATCTCGCGCGCCTGCATGATCTCGGCCATTCCCATGGTGATCGCCGATCCCGGAACAATCGCGCCTTCAGCAAAAAACCGGCTGTTGTCGATCCGGGTTTGCTCGGCCAGTTCCACCACATGGCAGGGGCAATCGAAGGCGGTTCCCGGCTCGTTGAAGCCGATATGCCCATTGCCTCCCACACCCAGCAACTGCAGGTCTATTCCCCCGCAAGCCCCCAGCCTGGCGGCATACTCCGCACAATGGGCGGGCAGATCCCGCGCCAAACCGTCAGGCAAGTGCAGGCGCGAAGGATCGAACCCCAGATGCTGGAAGAGATGCTCCCGCATATAGGCCGCATAGCTCTTGGGGTGGTCGGGGCTTAAGCCCACGTACTCGTCCAGGTTGAACGACGTCAACCGGGACACATCAAGCTTTGCTTCACGCGCCCGGGCGACAAAGCTGGCGTAGACGGGCTCCATGGTTCCGCCGGTGGCAAGGCCAAGCACCGCATCGGGCTTGGCCCGGATCTTGGCGATGAGCGCGGCGCTGACGCATTCCGCAACGGAAGACGGATCGGGAAATATCTGGAACATGGATAGCTGCGGGTCCTGGCTTGGCGGCCACGCAAAGACAGGCGGGCACGCCGGACAAAATTGCGCGATCGTAGCATGGGAGCGCTATTTTCCGCGATAGGCGGGCGGGCGCTTTTCCAGAAAGGCGCGCATGCCTTCCAGCCGGTCTTCCGTCTTGAAGACATCCACCACCCTTTGACGCTCGAACTTCAACCCTTCATCCAGCGGCAGGCGATACGACGCCAGGACTGCCTGCTTCGCCTGCTGAACCGACAATGGTGGACGGGTGGCTATCAGTGCGGCGATTTCGATGGCGCGGTCCACCGTCTTGGCAGCCGGAACGACCTCGGACACCAAGCCCGCCTGCAAGGCGCGCTGCGCCGCAATCCGCTCCCCGGAAAGAATCATTTGCATAGCCAGCGATTTCCCCACCTGGCGCGGCAGACGTTGAGTCGCGCCGTCTCCGGGTATGACGCCGACCGTGATCTCACCCTGGCTGAAACTGGCCGTCTCACCCGCGATGATGATGTCGCAAAGCATGGCAAGTTCGCAGCCCCCGCCTATGGCCGGCCCGTTGACGGCGGCAATGACGGGTTTGCGGAAGTCCTGTATCTCGTACCAACGCTCAAGCCGCTCCGGGTCCAGATACCAATCCACCCCTCGCGTAGCCATGCCCGAAATATCGGCCCCCGCCGAAAAAATCCTATCGCTTCCGGTCAACACCACGCAGGCGATCGCCTGGTCATCGGCGGCGGTGCGCATATGGGCGCATAGCTGCACGATCAACTCCGTACTAAGGGAATTCGCCTTTTCGGGGCGATTCAGGGTCAGCAGCAGCACGCCCGCGGCGGGCCTATGCGCTTGCACCAGCTCCAGGGTCGATGGGGCTTGTCTGCTCATGGCTCACACCTTGCCTGAATAGACGGTTTCACGCGTGAGGCCGGCCTTTTCCATCCAGAAGGCAAGCCGCTCAGGATCTCCTATTGCTTTCAAAGGCGGCCGCACGTGTGCGGCCGGCAGCCTGCCCAGCATGACCAGGGCTTCTTTCATCCGGGCCTGCCAGTCGATATAAGGCGTGGCGTAGAAGGCCTGGACGGCGGCGTAGATCTTTTCACCAACCACTGAAGCGCGCGCCATGTCGCTGTTCTGGTAAGCGTTGAAAAGCTCGACCTGCATATCGGCAATGACGCTGCCGGCCCCCGAGATAATGCCACGCACTCCCATGGGAATCGACCCCATCAGCCATGACGAGTGGGTGGTCAGCACGCTGACCGGGCGGGAAAGCGAATGCAAATCGCGGATTTGCTTCTCGTGCAGCGCCGGATCGGAGCAAAGGTCTTTGATCGCGACGATGGAAGGCACGGTCTCGCAGATTTTGACCAAGGTGTCCAAGCCCTGCTGCAGCCCCGTCCATTTGGGAAACTGGAACAGGACGATAGGCAGATCGGTCGCGTCGCCCAAGGCTTTGTAGTAATCGATGAATAACTCCGGACGGTCTTCGCCGCGAAACATCAATACGTTGGGCGGAAAGGCAAGCAAGCAGGAAGCCCCACCGGCCTTGGCCATGCGCGCCAACTTGACCGCATTCCAGGTGCTCTCGGTATATACCCCGCAGATGACGGGAAGCTTGTCGCCGACCGTGTCCATGGTAAGGTCGACGGCCTGCTGCTGTTCGTCGAAAGACAAGGCGTGCACCTCGGCGGCGTGCCCGTTGATGGTAAGGGCGCTTACCCCCGCCACTCCGGCCAGATCGCGCAAATGAGCTTGATAGGCATGGGCGTCCATGGACAGGTCGGACTTGAACGGCATCAGCACTGCCGGAATGACGCCCTGCGGAACATACGTTGAATACTTAGACATTTTCTCGCCCTCTGACGATGGCTTGCATCCGGATGGCATCGATTTCATTGCAAGCCGTCAAGAAACCGGTGCTCCCCAAAACATCCTAGCGGGATGGCGGGGCTGTCGTGCCGCGTAGAATCAGGTTGGCTTCAAGCTCGACGAACTCGGGCTGGGCCGCGCCGGCCAATCGCGCAATCAGGTGGCGTCCGGCGGTTTCGCCCATTGCCGTGGCAGGCACTTCTATGGTCGACATGCCGGGCGGCAGGTGCGCGCAAAACTCCAGGTTGTCGAAACCCACCACGGAAAGATCCGAAGGAATGGAAATGTTCTGGCTGGCGCACTCGACCAATACGCCGAAAGCCAGCACGTCGGACGCGCAAAACACCGCCGTCGGAGCCGGCTCCAGCGCAAGCAGGGAGCGCAAGGCTTCGCGACCGGCGGCGATCTTGTAGGGTTTTTCGATTAGATAATGGGCCGGCAAGGACAGCCCGCGGGCCTTGAGCGCCGCCTTCACCCCCGCGACGCGCCCGCTGGCCCTGTCATTGTCTCGCGTGACGCCGGCAATCATGGCGATGCGCGTATGGCCCAGATCCGCGAAATGATTGACGACCTTGGCGACCACCGCCACGTTGTCGAACCCGACGCAGGATCGGCCGCCGATGCCGGGATAGATATACGTGTCGATCGAAGGAATCTTGTGCTCGTCGAGCATGGCGATCAGGTCGGGATGGTGCGAGCCGCCAATCAGGACCAAGCCTTCGACGCCTCGCTCGACCAGGGTGCGCGCCTGCCTCAGCTCTTCGCTGCGCGAGTATCCCGACGACGTGACCAGCAGCGAGTACCCGTGTTCGCCGAGGGTGCGCTGCAAGGCGGCGATCTGCACGCTATAGATGGCGTAATCGAGCGTGGGCAGAACCGTGCCGATCAAGCGGGTGCGCCGGGAACGCAAGGCACGCGCCGCCCCATTCAATACGTAGCCCAACCGCGAGGCCGCTTCCTTGATGCGCGCCAGCGTTTCGCCCTGGACTTTCTCGGGTTCGGACAAGGCCCGGGAGGCGGTGGTGACGGAAACCCCCGCCGCGGCAGCCACGTCTTTCAGCAGCACTTTACGGTTGTTATCGCGCGTTGTTTTGGCAATCGGCCGGGACACGGTATCGGGAGGTGGCATTTATCTTGGGAAGAACCATCTGTAAAGACTCGATTATACCGCCAATATCCAAGTCGATGATAACGTTTGCATATTTGAATTCTGGCTAAACCTCAATATTTATCTAGGTATATACCCTTCATTGACTGGTTTTTTTGGCAGGTATATCATTTTTATGAAATCGATACCATCATGATCGCCTTCGGCAGACAAGGAAGACCGGAATGCTTAGTGGAATGAAAGTCCTAGGCTTGTGCCATTACCTGCAAGGTCCCGCGGCCACTCAATACCTGGCCGACCTGGGCGCCGACGTCATCAAGATCGAGCCGCTTTCCGGCGCCCACGAGCGGCACTGGGCCGGCGCAAAGTCGTTCATCGGCGATATCAGTTCGTTCTTCCTGTCCGGCAATCGGAATAAGCGCAGCCTGGCCGTCGACCTGAAAACGCCCGAGGGCCGGGACATCGTCCTCAGGCTTGCGGCGAGCTGCGATGCCCTGGTCGAGAACTTTCGCCCGGGGGTGCTGGACCGCCTGGGGCTCAGCGTCCAGGACCTGCGTAAGGTCAACCCTCAAATCATCTACGCGTCGGCCACTGGCTTCGGCGCCAGCGGCCCCATGAAAGACAGCCCGGGGCAGGACTTGCTTATCCAGGCGCGCTGCGGCCTGGTCGCAGGCACGGGCGAACGCTTCACCGATCCGAAAGTGGTCGGGGCCGCTGTGGTGGACCAGCATGGCGGCGCCCTGCTGGCAATGGCTGTAATCGCCGCCTACGTAAAAAAGCTGACCAGCGGAACAGGAACCCGGGTGGAATCCAGTTTGCTCAACGCGGGAATCGATCTGCAAGCCGAAGCGCTGGTTGCATACGTCAATGCCGGCGTAGATCGCGAACGCTACCGCCGCCACAAAAACCTGGCGACCTGGTTTCATGAAGCTCCTTATGGCGTTTACCGAAGTAGCGACGACAAATTCCTGGCTATCGGGCTCAACGACCCCGGCCGGCTTGCGCAAGCGCTAGGCAGCCCCCAGTTGGCCGAACTGGTCGAACTGGATCTCTATGAAGACCGCGACGTATATGCGGAAGCCGTCGCGCAAGCCGTGCGAGGCCTGAGCTATGTCCAGGTGGCTGCTCGCTTCGACGAGCTCGATCTGTGGTACGCCCCCGTGCAGGACTACGAAGACCTGAAGGCCGATCCGCAAGTACTGCACAATCGCATCCTTGAGAAACTCAAGATCGGCGGGCACGACGTTACGCTGGTGAACCCTCCCGTTCGCTACGACGGCAAGCTGCTGCCCACGCGCCGCATCGCGCTATCTCCAGGCGCCGATTCCCACGCCATCCTGTCCGACCTGGGCTACAGCGACAAAGAAATCGACGACCTGGCCGCGCGCCGCATCATCGCCGCCCCATCCGGCGCCACCGCCGAGTTCACGGCTCAAAACCAAGAGCAGGCCGCCCATGACTAAGCTACATCACGAACGCCGATCGGCACTGGTCACAGGCGCACGCCGCGGCATCGGGCGCGCCATCGCCTACTGCCTGGCCGAAGCGGGCTTCGACCTGATCCTCAACGACCTCACGGCCGACGCCGAAACCGAAAGAACGCTGGCCGGCGTGCGCCAGCGTGGCGCGCAAGCGCACTTCGCGCAGGCCGACATCGCCAATCTGGATGCGCATGCGGTGCTGGTCGACGGGGCCTACGAGCACTTCGGGCGGCTCGACGTACTCGTCAACAACGCCGGCATGCAGGTGCGCAAGCGCGGCGACCTGCTGGACATCACGCCGGAACGGTTCGACGAAATCGTGGGCGTCAATTTGCGCGGCACCTTCTTTCTTACGCAACTGGCCGCCAAGCGCATGCTCGCCGACGGCCTGCCGACGGCCGGGCGTTCCATCGTCATCCTGTCCTCATCCAACGCCCAACTGGTCTCGGTGGAAAAAGGCGAATACTGCATTTCCAAAACCGGCCTTTCCATGGCCGCCAAGCTGTTTGCCGTGCGCCTGGCGCAAGCCGGCATCGCCGTGTACGACATACGGCCCGGACTCATACGCACCGACATGACGGCGGAAGTGCGCGACAAGTACGGCGCAATGATAGATCAAGGGATTTCGCCAATCCGGCGTTGGGGCGAACCCGAAGATGTAGGCAAGGCAGTAACAACGCTGGTCTCCGGCCTGATTCCCTTTGCAACGGGAATCGCGGTCGACATAGATGGGGGTTTGCTTATCCCACGGCTGTAGCGACACACCAATTAAAGGAGAATCACATGTACACAAAGAAGGGCACCCTGGCTGGCCTGCTGCTCGGAACGCTTCTGATGCTGGCCACCACCATTGCAACGGCGCAGTCCGTCAACGATATCGTCAAGCGGGGCAAAGTGCTTATCGGCGTCAACAGCGGCGCGCCTCCGTTCAGCTACGTCGACGAGAAAGGCAAGGCCATGGGCTACGACGTGGATACCGCCAATCTATTCGGCAAATACCTGGGCGTGCCGGTCGAAATCGTGCCGTATACCACGCCGGCCCGCATTCCGGCCCTGGAAGCCGGCAAGGTGGACTTCGTCATAGCAACGCTGTCGCCCACCCCGGAACGCGCCAAGGTCGTCATGTTCACCATGCCTTACAGCACATTCCAACTGGTGGTCGTGGGGCCGAAAAACACCAAGATCAAATCCTTGGCCGACCTGGCCGGCAAAAAGGTTGCCGTGGCTCGCGGCACTCCGCAAGAAGCCGCGCTTACGCGCTCGGCGCCGAAGGGCACGGTCTATTCGCGCTTCGACGACGACCTGACCGCCATGCAGGCATTGATTTCCCACCAGGTCGAAGCGGTCGCGGTCCCTGAAACCATCTTCAAGACAGTGATGAAGACCCGGCCGGATGCCGACATTGCCATCAGCTTTCCCTTCTTCAACCAGTACATGTCCATCGCCGTGCGCAAAGACGCCTTCGAACTACGACAATGGCTGAACACCACGCTTTCGTACATCAAGCAAAACGGCGAGCTCGACGACCTTGCCGTGAAGTGGACGGGCCACAAGCTGCCCAAAGAAATGCCTGTTTTCTAAACAGGCCGTTCCCTGATCGGCCGGGCCGCAAGGCCCGCCGATCAGCTTTTACATCATCCACAGGTCCACGATGGCATTCGAACTGCAATTCGCCCCGGTGCTCGACCAGGCGCCAGTCCTGATCAGCTCATTCTGGCTGACCATCAAGTTGTCGGTGTCCGCCATTTTCCTCGGCGCCATGGTCGGCTTGATCGCCGCCATGACGCGCAGCATGCTTGCTCCACGGCGACGCTGGCCCATCGACCTCTACGTCGAGCTGATTCGCAATACGCCCTTCCTGGTGCAGCTTTACATCATTTTCTTCGGCCTGCCGGCGCTGGGCATCCTGATCCCCGCCGAATATGCGGGCCTGCTCGCCATGGTCATCAATCTTGGCGCCTATACCGCGGAAATCTTCCGCGCCGGCATCGAGTCCATACACCGATCGCAGATCGAAGCGGGCCTTTCGCTTTCGCTGACGCGCCGACAGGTGTTTCAACACATCATCCTGAAGCCCGCCGTCGCGCAGGTCTGGCCCTCGCTGGTCAGCCAGTTCATCCTGATCATGCTGACCTCAAGCGTCTGCTCATTCATATCCGTCGAAGAGCTCAGCGGCGGCGCGGCCGTCATCCAATCGCTGACCTTTCGCAGCTTCGAGATCTACATCGTCGCCAGCCTGCTTTATCTTGCCCTGGCGCTGGCCTTGAAGATCGGCCTTACCGTGCTGGGCCACATCCTGTTCTCGCGCAGACCGCGGTCCGGGCGCGGCCGCCCCACTCCCTCAATCGGCTCGCGGGTGCAATCATGATCAGACCCTTCGGCTTTTACGAATTTCTTTTCCTGGTCGAGTCGACCAAGTGGACCCTGGTGCTTACCATCGCCGCCATGACGATCGGCGGCGCGCTGGGCTTGGCCATTGCGCTGGCTCGCGTGGCGCACAGCCGGATACTACGCGAATGCGCACGCGCCTACATCGCCGTGATCCAAGGCATTCCGGTCCTGATGGTGCTGTTTCTGTCGTATTTCGGCCTCGCGCATGCGGGGCTCGAGCTTCCGCCGGTCGTCGCCGCGTCAATCGCCCTATCCGTCTATTCCAGCGCCTATCTGGGCGATATCTGGCGCGGGGCGATCCAGTCGGTGCCACGCCAGCAATGGGAAGCCTCGGCATCGCTGGCCCTGACCCGCAAGCAGCAATACCGGCACGTAATACTGCCGCAGTCCATCAAGATTGCCCTGCCTCCCACGGTCGGCTTTCTGGTCCAGCTCGTCAAGAACACATCCATCGTTTCCATCGTTAGCGTGGTCGAACTGACACGCGCCGGCCAGCTCATGAACAACATCACCTTCGAGCCCTTCCGCGTCTTCGTCGCGGTGGCCCTGATCTACCTTTCCATCTGCTATCCATTGTCGCGCATCAGCCGCCGCCTTGAGGAGAAGTTCCGTGTCTATCGTCACAGTTGAAAACGTACACAAGAGCTTCGGCGACAACCAGGTGCTCAAGGGCGTGTCGATTGCCGTCGAACGCGGCCAAGTGGTGGCGTTGCTGGGGCGCAGCGGCTCGGGCAAAAGCACCCTGCTGCGCTGCCTCAACGGGCTTGAAACCATAGACAGCGGCCATATCCGGATTGCGGACCACGAAATGGACTACGACCCGGCCAAGCTCCGCGCGCTGCGCCAGGACGTCGGCATCGTCTTCCAGAGCTTCAATCTCTTTCCGCATTTGTCGGTGGCCGAAAACATCATGCTCGCTCCCGGGCTGGTCAAAGGCTCGTCCAAGCAGCAAAACCGGCAGTTGGCCGAGCGCGTCCTCGACCGCATCGGTCTGTTGGAAAAAATCGACGCCTACCCCGACAGCCTTTCAGGCGGTCAGCAACAGCGAGTCGCCATTGCGCGCGCCCTGGCAATGGAACCGCGCGTCATGCTGTTCGACGAGGTCACCTCGGCGCTGGACCCCGAATTGACCGAAGAAGTGCTGGTGGTGATTGAACAGCTCGCGCGCGAGGGCATGACCATGCTGCTCGTGACGCACGAAATGAACTTCGCCCGGCGCGTGGCCCAATCCACCGTCTTCATGCACCAAGGCCGTGTCCACGAAACCGGGGAAACCCAAGCGCTGTTCAAGCAGCCCAAGACGCCCGAACTGGAACAGTTTCTTAGCAATACCCTAAAGTAGCGTGGTCGTCCCCGCCCCCAGCGCGCTCAGCCTCAGCAGGCTTTTCAGGTTCTGCTCCATGAACCTGCCTACAACCCGGGCCGTGTCCGGGTCCTGCGGGTTGGCCAGGCTGGAAAGCAGCCTTTCTATGTCGCCGTCCGTCAGTACCACTTGATGCTGTACGGCATTGCCCTTCCCGTCGGGCGCCCAGGCGGTGATCTGGACAGCCAGTTTGCCTCTGTCATCGGTCTGGATTTCGGGTTTGGCGGGCAGCTTTGCACGCACCGCACCCGACTTGGCTGCGTTCGATTTTTCGGTTTTATTGATCTTCATGTTTCCTCCGGCGCCACGGCGGCGCCACCGGCCGATTCTAGGCGCTATCCCCTTCTTCCTCAATAGGCATGAACACGGCGGGCCGCCGCCATTCATGGCAGCCATCCGGGCCGCCCGATGGCGGGCATGCGGCTTGCATCGCACCGGTACACGCCGCTGCATAGCGGCCCGCCCGCTTATATGGGGGCATGCAATGGGAGACGGCCATGACGAAACAACGAAAGAACAGCAATCCTCCGCGACAAGACCCGGAACAGGGCAATGCGGTGGATCCGCGCAACAAGGAGCCGGCGGGCCCAGGGCAATATCTTTCGGGGGTGGACGAGCCCGGAAGGCCTAGCAAGAAGAATCCGGGCCAGGCCAATCCCGCCCACAACACGCCGGGCCAGATCCGCCGCGACGAACCCGGGCAGCACGACACCGGTTTACCCGAGCAGGCCCAAACCCAAAGCTACCCCGGTATCAAAGGGCCGAAAACGCACGCTCTGGAAGAGGACGAGGCGATAAACAAGAAAACCCCCGGCGACAATCAAGGGTAAACACCTATCTTTTATTCGTATAATTACACAACGCTACCCACTACCCTTCTACCCTTTACGTTGCTCAGCGCAGCGGCGGTACCCTCAAATTCCCAAATGGCATGGCCAAATGGGAAGTCAACGTTCTGTCGACCTTTCAACGCCATCAAACTCATGGCCATTTCAGAAAAAATCCGTTCCTGGGCTCGGCGCATCAAGCGCGACGGGGTGACCTTGTGGTTCGTCTGCAAGCACCCGGGCACGCCGCTGCCGGCCAAGGCGCTGTGCGCCGTCATCGTCGCCTACGCTTTAAGCCCCATCGACCTGATTCCCGACTTCATCCCCGTCCTGGGCTATCTGGACGACGTCATCCTTCTGCCCATATTGATCTATCTGGCGATCAAGCTGGTCCCCGACAGCGTGCTGGCCGAATGCCGCATCAAGGCCAGCCTGTGGATGGAACGCGCGGGACGGCGGCCGCGCAGCAACTGGGGAATTCTTTTCGTCCTGCTGGTATGGGTGGCGGCTGGCTGGGCCCTATGGCGTTATGCCTGGCTGCCCTACTTGTCCACATAAACTGTGCATAAGCCAAGGGATAAGTTCGGGGCAATTTCCCAAGAAGCAGGCAATACGCGGCACGGCGCTATTCTGATCAACTATCGGCTACATCGCGAAGGATGCTAGCATAGCCACCTTCAGGCCTACTCCGGCAATTCAAAACAACAAGGTTCGGGACACCCGTGGGAAACTGGTTCAGGATTTCGCATATATCCGCCGGCTTCATTGCCGTGCTGGTCGGCTACACAAGCTCGGTCGCAATCATTTTCCAGGCTGCCAATGCCGCGGGCGCAAGCCCGGCCGAACTGAATTCATGGATGTGGGCGTTGGGCATAGGCATGGGCGCAAGCTGCATAGGCCTGTCCCTGCGCTACCGCCATCCCGTCCTGACCGCCTGGTCCACGCCGGGCGCGGCCCTGCTGGTGACCAGCCTGTCGGGCCTGAGCATGAGCCAGGCCATCGGCGTTTTCCTGTTTTCCTCGCTGCTGATCACCATCAGCGGCATCACGGGGTGGTTTCAGAAGATCATGCAGTACGTGCCGCGACACATTGCCGCCGCCATGCTGGCCGGCATACTGATACGCTTCGGCATGGATCTGTTCACCGCCATGCAAAGCCAGTGGCTGATGGTGGGGCTGATGTTCCTCGCCTTCCTGCTGGGCCGCATCTGGGTGCCGCGCTACACCGTGCCCCTGGCGCTGGCGGTGGGCATGCTGTGCGCCGGCTCGCTGGGCCTGCTGCACCTTGAGACGCTGTCCTGGACGCCCGCCTCGCCCCTGCTGATGCCGCCCGAGTTTTCCGTATCGGCCCTGATCGGCGTGGGCATCCCGCTATTCATCGTGACCATGACTTCGCAGAACGTACCGGGCCTGGCGGTGCTGCGGGCCAATGGCTACGATACGCCGGCCTCGCCCTTGATAAGCTGGACGGGTGCCGCCGGCCTGATCCTGGGCCCCTTCGGCGGTTTCTCGTTCAACCTGGCGGCCATTACCGCCGCCATCTGCATGAGCAAGGACGCCGACCCCGATCCGTCCCGCCGCTACCTGGCGTCGACCTGGGCGGGGGTGTTCTATCTGTTCACGGGCATCTTCGGCGCAACCGTGGTGGGCCTGTTCGCGGCCTTCCCGGTCGAGCTGGTGGCGGCGATTGCCGGACTGGCCCTGCTGGGCACCATAGGCAACAGCCTGGCCGGCGCCCTGTCCGATGAACACGGCCGCGAAGCCGCCCTGGTCACCTTTTTGTGCACGGCCTCGGGCATGAGCTTCATGGGCATAGGCAGTGCCTTCTGGGGCCTGGTGTTGGGCATCTGCGTCCACACCGCCGCGTCCCGCATCCGGCACTAAAACACGGGCGGCGGCTAGGCCAGGCCGACGGCTATCCCTTCGGCCGCAAGCGCCTTGCGTATGGCCTTGGCAAACACCACGGCTCCGGGCTGGTCGCCATGGACGCACAGGGTGTCGGCCACGACCTCGGCGTCGCCGCCCTGCGCCGTGCCCACCTTGCCTTCCTTGATCATGCGCAGCACCTGGCGTATGGACACATCCGGATCTTCGATCATGGCGTTGGGCTGCGTGCGCGGCGTCAGCGAGCCGTCGCCCTGATAGCTGCGGTCCGCAAACACCTCTTGCGCCACCTTCAAGCCGGCCTCCCGGGCCGCGTCTACCTGCACGCTGCCGGCCAGCGCATAAAGCACCAGCGACGCGTCAACATCGTGCACCGCCCGGGCGATGGCGGCAGCCAATTCCCGATTCTTGGAGGCCATGTTGTATAGCGCCCCGTGGGCCTTTACATGGCGCAGGCGGCCACCCTGGCTGGCGGCCACGCCGGCCAGCGCGCCCACCTGCACCACCACGATGTCGTAGGCGTGTTGGGGGCTGATGTCCATGCTGCGCCGGCCAAAACCTTCCAGGTCGTGCAAGCCCGGATGCGCGCCCAGCGACACGCCGTGGCGGATGGCCGCCGCCACCGTCTTGCGCATGGTGGCCGGATCACCGGCATGAAAGCCGCAGGCGATGTTGGCCGAGGTCACGTAAGGCAGGATTTCCTCGTCCTGCCCCATTTTCCAGGCGCCGAAACTCTCGCCCATATCGCAGTTCAAATCGATGGACCAAGCCATGCGTCGCCTCCGTGCGAATGTGAAGTTCTAGAAACGCGCTACCCACTTGGCGTAGGATTCGATATAGCGCTTCAACAGCGACTGCCCCGTTTCGGTCAGTTCGCCCGCCGGGTCGAACAGCTTGTCGCCCTGGCCCAGATAGGTTTCAGGATTGGGCATGGCATAGACGTTCAGGCAGACCAGCGACTGGCGCAGATGCTGGCTGGCCCCATAGCCGCCCAACATCGACGGCGAAGCGCTGATGACGCCGGCCGGCTTGCCGTTCCAGACGCTCTTGCCGTAAGGCCGCGAGCCGATATCCACCGCGTTCTTCATGGCGGCCGGCATCGACCGGTTGTGCTCGGGCGTGACGAACAGCACGCCATCCACGGCGGCGATCTGGTTGCGGAACTCGGTGTACGGCGCGGGCGAATCCGCATCGTAGTCCTGGTTGTACAAGGGAAGCTGCCCGATCTCGACGATCTCCATGGACAGGGACTCCGGCGCCAACTGGATCAGGCCTTGGGCAACCTTGCGGTTGATGGAGTCTTTACGCAGGCTGCCGACGATGACAGCAATACTTTTTACTTGGCTCACTAATAAATCCCCTAGAAAACAATCTGAACTTGCCAAAAAAAAGCGGCATGCCGAAGC
>JBARWC010000022.1:0-42735 GCA_049646585.1 Burkholderiaceae bacterium | reverse complement strand
GGCCAAGACCGGCCGATGCTAAAGCTAGCTTCAAGCCACTTTCAGACCGGCTTCCGGCGACGGCTGGAATTGCGCTTCCTCGGTCGACCCCGTCAGCGCCGTGGTCGAGGACCGCCCGCCCTCGATGGCTTGCGTGACCGCATCGAAATAACCGGTGCCCACCTCGCGCTGATGCTTGACGGCCGTGAAGCCGAGATCGGCCGCGGCGAACTCTTTTTGCTGCAGTTCCACGAAAGCGCTCATCTGGCGGCGGGCATAGCCATGGGCCAGCTCGAACATACCGTAGTTCAGCGCGTGGAAGCCCGCCAGGGTGATGAACTGGAACTTGTAGCCCATGGCGCCCAGCTCGCGCTGGAACTTGGCGACCGTGGCATCGTCCAGGTTCTTCTTCCAGTTGAAGGACGGCGAGCAGTTGTAGGCCAGCATCTTGCCCGGAAAACGACGGTGGATGGCCTCGGCGAACTTGCGCGCGTAGTCCAGGTTGGGCGTCGAGGTTTCGCACCACAGCAGGTCCGCGTAAGGCGCGTAGGCCAGGCCGCGCGCAATGCCCTGATCTATGCCGGCGCGCGTGCGGAAAAAGCCCTCGGCGGTGCGCTCGCCGGTAATGAAGGGGCGGTCGTTCTCGTCGATATCGCTGGTCAGCAGGTCGGCCGCGTCGGCATCGGTGCGGGCCAGCAGCAGCGTGGGCACGTTGAGCACGTCGGCGGCCAGGCGGGCCGACACCAGCTTGGCGACGGCTTCCCGGGTGGGCACCAGCACCTTGCCGCCCATGTGGCCGCACTTCTTGACCGAGGCCAGTTGATCCTCGAAATGCACGCCGGCAGCGCCCGCCTCTATCATGGCCTTCATCAGCTCAAAGGCATTGAGCACCCCGCCAAAGCCCGCTTCGGCATCGGCCACGATGGGCGCGTAGTAATCCAGGTAATCGGGGTCGCCCGGGTTCTTGCCTTCCATCCATTGGATCTGGTCGCAGCGGGTCAAGGCATTGTTGATGCGGCGCACGACTTGCGGCACCGAATTGGCGGGATACAGGGACTGGTCGGGGTACATCTCGCCCGCGCCGTTGGCGTCGCCCGCCACCTGCCAGCCCGACAGGTAGATGGCCTTCAGGCCCGCCTTGACCTGTTGCATGGCCTGGTTGCCGGTCAGGGCGCCAAGCGTATTGACGAAGGGTTCGCTATGCAGCAAGCCCCACAGTTTCTCGGCGCCGCGCCGGGCCAGCGTATGCTCGACCTGCACCGAGCCGCGCAGGCGGATCACCTCTTGCGCGTCGTAGCCGCGCCTGATGCCGTTCCAGCGCGGATCCTCGTTCCAGGTCTTCTGCAGCTCGCGTATCGCATTTTCCCGTGTGCTCATGATGCTCTCCTTTGGATGATGGAAAAGTAAGAAACCGATGGGAAAAGTCTACGCGTATGCTGCGCGGCAAAATTATCTTATGTCTTATATAAGACAAAATATTTTACCTATTAAAAACATAGTCTTATATTTATTATTTCTTCATATGGGAAGATATTTTTCCTTATGAAAATGCAAATAATGCGTCGCAGCATGGGCTTTCCATAATCCGTAAGGGGTTTTTCACCATACGGGAATGGCGGCGGCCAACGGTACAATGAGGCATTGTCTCAACGCCGCGCCCAGGCCCGGCCGGCCACATCGCCCTAACACCATGCACAATCCCGCCTCCACGCCCCCGCTACCCCTGGGCCGCGACGTCAGCTACCCCGACGCCTACGACCCCAAACTGCTGTTTCCCATCGGCCGCGCCGCCAATCGCCAGTCGCTGCGCCTGCCCGGCCCCTGGTTCGGCGCCGATATCTGGAACGCCTATGAAGTATCGTGGCTGAACAAGAAAGGCAAGCCCACCGCCGCCCTGGCCCGCTACACGGTGCCGCAGGACAGCCCCAGGCTGATCGAATCGAAGTCGTTCAAGCTGTATCTGAATTCACTGAACGAAGAGCGCTTCGAGCATGCCCAGGCCGTGCGCGAACTCATGGCCCGCGACCTGAGCCAGGCGGCCGGCGCGCCGGTGCAAGTCGAGCTGACGGAACTATCCGAGCTTGGCCGGGCCGCCTCCCTGCCCTGCCTTGCCCTGGAAGGCGAAAACATCGACGGCGCCGACATCGAGATCACGGCCTACGAACCCGCGCCGGAACTGCTGCGCTGCGTGCCGGATGCGCAAATCGTCAGTGAAACCCTGGTGTCGGACCTGCTGAAATCCAACTGCCCGGTAACAGGCCAGCCGGATTGGGGCAGCGTGCAAGTGCGCTATACCGGCCCGCGCATCGACCGCGAGGCCCTGTTGGCCTATATCGTGTCGCTGCGTCGGCATACGGAATTTCACGAACACTGCGTAGAGAAAATGTATTGCGACATCTGGCATGCCTGCCGGCCGCAATCCCTGCTGGTGTACGCCCGCTACACGCGGCGCGGCGGACTGGACATCAACCCCTGGCGCAGCAGCGTAGCCGCCCAGGTCGGCCAGGACCGCAACCCAAGGCAATAAGCCGAACCTGAACGTGCATCAGGCGCGCGCGGTGGCGGTGCGCGCCATGCCGTGGCCGGCCGACCTGGCCACCATCACCGCCAGCCCGGCCGCCACCACGAAGCCCGTGGCCGCCCCGAACCAGGGCCCCTGGCCGAAGCCGGCGTCCAGCAACAGGCCGAAGCTGACCGGCGCCAGCGAAGACCCCACATCCATGCCGGAATACACCAGGCCGTAGACGGTGCCCGTGGCGCCCTTGGGCGTGACCCGCCGTATGAGCATATCGCGCGAGGGAGAGGAAACGCCCGAGCAGAATCCCGCCAGGGCTACCAGCACAATGGCGAAGGACGGCGGCACCGAGCCCAGGGCCAGCACGACCAGCAATCCACCGGCCAGCAGCAGCGAAATCGCCACGGTGCGCTCGGTATTGGGCGTGGCGCCCACCAGGAAGCCGCCGGCCAGCATGCCCGCCGCCGCGGCGATCATGTACGAGGACAAGGCGGTGCCCGCCAGGACCTTGTCGATGCCGTAGACGTCGCCCAGCATGGGGATGGTGTAGTTCTGCACGGCCGACAGCGCCATGGAGGTAAAAGCAAAGAACAGGAAGGCGCCCCACAGCGCCGGCTGCACCAGCAAGGTGGCCAGGGTCTGGCCCACGGACTGCTGCGCCAGGTCGGGCGCGCCGCCGGTGGGAGAATCGGCGGCCGTGGCCTGTTCCTGCCCGATGGCTGCATTGCGGCCGGCCAGCAGGTCGCGGCCCAGCCAGGTCAGCAACAGGACGAAAGCCACCAGCATGGCCGCCGCGAAGGCGGCGACACGCCAGTTCGACAGATAGATGAAGCCCGCCATAAAGACGGGGGTAAGCGCCCAGCCCAGATTGCCCGTAAGACCATGGGTGCTGAAGGCATGGCCCAGCCGCCTGGGGCTGACGCGGTGATTGATGATGGAGTAGTCCACGGGGTGGAAGACCGAGTTCCCCAACCCGCCGATGACGGCTGCCAGAATCAGCATGGCGTAGCCGTTGGAAACCGCGATGAGGATGCCCGAAACGACGAAGCTGGCCAGGCCGAAGCGCAGCACCGGCGCCGGGCCGATGCGGTCGACCACGAAGCCCGACGAAGCCTGCCCCAGGCAGGACACCAGGAAGAACACCGAAGCCAACATGCCCAGCTTGACGAAATCGTAGCCGTACTCGTGCGCCAGCGACAAGTACAAGGTGGGGAACACCAGCTGGAAGAAGTGGGACGAGGCATGGGCCGAAGCGATCAGGCCGATGATGCTCCAGTCACGGCGCTTCAGGGCCGGCGTGTCCGGAGTTTGGGCTAGGCTTGCGGCGGTCATGGCTTGCTCGGTGAAGAAACCTCAGCGCCGGCTGGATCGGTCACGGATTTCGGGCCATGCGCGGCGCAGGTAGTAGCACATGGACCATACCGTCAGGATGGCCGCGATGACGATCAATATCTGGCCGACCAATTCCAGGGATACGCCATGAAAAGGCCGCCAGTACAACAGGCAGGGAATGGCGACCATTTGCGCGGCGGTCTTGAACTTGCCCAGCCAGTGCACCGCCACGCTGCCGCTGGCGCCTATCTTGGCCATCCACTCGCGCAAGGCCGAAATGGTGATTTCGCGCCCGATGATGATCAGGGCGATGAAGGAATCGACCCGGTTCAGGTCCAGCAGTATCAGCAGGGCCGCGCAGACCATCAGCTTGTCGGCGACCGGGTCCAGGAAAGCGCCGAAGGACGAGGTCTGGTTCCAGCGCCGGGCCAGCCAGCCGTCGAACCAGTCCGTCAGGGCGGCCACGATGAAAGCCAGCGCCGCGACGGTATCGCGCAGCGGCACGGATATCCAGTCGGCCGGGATGTAGAACAAGGCCACGATCAAAGGGATCATGGCGATGCGCAGCCAGGTGAGAGCAATAGGCAGATTCATGGGCATAGTGTGAATACTACCTTATCGGAGGGCCTGATAGATGCGTTCGGCCAGCTCGTCGGAAATTCCGTCCACCGAGCGCAAGTCGTCGACGCTGGCATCGACCACGCCGGAGAAGCCGCCGAAACGCGCCAGCAGCCTCTGGCGCCGCCTGGCGCCTACCCCTTCGATCTCTTCCAGGCGCGATACGTTCCTGGCCTTGGCCCGCTGCGCGCGCATCCCCGTGATGGCGAAACGGTGCGCCTCGTCGCGTATCTGCGCGACCAGCATCAAGGCCGCCGATTCGATGCCCAGGGCCACGGGCGGGCGGCCATCCACGAACACCAGGGTTTCCAGGCCCACTTTGCGGCCCTCCCCCTTGGCCACCCCGACGATGGTCTGCGTATCCAGGCCCAGCTCCACGAAAACCTGCCTGGCGATCTCCACCTGCCCTTTGCCGCCGTCTATCAGCACCACGCCGGGCATCTCGGCCTGGCCGTCCGCCACCCGGCTGAAACGGCGCGTCAGCACCTGGCGCATGGCGGCGTAATCGTCCCCCGGCGTAATGCCGGCAATGTTGTAGCGGCGATACAGCGAGGGCTGCATTGCATGGTGCTGATACACCACGCAGGACGCCTGGGTGGCCTCGCCGGCGGTATGGCTGATGTCGAAACACTCGATATGCAGCGCGTCCAGGGCGGCCTCGTCGGTATCCAGTTCCAGTGCGGTGGCCAGGGCCAGACTGCGCGCCGCGCGGGCGCTGGACTCGGTCAGCAGGCGCGCCAGCGCCAGCTCCGCATTCTTCACCGCCTGCTCCAGCCAGGTCTTGCGCACGCCCTGGGGCTTGATCAGCACCCTGGCCTTGACACCCGTCTGCTCGGCCAACAGGCCCATCAGGTCGGGATCGGGCAGCGGATGCGAGCAAACCAGCACGCGCGGCATGCCGCTGTCCATATAGTGCTGCGCCACGAAGGCCGCCAATACCTCGCCGGGGCTGTCCTCGTGAGTTTGGGTGGGAAAGAAAGGCTTGTCGCCCAGATGCCGGCCGCCGCGCACCATGGCCAGGTTGACGCAGATGCGCCCGCCGGCCGACGCGACGGCGATGATGTCCACGTCGTCGTTGCCGACCTTTTCCATGGATTGCTGCTGCAAGACCTTGGCCAGCGCCCCCATCTGGTCGCGCAATACCGCCGCGCGCTCGAATTCCAGCGCCTCGGATGCCTCGTGCATACGCTTTTCGATATCGCGCAGCACCTTGCTGGCGCGGCCGTCCAGGAACTGAATGGCGCGCTCGACGTCGGCCTGGTAGGCCTCGTCCGAGATCAGCTTCACGCAAGGGGCCGAGCAGCGCCCAATCTGATACAACAGGCAGGGCCTGGAGCGATTGGCGTAGACGCTATCCTCGCAGGTGCGCAGGCGGAACACGCGTTGCAGTATCTGTATGGTCTCGCGCACCGCCCAGGCATTGGGATAAGGCCCGAAATAGCGGCCCTTGCCGCTGGTGCTGCCACGGTAATAGGCGATGCGAGGGACATCGTGGCCGCTGAACATCAGGTAGGGGTAAGACTTGTCGTCCCTGAAAAGGATGTTGTAGCGCGGCTTCAGGCGCTTGATGAGGTTGTTTTCCAGCAGCAGCGCCTCGGCCTCGGAGCGCGTGACGGTAACCTCCAGCCGCACGACGCGCGCCACCATATGGCTGATGCGCGGGCTGCTAAGAGTCTTCTGGAAATACGAGTTCACGCGCTTCTTCAGATCGCGCGCCTTCCCCACATACAGCACCTCGCCCTGGGCATCGATATGACGATATACCCCGGGCAGATGCGGCAGGTCAGCCAGAAACGATTTGAGATTGAAGTCGTCGGGCATATTGATAGCGTTCATCGGCCTGCAAGGCGTCCCAATCCAGCGCGGGCGTGCGCGGCATCAGACGGCGTATGCGCTGGACGGACGCCGCGCTGTGCTCGACCTTCAGGCGGGCCAGCAGGTCGTCGGCCAGGTCCGGGCGGTTGCACACCAGCACCATGTCGCAGCCGGCCCCCAGGGCCGCCTGGGCGCGGGCCAGGATGTCGCCGGCCACCGTCGCGCCTTCCATGGTCAGGTCGTCGGAGAACACCACGCCGTCGTAGGCCAGGTCGTGGCGCAGCACCTGCTGTATCCAGTGTTTGGAAAAGCCGGCCGGATGCGGGTCCACCTTGGGATAGATGACGTGGGCGGGCATGACCGAGGGCAGGACCATGTCGCCCAGCCAGCCGTAGGGCGCGGCGTCTTCCTGCATGATCTGCTCGAAGTCGCGCTCGTCGACAGGTATTTCATGGTGCGAATCGGCCTCGACCGCGCCATGGCCCGGGAAATGCTTGCCGCAGGCCGCCATGCCCGCCAGCGCCAGGCCCTGTATCAGGGCGCGCGCCAGCATGGCCACGACGCGGGGGTCGCGGTGGAAGGAGCGATTGCCGATGACCTTGCTGACGCCGTAGTCCAGGTCCAGCACCGGCGTGAAGCTCAGGTCCACCCCGCAGGCGCGCAGCTCGGCGCCCAGCACATAGCCTGCTTCCGAAGCCAGGCGCATGGCGGCCAGGGAATCCTGCGACCACAGCTCACCGAACACGCTCATGGCGGGGATGGCGGTGAAGCCGTCGGTCCGGAAGCGCTGCACCCGCCCTCCTTCGTGGTCGACCGCGATCAGCAAGGGCTCGTCGCGCTCGTCGTGTATGGCCCGGCACAAATCGGCCAATTGCTCGCGATGATCGAAATTGCGGGCAAAGAGTATGACCCCGCCCACCAGCGGATCGCGCAAGCGGGCGCGCTCCTGCGCCGTCAGCGCGGTTCCCTCGACGTCCACCATGACCGGGCCGGGAGGCAGGCCGGCTTGCATATTCTTCACTACCATAATGGGTTTTCCATTCAATCCTTGGTTTCGGGCTTGCGGCTTTCGACCACGACAAACGCCGCGACCGTATCGCTTTCATCCGTAATTGAAACATGGGCCGCGCCGAAACGGCTGCCGTACCAGCTTGCCAGCGGCTCGGACAGGCGCACGCTGGGCTTGCCGCCGGGTTCGTTGAGCGTCTGCATGCGCGACCAGGCCATGGGGCTGTGCATGCCCAGGCCTATGGCTTTGGAAAAAGCTTCCTTGGCCGCGAAGCGGGTGGCAAGAAAACGCAGGCCGCGCTGCGGATCACGCCCGTAGCGCAGCCTGAACTTTTCGATTTCCTGCGGCCCCAGTATGCGGTGGATGAAGCGCTCGCCATGACGGGCGAACACGCGCTCGATACGATCCAGGCGCAACAGGTCGACCCCGATTCCCGCCACGGCCCCGCCAGCATTGCTCATCATCCATCCGTCCGTTTGCATACACGAATTTTGAATGATACCCGCTTGCGGGACGGCGCGCGGCAAAGGGACGGGGCCGCGCACCGCCCGATGAACGGCGCCCGATTCTACTTGGCGCGCTTGTCGATGACCCGCTTGGCCTTGCCGGTCAGCGTGCGCTCGACCAGGCCGGCGCTCTGCACCGTGACGCGCGCCGACACGCCGATATAGGTCTTGACCGCATGCTTGAGCCTGCCCGCCAGCTGGTCGCGATCCGAAACACTGAGGTGATCGAATTCGGGGCGCACCTCGGTCAGGATTTCCAGCTCGTCCAGATTGCCGCTGCGCGTCAGCACCAGTTGGTACTGCGCCGCCAGTTCGGGCATCTTCAGCACGATTTCCTCGACCTGGGTGGGGAACAGGTTCACGCCGCGCACGATCAGCATATCGTCGCTGCGGCCCGTGATCTTGTCGATGCGACGCATGCTGCGCGAGGTCGGCGGCAGCAGCCGCGTCAGGTCGCGGGTGCGGTAGCGTATCACCGGCATGGCTTCCTTGGTCAGCGAAGTGAACACCAATTCGCCCTCTTCGCCGTCGGGAACGACCTCGCCGGTGTCCGGATTGATGATCTCGGGGTAGAAATGGTCTTCCCACACCACGGGGCCGTCCTTGGACTCGACGCACTCCATGGCCACGCCCGGCCCCATGACTTCGGACAAGCCATAGATGTCCACCGCGTCGATGCCCGAGCGCTGCTCGATGTCCTTGCGCATCTGGCCCGTCCAGGGCTCGGCGCCGAAGATGCCGATGCGCAGGGAGCTGTCGCGCGGGTTCATGCCCTGGCGTTCCATCTCTTCGAGGATATTGCAGAAATACGAAGGCGTGACCAGGATGATGCGCGGCTCGAAGTCGCGAATCAATTGCACTTGCTTCTCGGTCTGGCCGCCGGACATTGGCACCACCGAGCAGCCCAGCCTTTCCGCGCCGTAATGCGCGCCCAAGCCGCCGGTGAACAGACCGTAGCCGTAAGCCACGTGGGCGATGTCGCCGGGCCGGCCGCCGGCCGCCCAGATGGATCGGGCCACCAGGTCGGCCCAGTTGTCGATGTCTGTCGCGGTATAGCCGACCACGGTGGGCTTGCCCGTGGTGCCGCTGGAGGCATGAATGCGCACCGCCTTCTCGCGCGGGACCGCGAACATCTTGAACGGGTAGTTGTCGCGCAAGTCCTGCTTGGTGGTGAAGGGAAAACGTGAAATGTCGGACAGTTGCTTCAAATCGTCGGGATGCACCCCCGCCTTGTCGAACGCGGCCCGGTAATGGGGCACGTTGTCATAGGCATGCTTGAGCGACCACTTCATGCGCGCAAGCTGCAGGCTTTGCAATTCATCCTGGCTGGCATGCTCGATGGCATCGCGCCCGGCGTTCGACGATTTCGACTCAGACATTTTCCACTCCTACCCTAACCCTGCGTTTAAATGAAGGCGGCCGCCCGCGCATCGTGTGCCGGGCATGCCGCTAACTCTGTAAATAGTTATTCGCCGACCACCTGGCCTTTGATGCGATACGAGCGCCCGCGAAAGATCGCAATGCGCTTGCCGTCCTGATTGGAGACCAGCACGTCGTAGACGCCGGTGCGTCCGGCCAGGGAGCATTCCGTGGCCTGGGCCGTCAGCACGTCGCCCTCGAAGCCGGGCGCCAGGTAGTCGATGGTGCAGCCCGAAGCCACCGTCGCCGCATTGCGCGAATTGCAGGCGAAGGCAAAGGTGCTGTCCGCCAGGGCGAAGATAAAACCGCCATGGCAGGTCTTGTGGCCATTGAGCATATCGGCCCGCACCGTCATGGACATGCTGGCCGTGCCCGGCCCCACCGAGACGATGCGCGCCCCAATGGCTTGCGACGCCGCGTCGCCGTCGTACATGGTTTTGGCCGTCAGTGCGGCCAGGGCCTGCGGGTCTTCGGGCAGGGACGCTGCGTGTGTGGAACTGGCTGCTGGGGAGCTCATTATTTCCCCTTGAACACAGGCTGGCGCTTGCCCAGGAAGGCGGACACGCCTTCGGCATAATCGTGGCTGGCTCCCAGCTCGCGCATCAGGTCGCGTTCCAGATCCAGTTGATCGTCCAGGGTGTTGGACAGGCTTTGGTTCAGGGCGCGCTTGGTGTAGGCCAGGCCCTTGGTCGGCGCCTGGGCGAAATGCCGCGCCAGTTCGTCCAGGCGCGCATCGAAGGCGTCGTCGGGCACGCATTGCCAGATCAGGCCCCACTGCTCGGCCTTCTCGGCGCTGAGCTTATCGCCCAGCAGGGACAGCCCCATGGCGCGGGCCTGCCCCACCAGGCGCGGCAGGACATAGGTGCCGCCCGTATCGGGCAGAAGCCCCAGGCGGCAGAAAGGCTGGATGAAGCTGGCCGACTGCTTGGCGATGACGATGTCGCCGGCCAGGGCCAGATTGGCGCCGGCACCGGCCGCCACGCCATTGACGCCCACCACGACGGGCGCGGGCAAGGCACGCAGGCGGCGCACCAGCGGCGCATAGTATTTCTCGATGGTGGCGCCCAGGTCTATCGGCGCCGAGCCCGCACTCATTTCACGTTCGGAAAGATCCTGGCCCGCGCAGAAACCGCGACCGTTACCCGTAAGCACCAGCACGCGGGGCTCGCTGCTTTCGACCCGCGCCAGGGCGTCGGACAACTCGCCATGCATGGCCGCGGTGAAGCTGTTCAGCTTGTCGGGCCGATTGAAGGTAATGCGCGCGACGCCGCCGTCCAGGTCAAAAATGATGTTTTCGTAGCTCATGAAGTCTCCAGCCTTGTTGTTATGCGTGCCAGCGCGTCTGCACCACGCGGAAGCGATTGGCCACATAGGCCGCGTCCGACAGGGCCGCGTTGGCGGCGGGGTTGGCGCCGGTACCGTGGAAATCGCTGAATGCCGCCGTCTGGTTGACGAAGACGCCGCCGGTCAGGTTCAGCGATAGCGACACCCCGGCGCGCTCGGCGGCTTTCTCCACCTTTTGCGCCACGGCATCGTCGGTGGTGTAGGCGGCCAGCGTCAGGGCGCCGTGCTCGACCACCGTATCCCGCGCCAGGCGAATGCTGCTGTCGGTGGAATCGGTGGCCACCACGAACACGATGGGGCCGAACCATTCACGCATGATGGCCGCATCGGCCGCGTCCGCCTTCAGCAGCAAGGGCGTCGCGGTGCGGGCGCCCTGGAATTGGGGATGCTCGATGGCCCGGCTGTCGCACAACACGGGCAGGCCCAGCGCGCGCGCCTCGCCTATGCGCTGCGTGACGCCCGCGTTCTGTATGGCTCCGGTGATCTCCACCGCCCGCGCCGGGTCCGCCACCAGTTTCTCCACGGCCTGCGCCAGGCCCGCTGCCACTTCGTCGAAGCTCATGTGGCCGTCGGCGGTCTTGATGCCGTCGCGCGGCACGTAGATGTTCTGCGGGGCCGTGCACATCTGCCCGGAATACAGCGCAAATGAAAACGCCAGGTTGCGGGCCACGCTTTTGAAATCGTCGGCCGAATCGATGATGACCTGGTTGACTCCGGCCTTTTCCGTGTACACCTGCGCCTGCCTGGCATGCTGTTCCAGCCAGTTGCCGTTGGCGCTGCTGCCGGTGAAGTCGATCAGCTTGACCGCCGGGTCCAGGGCCAGTTTCGTCGCCGTATCGTCGCCGGCCGGGTGCGCCGCCAACAGCACCACATTGGGATCGAAGCCGGCTTCGGCCAGGACCTCGCGGGCGATCTTCACCGTGATGGCCAGGGGCAGGATCACGCTGGGATGCGGCTTGACGATCAGGGTGTTGCCCGTTGCCAGGCTGGCGAACATGCCCGGATAGCCGTTCCAGGTCGGGAAGGTGGAGCAGCCTATCAGCAGGCTGATGCCGCGCGGCACGATGGTAAAGCGCTTCCGCATCTTGATGGGGTCGTGCTTGCCTTGCGGCTTCTCCCAGTCGGCCATGCCCGGTATGCGCGCCATTTCCTGCCAGGCATAGGCCACGGCTTCCAGGCCGCGATCCTGGGCATGCGGGCCGCCCGCCTGGAAGGCCATCATGAAGCCCTGCCCCGTGGTGTGCTGCACCGCGTAGGCCATTTCAAAGCTGCGCTGGTTAACGCGCTTCAGGATTTCCAGCGAAACGCCCACCCAGGCCTGCGGCCCGGCCTCGCGCCAGGACTCCAGGGCGCGCTGCGACTGCTCGATCAGGACGGGAACGGACAAGCGCGGATAACGAATGCCAAGCTCGAAGCCGTAAGGCGATACCTCGCCGTCCACACTGCCTTGCGCCCAATCCAGGACCAAGGGGAAATCCTTGCCCTTGTAGGCCTCGAAGGCGGCGCGGCCATCGTCGTTGGCCGTCTCGCCATAGACGCGCGGGCTGGGCGATTCGGAAAAAGGGCTCCAGTAGCCGCGCGCGGCAGCCGCCGCCACAGCCTGTTCCAGCACACCCTGGTGGGCCTTGAAAAAATCGGTCGACACGGTGTTGACTCCTGTTGGCCGGCCGCCGCAAGGATACGCGACGGCCGATATGTATTGATCGCACAGACGGCATGCGCCGCAAGGCGCCCCGCCCTTCGTATGAAAATCAAGTTTCCTGGTCGAAATCGATCACCAGCTTATCCGTAACCGGAAAACTCTGGCAACTGAGCACGAAGCCGCGCGCGACCTCGTAATCTTCCAGCGCGAAGTTCGCATCCATGTCGACTTCGCCTTCTATTACTTTGCAGCGGCAGGTGGAACATACCCCGCCCTTGCAGGAATACGGCAATTCCACGCCCTGGGCCAGCGCGGAATCGAGCACGCTGTCCTTGTTCTTTTCTATGGTCAGCGTACGGGTCAGGCCGTCCTGCACCACGGTCAGTTCGCACTGCTCGCGGCCCGGCGCCTTGCGGGCTTCGTGTCCGGTGCGCAAGGCGCGAGGCCCCTTGGGGGAACCGAACAGCTCGAACTTGATCTGCGATTTGTCCAGGCCCTTGTCGCGCAAGGCCTGCGTGACCGATTCCGTCATGTCTTGCGGGCCGCAGACGAAGGCATAGTCGATTTGCGAGGGCGGCATCCACAGGTTCAGCAGTTGCTCGACCTTGGCGCCGTCCAGGCGGCCGTTGAACAGGTCGATGTCCTGGTGTTCGCGGCTCATTACATAGACCAGCGAGAAGCGCTGCATATAGCGATTCTTCAGATCTTCGATTTCTTCGCGGAACAGCACGGCCGACGAGGCCCGGTTGCCGAAGAACAAGGTGAAGCTGCTGTCCGGCTCGATATCGAGCGCGGTCTTGATCAGCGACAGAATGGGGGTGATGCCGCTGCCCACCGCGAACGCGGCATAGCGGCGGGCGTGCTCGGGCGCGAATTCCACCGTGAAGTGGCCGTCGGGCGGCATCACGTCCAGCGCCTGGCCGGCCACCAGATGCTCATTGGCCCAGCCCGAGAAAGCACCGTCGTTCAGGCGCTTGATGGCGACCCGCAGCAGCTTGTCGCCCGGCGCGGCGCAAATCGAATAGGAACGGCGCAGCTCTTCGCCATCCAGTTGCGTGCGCAGGGTCAGGTATTGGCCGGGCCGGAACGCAAAGGTATCGCCCAGTTCGGGCGGGACATCGAAGGTCACGACCACCGCGTCCCGCGTATTCTTGGCCACCGAGGCCACTTTCAATGAATAAAACTGGTTCATGTGCAGTCAATGCGCCTTGAAATAATCGAAGGGTTCGCCGCAATCCATGCAGCGGTACAGGGCCTTGCAGGCCGTCGAACCGAAATGGCTGACCAGGCGGGTATGCTTAGACCCGCACAAGGGGCAAGGCACGGCCACCTCGCTGGCGCGCCGGGTGATGCCGGAGATGTCGATGGCCTTCTCGCCGGGCGGCGCAATGCCGTAGCCGTGCAGGGCCTGGCGCCCTTTTTCGTTCATCCAGTCGGTGGTCCAGGCCGGCGACAGGCGGGTTTCGACGCGCAGTTGCTCGATGCCCCGCGCCAGCAAGGCCTCGCGTATCCCCGAGGTAATCTCCTGCATGGCCGGGCAGCCCGAATAGGTGGGCGTGATGGTCACCACACAGGTCGCGCCGTCCCAGGACACATCGCGAACCACGCCCAGGTCGACCACCGACAGCACGGGGATTTCAGGGTCGGGCACGGTGCCCAGCCACTGCATGACCTGCTCGACCGGGACGGGAGCGATGGCGGTGTTCACCAGGAGGCTCCGGGATAGGCCCGCTGCAGATGCTGCATCTCGGCCAGCACGTAGCCCAGGGCTTCGGTGTGGCGGCCGTGCATGCCTCCACGATGCGCCAGATGATTGGCCGCATCGGGGTCGGGCATGGTCAGCGTGGCCTCGCCCAGAATGGCCCCCACATGATCCAGCCAGGCGGCCCACAGGCCGGCGTGCGCCGGTATGACCTTGCGCTGCGCGAGCTGCTGGCCGATTTCATCGTCGACGAAAAGTTCGCCCACGAAACGCCAGGCGTCGTCGACCGCCGCCTGCATCCTGGTGTGGCTTTCAGCCGTGCCGTCGCCCAGGCGCACGACGATGTCCGAGGAGCGCCTTACGTGGTAGCTGACTTCCTTGATGGATTTTTCGGCGATGGCCGCCACGCGTTCGTCCGATGAATTGCACAACTCCTTGAGCAGGAAGTAATGCCAGACATCGAAGAAGAACTGGCGTGCAATGGTGTCGCCGTAGTGGCCGTTGTCGCGTTCGACCAGCAGGTAGTTGCGGTATTCCGGCGCGTCGCGCAGATAGGCAAGCTGGTCCTCGCCACGATCCCGGCCCTCGACCTCGCCGGCCAGGGTCAGCCACAAGCGCGCCTGGCCCAGCAGGTCCAGCGCCACGTTGGTCATGGCCAGGTCTTCTTCCAGCGCCGGGCCATGGCCGGTCCACTCGGAAATGCGGTGCGAGAGAATCAGGGTGGTGTCGCCCAGGCGCAGCAGGTATTGAAACAAGGCTTGGTCCATTTGGCCTCCTACATGTGCTTGACTTCTTCGGGCATGGGGAAGAAGGTCGGGTGCCGATAGACCTTGTTGTTGGCCGGCTCGAACAGCGGTTCCTTGTCGTCGGGGCTGCTGGCCACCACGTCGGCGGCCTTGACGACCCAGATGCTCAGGCCTTCGTTGCGGCGCGTATAGACGTCGCGCGCGTTGTTGATCGCCATTTCGGCGTCCGGCGCATGCAGGCTGCCCACGTGCTTGTGGGCCAGGCCATGCTGGCTGCGAATGAACACCTCCCAAAGAGGCCATCCGTTCTGGCTCATTTTCCTACCCCCGATAGCCGGCGCCGCCGGCATTCAATCATTCGATAAAAGACGCTGCCTCGCAGCGCGGACAAACCACAAAACCCTTACGCGACCTTTCTGGCGGCCTGCTTGCCCGCATAGGCATTGAAGGCCTCGCGCACCCAGGCGCCGTCCTCGTGCGCCTTGACGCGCGCCCGCAGGCGTTCGCGGTTGCACGGGCCGTGGCCCTTGATGACGTCGTAGAACTCGGACCAGTCGATCTCGCCGAAATCGTAGTGGCCGCGTTCCTCGTTCCATTTCAGGTCGGGATCGGGCACCTTCAGGCCCAGGTACTCGGCCTGCGGCACGGTCTGGTCCACCATTTTCTGGCGCAGCTCGTCGTTGGAAAACAGCTTGATGCGCCATTGCATGGACTGGGCGCTGTTGGGCGAGTCGGCATCGGAGGGGCCGAACATCATCAATGCCGGCCACCACCAGCGGTTGAAGGCTTCCTGGCACATGTCTTTTTGCGCCTGGGTGCCGTGCAGGCACATCTGTATAAGCAGGTCGTAGCCCTGGCGCTGGTGGAAGGATTCTTCCTTGCATACGCGCACCATGGCGCGCGCATAAGGCCCGTAGGAACAGCGGCACAGCGGGATCTGGTTGATGATGGCCGAGCCGTCGACCAGCCAACCTATCATGCCGATGTCGGCCCAGGTCAGCGTGGGGTAATTGAAAATGCTGGAATACTTGGCCTTGCCCGAATGCAGGTCGTCGACCAAGTCATCGCGCGAAACGCCCAGGGTTTCCGCGGCGCTGTACAGGTACAGACCGTGGCCGGCCTCGTCCTGCACCTTGGCCAGCAGAATGGCCTTGCGCTTGAGCGTGGGCGCACGGGTAATCCAGTTGCCCTCAGGCAGCATGCCCACGATTTCCGAGTGCGCGTGCTGCGAAATCTGACGCACCAGCGTCTTGCGATAGGACTCCGGCATCCAGTCCTTGGGCTCGACCCGGACGCCCTCGTCGATGCGTTCCTGGAAAACCCGCTCCGCGCCCGTCAACTCCTCTACTGAACGGACGCTCTTGACCCCGGTTTCAACTAGCTGGGCGTACATGGCGATCTCCTGTCTGTTTTCATGCTCATGCGGCGATATTCGATTATTTAATACAAAAATATTGATGTCAATCATATTTTAGTATCAAATAGGGTTATCCCTCTTTCGTATAAGATGGCCTGTCCGCCAACATCACCGACGCCATGCCCGATACGCCCGCCACGCTGCAACAACTGGTCCACAACCTGCTCGAAAACGACCCGCCACGCGCCAAGTCCTTGTGCGTCACGCTGCTGGGCGACACCATCGAGCCGCATGGCGGCAGCATCTGGCTAAGCGATTTGATCGAGCTGGTCACGCCCCTGGGAATCAACGAGCGGCTGCTGCGCACCAGCGTGTTCAGACTGGTCGCCCAGGATTGGCTGCGCTCCGAACGCCACGGCCGGCGCAGCCTGTACCGGCTCAGCGAGCAAGGCCTGGAGCTGACGCGGCAGGCCTCGGCGCGCATCTACGATGGTTCCCCGGCCGAATGGGCGGGCGACTGGACCCTGGTCATACTGCCGCGCTTCGGCAACGGCAGCCTGGCCAAGCGCGGCGAAGTCCGGCGCGAACTGATCTGGGCCGGCTTCGGCGCCATTGCGCCGGGCATCTTCGCCCTGCCGCGCAACCAGACGGCCGCCGCGCAAAAAGTACTGAACAAGCTGAAGCTGACCGAACACGCCCTGGTGCTCAGCGCCCATGAAATGAACGAGGGCAAAGGCCTGGTGATCAGCGCCCTGATCTCGCAATGCTGGGACATGGAGGGCGTGGCCGGGCAGTACCGGGAATTTTCCGCCAGCTTCGGCCCCATCCAGGCGGCGGTCAACCGGCACATGCGGCCGTCTCAGGCGTTCGCGATACGCGCCCTGACCCTGCATGCCTGGCGCCGCATCGTCCTGCATGACCCGCAACTGCCCGCGCAATTGCTGCCCGCGAACTGGCCCGGCCATGCGGCGCGCAGCCTTTGCGGCAAGCTGTACTGGGCCGTATTCGACCTGGCCGAAGAACATCTGGAACAATTGCTGGGCCAGGATCCGATGCGCTACCAGGCCCTGAAACCCTACGCGCTGGAGCGCTTCGGCGGGCGTGAAAGCCAGGCCCAGTCGCAGGCAGCATGAAGGCGGCGGCGCCTGCCCGAGGACCGGCTCCGGCCTGCGTCCGGCGTGACGGTTACAGCTTGATGAAGTGCTC
The DNA here is from genome assembly GCA_049646585.1 of Burkholderiaceae bacterium. Taxonomy (GTDB): domain Bacteria; phylum Pseudomonadota; class Gammaproteobacteria; order Burkholderiales; family Burkholderiaceae_B. The sequence continues at coordinate 25,545 of JBARWC010000022.1, read as the reverse complement.
GCGGTAATGCTTGAGTTCGTCGATGGATTCGTAGATGTCGGCCAGCGCCTCGTGCCGGCTTTTCTTGACGAAGCTCCTGTAGACTTCGGGCTTCCAGCGCAGGGACAGCTCTTTAAGCGTACTGACGTCCAGATTGCGGTAATGGAAATAGGCTTCGAGCTTGGGCATGTACTTCACCATGAAGCGGCGATCCTGCCCGATGGTGTTGCCGCACAAGGGCGATTTGCCGGACGGAACGTGCTGGGCCAGGAAGGCCAGCAACTGCTCTTCGGCCTGCCCTTCGGTGAGTGTGGAGGCCTTGACCTTGTCGATCAGGCCGCTTTTGCCGTGGGTGGATTGATTCCACTTGTCCATGGCATCAAGCAGGGCGTCGCTTTGGTGTATAACCAATACCGGGCCTTCGGCCACAAAAGTCAGGTCGGCTTCGGTAACGACCACCGCCACTTCTATGATCCGTTCTTTCTCTGGATCCAGCCCGGTCATTTCCATGTCGAGCCACACTAAACGCTGGTCATTCGCCGCCATATAATCCTTCCTTAAAACATAGATTTTCGCACACGGTCCGCTTCTTATGTTCACCTTGCTGTTCGCCGCCTTCCTGCTGACCGACATCCTGGCCCGGCTGTGGCTTGCATCGCGCCAGCTGCGCCACGTGCAAAAGCACCGGGACAGCATCCCCGCCGAGTTCGCCGACCGCATCGGAATGCACAGCCACCGGCGCGCGGCCGACTACACCGTGGCCAAGATGCAGTTCTCCATGGTGGAACACGTCGTCGAGGCCGCCGTGCTGATCGGCCTGACCTTGCTGGGCGGTCTGCAATTTCTCGACACGCAACTGGGCCTGCTGATCGACAACGAAATGCTGCGCCAACTGGCGCTGATCGCCGTCGTGCTGGCCCTGATGGGCGTAATCGGCCTGCCCTTTTCCGCCTGGCGCCAGTTCAAGCTGGAGGCCCGCTTCGGCTTCAACCGGGTCACGCCACGCCTGTTCGTCATCGATACCCTTAAAACCCTCATGATCACCCTGATACTGGGTACGCCGCTGGCGGCGGGCATATTATGGATCATGGGCAACGCCGGTCCCAACTGGATCTGGTGGGCCTGGGGCACCTGGGTGCTGTTCAACTTCCTGATCCTGTGGCTGTTCCCCACCGTCATCGCCCCGCTGTTCAACAAGTTCACCCCGCTGGACGACCCGGAAATGGCCGAGCGCATACACAAGCTTGCCGAGCGCTGCGGCTTTTCGCTCAACGGCCTCTTCGTCATGGACGGCTCCAAGCGCTCGGCGCACGGCAACGCCTACTTCACCGGCTTCGGCAAGGCGCGCCGCATCGTCTTCTTCGACACGCTGCTGGCGCGCCTGAACACCGACGAGATCGAGGCCGTTCTGGCGCACGAGCTGGGCCACTTCAAGCACAAACACATCATCAAGCGCATGGCCATCAGCTTCAGCGCGGCGCTGGCCTTCTTTCTTCTGCTGGGCTGGCTGTCCACCCAGGTATGGTTCTACACCGGCCTGGGCGTGCTGCCTCAGCTCGGCCGGCCCAACGACGCGCTGGCGCTCATCCTGATCTTCCTGGCGGTGCCCGTGTTCACCTTCTGGCTGACGCCGCTGGCAAGCTGGATGTCGCGCCGCGACGAATTCCAGGCCGACCGCTATGCGGCCCGACAATGCTCTTCGGACTGGCTGGTCTCGGCGCTGGTCAAGCTTTACGACGACAACGCCGCCACCCTGACTCCCGACCCGGTGCATTCGGCGTTCTACGACAGCCATCCGCCCGCCGTGACACGCATACAGCGCCTCAAGCATGGCTGACACCCACGCCCTGCAAGGGCGCATCGTCGCCGCCCACGGCCGCCACTACACCGTGGAGCTGCCCGACGGCCAGCTTCGCAAATGCTTCCCCCGAGGGAAAAAGGCCGGCGCCGCCGTCGGCGACCACGTCATCGTCAGCCCTCAGGGCAAGGACGAAGGATCCATAGACCGCATACTGGAACGCCGCAACCTGCTCTACCGGTCCGACGACATGCGCACCAAGCAGTTCGCCGCCAACGTGGACCAGTTGCTGATCGTGGTGGCGCCCGAGCCGCCCTTTTCCAACGACCTGCTGGGCCGCGCCCTGGTGGCGGCGCAAAGCGCCGACATCGCGCCCATCGTCATCCTGAACAAGATAGACCTGCCCGCCGGCCTGCCGCGCGCGCGCGAGCTTCTGGCCAAGCTGGACAAGACGGGAGTGCGGGTGATCGAACTGAGCGCCCTGGCCCCACAGGCCATGCGCGACATACTGTTGCCGCTGCTGGAGGGCCGCTGCAGCCTGCTGCTGGGCCAAAGCGGCATGGGGAAATCCACCCTGCTCAACGCGCTGGTGCCGGAAGCCCGTGCCCACACGCAAGAGCATTCCCAGGCCCTGGGCACCGGCAAGCACACCACCACCAGCACCCGCCTGTACCACCTGCCCGGCGGCTCGGGCGACATCATCGATTCGCCGGGCTTCCAGGCCTTCGGCCTTTACCACCTGACCGCCAGCGACATCGAACACGGCTTCCCGGAATTCCGGGACGGCATACAGCACTGTCGCTTCTACAACTGCACGCATCGCCACGAGCCAGGCTGCGGCGTGCTGGCCGCCCTGGAACGCGGCGAAATCGCCCCCGAACGCCACGAACTGTACAAACGCATCCTGGCGGAGAACGAGGCGCAGGGGCGGTATTAGCTAGGCAGGCACTGCTGGCCGCGGCTCGGGCGACGTGAATACGCTACGATGCCTGTAGCGAAGCAGTACACATCCTTAAACAAGCCGGCTTGCCATAAGCCGGTCGGTCGGGAGAACATCAAATGCTCTATCCCATCCATGTACACAAAAACCGTGACAGCGCCTACGGCGCGTCCTTTCCGGACTTTCCCGGCTGCTTTGCGGGCGCCGACGACTTGCAGGACTTATCCCGGGCTGCCCAGGAGGCTGTCGAGGCGCACTTCCATGGTGAAACCGAAGCAATCCCCGGCCCTAGTACACCCGACGCCTGGGAAGGCCGCCAAGGCTATGAAGACGGTTTCTGGATGATGGTCGATATAGATCTGGCCAAAGTCAACACCAAAGCTGTCCGCCTGAACATCAGCCTGCCGGAGAACCTGGTGCATCGCATCGATGCCGTGGCCAAAGCCCAGCACCTATCGCGCTCCGCCTTTCTGGCAAAGGCAGCCGAACGGGAAATGGCAGAGGCGGAATAACACCGGCCAGTGCCTAAGCGCCTACGGCAACAACTCCACCTGCGCAGCCGCTAGGTAATGATAGAAATTGCGTATCAAGGCCGCCGTGGCGCCCCAGATGAAATAAGACTGCCAGCTAATCGAAAAATAGAAGCGATGGCCGCCGTCGGGTAGATGGGCTTTGTGCAGGCGGTGCCGGCCGGCGTCCATCAGCACCGACAAGGGCACTTCGAACACCTCGGCTACTTCGGTTGCATCGGGGGTGATGGTGAAGCCGGGCTGGATCAGGCCTATGACCGGCTTCATGCTGAAGCGCGTGGACGTGATAAAGCTGGGCTGCGTGCCGATGATCTGGATGAATTCCGGCGCCACGCCGATTTCTTCCTGGGTCTCGCGCAGCGCGGCGGCGGCGGCGCTCAGGTCCTGGGGCTCGATGCGCCCGCCCGGAAAGCTGATCTGCCCCGCGTGATCGTATAAATGCGAGGCGCGCCGCGTGAACAATACGCTGAGACCATCCTGGCGTTGCACCAAGGGGAAAAACACGGCCGCCTGGATGAGGTCTCGTTGGATCAGGTCGTCGTCGGTATAGAAGGACTTGGAGAATACCGGTTCGACCTGCCAGTCGACATGGCTGGAAAAAGCCTTGCGTATGAAATCCAGCGACAGGCTGGCGCCGGTCAGGGACGGCAATACCTCGCTCTGCACGATAGGCTGCGTCTGTGGATCAAAACTAGGGACAACGATACGCCTGTTGCGGGAAGGTAGTAGGCTTTCAGACATAAAATTCATAAAACAAAGGCACCCGTCGGGTGCCTTTGTTGGGTTTGCATCGGGCGGCGGCGCTTATTCGGCGGCGTCCTTCTTGACCGACTTGCGAACCAGTTTTTCCTTGATGCGAGCGGCTTTACCCGAACGGCTGCGCAGATAGTAAAGTTTAGCACGGCGGACATCGCCACGGCGCTTGACTTCGATGCTGGCAATTTGCGGGGAATACAGTTGGAAGGTGCGCTCGACCGCTTCGCCGGAAGAAATCTTGCGAACGATGAAGGACGAGTTCAGGCCGCGATTACGCTTGCCGATAACGACGCCTTCATAGGCCTGCACGCGCTTGCGCGTACCTTCAACGACGTTTACATTGACGACGACGGTGTCGCCGGGGCCAAACACGGGTTTGGCTTCGCCGCCGGTAAGGCGTGCGATTTCTTCTTGTTCAAGAAGTTCGATAAGGTTCACAAGAACACTCCAGGTTTCATCTTGATGCGGGCTTTACAAAAACGGCTTTGAAAAATCACAACCGAAAAATCGCAACCGTATCTACAACAACATGTTTAACCGTAGCCAATGGCTGCAAGTTAAATTAGCGCCCGTCAGAGGATGAGTTAGCAAAGCCTGCCATTATACGGGGAAACGACCGCTTTTAAAAGCCCCCTGCCGCCCCCAGCCACATCAGGCCCGGAATGGCCGCGCCCCAGGCCGCCACCATGCAGATATCGGCAACCATGGCACCCCGGCTAAGGCTGCCGGACTTGCCCTGGGTACGGCGGGCGGGAAACGGCCATTTGGCAGGAAGTTTTTTCGCGTGTTGAGCTTGCATTGTTTTTCTCGCTTGAAAGGCGGCGGTTGCTGTTTCCGATTACTGCTGCGAGCCCCCCGCCAAAATGGCCGCAACACAGATACTGTCTAAAAACACAGTTACTCCATAAATGTACTGTATAAAACAACAGTTATTTTTGCAAGTACTTATTTTTCACGTTGGTAAAAAACACAAAAAACCCGCTGAACCAGGCCCCCCCCGAAGCGCGGGAGCACAGGTTTCAGCGGGTTCCGTACCCTGCCGCCCGAGGCGCTTCCAGCCTGGGCGGCAAGACGGCGGTGTCGTCTTACTTGTTGGGCTGGGGCGTGATGCGCAGGTAGGGGCGCACGACGGTATAGCCTTTGGGGAATTTTTCTTTCAGGACGGCTTCGTCCTTGATGGACGGCACGATGATGACGTCGTCGCCGTCTTCCCAGTTGACCGGCGTTGCCACGCTGTGGCTGTCGGTCAGTTGCAAGGAATCCAGCACGCGCAGGATCTCGTTGAAATTACGGCCGGTGCTGGCCGGATAGGTCAGGGTCAGGCGAACCTTGCGGGACGGGTCGATGATGAAGACCGAACGCACCGTCGCCGTCGTGCTGGCATTGGGGTGGATCATGTCGTACAGCGTGGATACCTTGCGGTCCTGGTCGGCCAGGATGGGGTATTCGACCTTGGTCTTCTGGGTGTCGTTGATGTCTTCTATCCATTTGCGGTGCGAATCGGCATCGTCCACGGACACGGCAATGACCTTGGCATTGCGCTTGGCGAATTCGCCGGACACGATGGCGGTGTAGCCCAATTCGGTGGTGCAAACGGGGGTGAAGTCGGCGGGGTGCGAAAACAGCACTCCCCAGCCGTTACCCAGATAGTCGTAGAAACGGATTTTCCCGATGGAGGAATCCTGTTCGAAATCAGGGGCGGTATCGCCCAGGCGCAAAGTCGTCATGGCAGCTCTCTTGGTAAGACAACATGGAAAAGATGTGCCTTATATTCTGACAGCATAAGCCAGGCGACAGAAATAAAATATCGGTATAACCTTATGCGCCGACAGCCCTGGATGCGTAGCGCGTGGCTACCCCGCCTTCCATGATGGCGGCCGACAGCGCCGCCGTCCTGGGCAGGATGTGGGCCGCGTAGAACACGGCGGTCGCGAGCTTGCGGCGATGGAAGTCGGCGGCGGTGCCCAGGGCCTCGCGCTCCGCGCAAACCAGGGCCGCCCGGGCCATTTGCCAGCCGGCATGGACCACGCCCGCCAGCATCAGGTAGGGAACGCTGCCCAGGAAAACCGCCCGCAAATCGTCGCGCGCATTGGCCAGCAGGAAGCCGCCCGCCTGCTCGTAGGCGTCGACCGCCTGCGCAAGGCGGCGGGCCATCAGTTCCAGGCCCTGGGAATCGGCGCCGTTCTTGGCGGCCGTTTCCTCGAGCAAGCAGACCGTGGCGCGCATTTCCTGCACCAGGCCCTTGGCCACGGCGCCGCCGTCGCGCAGCAGCTTGCGGCCGATGAAATCATTGGCCTGTATGGCCGTCGTGCCTTCGTAGATGGGCAATATGCGAGCGTCGCGGTAATGCTGCGCGGCGCCGGTTTCCTCGATGAAGCCCATGCCGCCGTGCACCTGCAGGCCCAGCGACGCGACCTCCACCGAAGTCTCGGTGGAAAAGCCCTTGACCACGGGCACATAGTATTCGTACAGGGCCTTGTTCCTGGCGCGCTCGGCCGGATCGGGGTGCCGGCGCGACTTATCGCAGGCCGACGCCGCCACATACGCCAGGGAACGCGCGCCCTCGGTCAGGGCCCGCATGGTCGAGAGCATGCGCTGCACATCGGGATGCTGGACGATGGCCACCGGGCCGTCCGAGCCTTCCAGGGCCTGCCCCTGCACGCGCTCCCGCGCATAGTCCGAAGCCTGCTGCAAGGCCCTTTCGCACAAGGCCACGCCTTGTATGCCCACCGCATAGCGAGCCGCATTCATCATGATGAACATGTATTCCAGCCCGCGATTCTCTTCGCCGACCAGATAGCCCACGGCGCCTTCGCCGACTTCGCCCTTGCCCGAGCCGTACAGCAGCACCGCGGTCGGGCTGCCGTGTATGCCCAGCTTGTGTTCCAGCGACGCGCACCAGACGTCGTTGCGCGCGCCCAGCAAGCCGTCGTCCTTGACCAGGTATTTGGGAACGATGAACAGCGAGATCCCCTTCACGCCCTTGGGCGCATCGGGGGTGCGCGCCAGCACCAGGTGCACGATGTTCTCGGCCATGTCGTGCTCGCCGTAGGTGATGAAGATTTTCTGGCCGGACAAGCGATAGCTGCCGTCATCCTGCTTGACGGCCCGCGTGGTGAGCAGCGCCAGGTCCGAGCCGGCTTGCGGCTCGGTCAGGTTCATGGTGCCCGTCCAGCGCCCTTCCAGCATGGGCGGGATGAACACGGATTGCTGCTCGTGCGAACCCACCGTCGTCAGGGCTTCGATGACGCCGTCGGTGAGCAGCGGGCACAAGGAAAATGCCAGGCTGGCCGCATTGATGTTTTCGCCGGCCGGCGCGCCGATCAGCTTGGGCAGCCCCTGGCCGCCCCATTCCTGCTCGTGCTGCAGGCCTTGCCAACCGCCTTGCGCAAATTCCTGAAAGGCCTGCTTGAAGCCGGGTGATGTGCTTACCTTGCCGTCCGACCATGTCGCGCCCGAGGTGTCGCCCTGGCGATTGAGCGGCGCAACGGCCTGCTCGACAAAGCGGGCGTTTTCTTCGAGCACGGCATCGACCAGGTCCTCGGACACTTCCTCGAACCCCGGAAGGCTCAACACGCCTTTCAGATCGGCGAGCTCTTTGATGACGAAGCGAATATCTTCAGTTGGCGCACGGTAAGTCACGGGCTCTCCAGAATAAAAAGGCTTGCGCGGATCAGGCGCCACGGTGGCGATGGCGGGTCGGGCCGGAAAACCGGTCGACCCATTTTGCCATATTCCGCTATTGTCAGGCCACTGGCCGGGCCACCCTTTCCGCTCAGTTGGCGGTTGCCCTGCTTTCCTTGGCCAGCCTCAGTCCCTGGTCGCCTTCCCTGCGGGCAAACTCGACGAACTCTTGAACCGACTTGGACGGCGTGACCTCTTCAAAGCTGGTGGCCAGGCTGCGCTTGACCGACTCGTCCGCCAGCACCTCGTTGGTAGCCTTGAAAAGCACGTCGACCACGGAATCGGGCGTCCCCTTGGGTACGAAGATGCCCCACCAGTTGGAGATGTTGTAGCCCGGCACGCCCTGGCCCGCTATCGGCCGATATTCCGGAATGACGCCGGAAGGCGCCGACGTCGTAATGCCCAAGCCTATGGCCTTGCCCGTATCAATGGCGGTGCGGGCGGACGGCGCGGTGGCGAAAGAAACATCGGTATCGCCGGCCGCCACCGACTGGGTGGCGGCAGCGCCTCCCTTGAAGGGGATGTGCATCAGCTTGACGCCGCTGACGTTCATGAACTCCACGGCGGCCAAATGCGTGATGACGCCATTGCCCGACGATGCCACATTGATCGTGCCGGGCGCCTTCTTCGCGCGCTCGACCAGATCGTTGACGCTTGCAATGCCGGACTTCTTGCTGGCGATCAGTATCATGGGCGCCGTGGTAAGCCGCGCGACCGGGCGGAAGTCCTGCGGCGTGTAGCCCACCGTGTAGAGCACGCTGTCGCTGCCCATGACGCTGGAATTGCCCAGATACAGGGTATAGCCGTCCGCCGCGGCCCTGGCGACCTGCCCCGCCGCTATCGTGGAGCCGGCGCCCGGCTTGTTCTCGATGACCACGGGCTGCTTGAGCAGCTTGGACAGGCCGTTGGCGTAAACACGGCCCACGCTGTCGGCGCCGCCTCCCGGCGGGAATCCTATGACCAGCGTGATCGGCTTGGCCGGATAGTTCGCGGCCTGCACGGCGCCCGCGACGCTCAGCCCCAGGCATGCCAGCAACATGCTCATCTTGGTCTTGGTTTTCATTGGATGTCTCCTTTCATAAGGCACTCAGGTGCCGGTAAATTTAGGGGGGCGTTTCTGCTTCCAGGCGGTGGCGCCTTCGATAATGTCGTTCGAGCGTTCCGATTGCAGCACGGCCGCTTCGATATCCCGCGTGTCGACCTGCCCACGCGCAATCAGGTTCAGATGCTTCTTGATGCCCAGCAAGGCAATGGGCGCCATATCCGCCAGTTGCCCGCTGAGCGCATCGAGGCGCTGATCCAGCTCGTCGGCGCCCACGATCTCGGTAAGAAAACCTATGTTCAGCATCTCCTCGGCGCCGATCTTGTCGGCGGTCAGGAACAGCCGCTTGGCATTGTTGAAACCCAGCCTGGAGATATAGCGCTGCATGCCGCCCGGATAGAAGTGCAGGCCTAGCCGGACGGCCGGCATGAACATATTGGCCTGCGGCACGCCCACGCGAAAATCGCAGGCCAGGCACAAATCGGTGCCGCCCCCATAGGCGCCGCCGCTCACGGCGGCGATGGTCACGGGCCTGGCGGCCTCTATCATGTCCATGGTTTCGCCGAAGAACAGGGAGCTGGGCGCGTCCTCAGCGGCGAGCGACCCTATGTCGTAGCCGCTGCAAAAATACTTGCCCTCGCTTTTGAAGCGCAGCACCAGCACCTCGTCATTGGCATTCACCGTCTCGATCTGCTGGCGCAGCAGGGCCAGGTCATCGGGATTGAGCCGATTGGCGTACTGCGGCTTGCGCAAGCGTATCGTGGCGATGGCGCCGTCCACGCTCAACAAGGGGCTGGTCGCCTGTATGTCGGTCGCGCTCATCATGCGTCCGCCTGATGAATGACGTTCTGCGCCAGCAGGCGCTCGATCTCATCCGGCGAGAAGCCGTAGTCGGCGAAAACGTCGTGGGTGTGCTGGCCGAACAGGGGCGGCGCCGAACGCAGCGACGAGCCGTCCTCGACCTGGCTCATGCGCACGGGCAGCCCCACCTGCTGCAGCGGCCCGAGCAGCGGGTGCTCGACGGTTTCGACCAGTTTGCAAGCCAGGACCTGGGGGTCGCGGAAAACATCGTCCAGCGAATTGATCGGGCCGGCCGGGATGCCGTTCTCTATCATGATCGGCGTCCATTCCATGCGGGTCTTGCGTTTCAGGCTGGCTTCCAGCGCGTCTTTCAAGGCGTGGCGATGCTGCATCCTGTCGGCGTTGGTCAGGAAGCGCGGGTCCTGCGTCAGCGCGTCGAGCTCCAGAATGGCGCACAGCTTGAGCCACATGGCCTGCGTGGCGGGTGCCAGGTTGATGGGGCCGTCGGCGGTGTCGAAAGTGCCATAGGGAGCAATGACGGGATGCACGTTGCCGCAAGGCTGCGGCACTTCCTGCACGCTGAGATAACGCTGGCCCTGCACGCTCAGCAGGCCCATCAGCCCGGCCAGCAGCGAGGTCTCGACATGCTGCCCGCGCCCGCTTTCCTTGCGCTCCACCACGGCGGCCAATATGCCTATCGTCAGCCACATGCCCGCGGTCAGGTCGCCGATGGCGGTGCCCACCCGCGTCGGCCCCGATTCGGCCGTGCCGGTCAGACTCATGAAGCCCGAGTAGCCCTGGGCGATCTGGTCGAAGCCGGCCCACTCTTTGGCCGGCCCCGTACTGCCAAAACCCGAAATCGACGCCATGATCAGGCCGGGATGCTCGGCCGACAGCGCCTCGTAGCCCAGTCCCATCTTTTCCATGGTGCCCACCTTGAAGTTCTCGACCACGATGTCGGACTTCAGGGCCATCTGTCGTATCAGGGCCAGGCCTTCCTTGTTGCGGAAGTCGACGCCTATACCTTTTTTGTTCCGGTTGGCGCTTAGATAATAAACGCTTATATCCTGGTCGAAGGGACCCCACTGCCGCACCATGTCGCCGGCGGGCGTGGGTTCGACCTTGATGACTTCCGCGCCTAGATCGGCCAGTATCATGGTACTGAAGGGGCCCGAGAGAGCGCGCGTCAGGTCGAGTACTTTTAATCCCTCCAAGGGTCGCTTCATTTTTCCAGTCTCCTATGTAGCGACTTGATTCTAGGAAAAGACGTCAAAGACGGAAAATACTATTTACTGATGGAGCCATAAGATAAACTTATCTAGTTAAAAGGCCCTCAGGGAGGCAGCCCGTGAATTTCAGGCAACTCAAATATTTCGTGCGGGTATTCGAAATGCAGAACATGACGCGCGCCGCGGAAACCCTGCATATTGCGCAGCCCGCGCTAAGCCAGCAGATTGCCCTGCTGGAAGAAGCCCTGGGCGTCAAGCTGCTGGTGCGCGGCCCCAAGGGCGTGCATGCCACCCCTGAAGGGGACCTGCTCTACCGGCATGCGCAAACCATATTGCGCCAGGTCGACACCACGCGCAGCCTGCTCAGCAAGACCGACGAACAGATATCGGGCACGGTATCGATAGCCTTGGCCTCCAGCACGGCGCGCATGCTCGCCCTGCCTCTCATAAAGCGCGTCAAGCGCGAGTTCCCGTCCATCGTGCTGGAAATCGTGGATATCCCAAGCGCCGATCTGACGCGGCAGGTGTTGCAGGGCAGGGTTGATTTCTCTCTTTCGCCCGACCAGCAGCCCATCAAGGGGATTTCGGTCACGCCCCTGCTCATCGAGGACTTGCTGCTGCTGACGCATGCAAGCCTGCAACTGCCCAAAGGCAAGACACCCATCAAGGCGTTGACCAACGTACCCCTGGTCCTGCCCAGCCTGCCCAATATGCTGCGCGCCCGGGTCGACCACGCCTTTCTGACCGCGCGCCTCAGCTACAACCTTTTCGCCGAAGCCAGCACCTCCGCCATCCTGATCCCCGCGGTGCGCGAAGGCCTGGCGGCCACCTTCCTGCCCTACTCCGCGGCGCAGCCGGAGATCACCAGCGGAACGATAGTCCCGCGCTCGGTCGACTTTGAATTGTCCCGGGAGGTCGTGCTGTGCGCCGGCGACAGCCTGCCGCCGACCCCGGCCGTCGCCCACGTGATACGGTTGTGCAAGGCCGTCATCAAGGAACTGGTGGAACAACGGCATTGGCTGGGCTGCCGCCTGCTGTACTGAAAACAAAAAAGCCCCGGCGCCTGGATGGTCATCCAGGCGCCGGGGCCTTTGCGCGGAAAACGCTAAGCCGGGGCGCTTACAGCGCGCTTACCAGCTCGGGTACCGCCGTGAACAAGTCAGCAACCAGGCCGTAGTCGGCCACGCCGAAAATCGGCGCTTCGGCATCCTTGTTGATGGCGACGATGACCTTGGAGTCCTTCATGCCCGCCAAGTGCTGGATGGCGCCCGAAATGCCCACCGCCACGTACAGCTGCGGAGCGACGATCTTGCCGGTCTGCCCGACCTGCCAGTCGTTCGGAGCGTAGCCCGCGTCGACCGCGGCGCGCGAAGCGCCCAGCGCCGCGCCCAGCTTGTCGGCCAGCGGATCCAGGATCTTGAAGTTCTCGGCGCTGCCCAGGCCGCGCCCGCCCGACACCACCACCGAAGCGCCGGCCAGTTCAGGGCGATCGCTTTTGGCGACTTCGCGGCCCACGAAGCTGGACAGGCCCGAATCGCCGGTGGAGCTCAAGGACTCGACCGCCGCGCTGCCGCCCTGGGCGGCGACGCCGTCAAACGCCGTGGTGCGCACGGTGATGACCTTGACCGCATCGGCCGATTGCACCGTGGCGATCGCATTGCCGGCATAAATGGGACGCGTGAAAGTGTCCGCCGATTCGACCGAAAGAATGTCCGAAATCTGGGCTACGTCCAGCTTGGCCGCTACACGGGGGGCCACGTTCTTGCCTGCCGCCGTCGCCGGGAACAGGATGTGGCTGTAGCCGCCGGCCACCGCCAGCACTTGCGCGGCAACGTTCTCGGCCAGGCCGTCGGCCAGGGCCGGGCCGTCGGCCAGCAGCACCTTGGTCACGCCGGCCACCTGTGCGGCCTGTTCGGCCACGCCCTGCGCGCCGCTGCCCGCCACCAGCACATGGACGTCGCCACCCAGCTTGGAAGCCGCCGCCACCGTGTTCAGCGTGGCCGACTTCAGTTGGGCGTTATCGTGTTCTGCAATTACCAATATCGTCATTTAAACCACCTTCGCTTCATTCTTCAGTTTGTCGACCAGCGTAGCCACGTCGGGCACGATGATGCCGGCCGAACGTGCCGGCGGCTCCGAGACCTTCAGGGTCTTCAGGCGCGGGGCGACGTCCACGCCCAAATCCTCCGGCGTGACCACGTCCAGGGTCTTTTTCTTGGCCTTCATGATGTTGGGCAGCGTCACGTAGCGCGGCTCGTTCAGGCGCAAATCGGTGGTGACGATGGCCGGCAGCTTGAGCGCCAGCGTTTCCAGGCCGCCGTCGACTTCACGCGTGACGGTGACCTTGTCGCCGTCCACATCGACCTTGCTGGCGAAGGTGGCTTGCGGCCAGTCCAGCAAGGCGGCCAGCATCTGGCCCGTCTGGTTGGCGTCGTCGTCAATAGCCTGCTTGCCCAGGATGACCAGTTGGGGCTGTTCCTTGTCGACCAGGGCCTTGAGCAGCTTGGCCACGGCCAGCGGCTGCAGTTCGGCGTCCGTCTGCACCAGGGCGGCGCGGTCGGCGCCGATGGCCATGGCGGTGCGCAGGGTTTCCTGGCACTGCGCAACGCCGCAGGAAACCGCCACGACTTCGGTCGCCACGCCCTTTTCCTTCAGTCGCGTGGCTTCTTCGACGGCAATCTCGTCAAAGGGGTTCATGGACATTTTCACGTTGGCGATATCCACGCCGCTTTGATCGGATTTCACGCGTACCTTGACGTTGTAGTCAACGACGCGCTTGACTGGTACCAGCACCTTCATCGAGCAATCTCCAGAGGATCTAAAACAAATAGTAAACGGCTTATTCTACAACGAGGCCAAAGCCCGGACGTGAGCCACCGCGCTGCGTCCCAGGGCCGACAGGTTGTAGCCGCCTTCCAGCAGACTGACCACCCTGCCCTGGGCCGTCTGCCCAGCCAGCTCCATGATGCGGCCGGTGATCCAGGCGTAATCGGCCTCCACTAGCCCCAATTGGCCCATGTCGTCTTCGCGATGGCCGTCGAAACCGGCGGATATGAAGACCAGTTCCGGGCGAAAAGCCTGCAAGCGCGGCATCCAGGCGTCGTCCACCACCATGCGCAAGGCATCGCCCCGGGTATAGGCATCCACCGGGACGTTGACCATATTGTCGGGCGGCGGATCGAGGCGCATGCCCGGAAACAAGGGATGCTGGTAGAAGCTGCACATCAGGATGCGCGGATCGCCGGCGAACATTTCCTCGGTGCCGTTGCCGTGATGGACGTCGAAATCGACGATGGCCACGCGCTCCAGGCCATGGTGTTCCAGCGCATAAGCGGCGGCCACCGCGACATTATTGAAAAAACAGAAACCCATGGCCTGGCCGGGCCGGGCATGATGCCCCGGCGGCCGGACCGAGCAAAAGGCGGTACGATGCGCACCCCGCATGACCGCATCGACGGCGGCTATACCCGCCCCCGCCGCCGCCCGCGCGGCCTCTAGCGTATGCGGATTCATGAGCGTGTCGGCGTCAATGGTGAAATAGCCCTCGGCCGGCGCATGCTGGCACAGGTATGTAAGATGCTCGGGCGTGTGCACGCGCAGGATGTCGGCATCGGCGGCGGGCTCGGCCGAGAGCTCCTGGATATAGTCCATGACCCCGCTGGCCAGCAGTTGGTCGTTGATGGCATCCAGCCTGTCCGGGCTTTCGGGATGCCAGTTGCCCATTTCGTGCAAGCGGCATGCGGGATGAGTAATATATAGCGTCGCCATAAGGATGATTATGTTCAAAGCAGTCCGTATATTGCAAGTCGGATCCATCGCCTTTTTTCTGGCCGGTTGCGCCGCCTCCAAAACCGCCACGCCGGAACAAGCGCCATCGGCTCCGGCAGCCGCCTCGGCCGCCGGTTCAAGCGCCACGGCCCCCGCGACCATGAAGGTCCCGGAAGCGGCCCCGTCCATCAAGGCGGGCTCCTCCGTCGTGGGCCGGACCCGCTATCTGCAGGCAGACGGCCGCCTGGTGCCCGACATCCAGGCCTATGCGCAGGAAGTCGCCCGCGTGCGCGGGGTGCCGCCGGCCCGTGTCGAGACCCTGCTCAAGGACGCCCAGTACAGCGCCACGGCGGCGCGCCTGATGGCGCCGGCCAAGACGCGCATACGCCGCAGTTGGGTCACCTACCGAAACCGTTTCGTCGAACCTGTGCGCATCAACGCCGGCGGGAAATTCTGGCAGCAGAACAAATCCGCCCTGGATAAGGCGTCGCGTGAATACGGCGTCCCGCCGTCCATCATCGTGGCCATCATAGGCGTGGAAACCATATACGGCCGGCACACCGGCAACTTCCGCGTGCTCGACGCCCTGGCCACCCTGGGCTTCAGCTATCCCGACGATAGCCGGCCCGAGCGCAGCCAGCTATTCCGCGACCAGTTGGCCGACCTGATCCAGCTCGATTACGAAAGGAAACTCGACGCCAAGGAAGTCACGGGCTCGTTCGCCGGCGCCATGGGCCTGCCGCAGTTCATGCCGGGCAGCCTGATGCGCTACGCAGCCGATGGCAATGGCGACGGCCGTATCGACCTGCTGGGTACCGTCGACGACGCCATCGTGTCGGTGGCCCGTTTCCTGCGGCTGCACGGCTGGGTGCCCGGCCTGCCGGTGTTCGCGCCCGCCACCCTGCCCCCCAATCCGCAAGCCATGGTCGTGGGCGGCCTTTCTCCCACCTATGATTGGGCCCAATTGCAGGCCAAGGGCGCGGCGGCGCGCCCGCTGCCCGGCGCGCAGGCCGGCAAGGCGTCGCAAAAAACCGGCGCCCGGGCCGACTGGCGCCAGTACAAACTGGGCATCGTCGACCTGCTGGACGAGCCCCGCAAACTGGCGGAATACCGCCTGGGCACGCCAAATTTCTTTGCCATCACGCACTACAACCGCAGCTATTTCTACGCCACTTCGGTCAACGATCTGGCAAAAGCCCTGGCCGACGGCATGGGCTACGGCGGTCCGGACTAAAGCCCTGGCCGCAAGCCCTCAAACGGACGGCGCGGTCACCGGGCGGCGCCCGGACGATATGGCCGCATCCAGCAGATCCAGCCTGTCCTGCCCCCAGAAAGGCTCGTCCCGATAAAAATAAAAGGGGGCGCCGAACACCTGGCGTCCGATGGCCTCTTCGGTCAGGGCGGCCTCGCGCTTTGCCAGTTCGGCATCCGACGCCTGCGCCAGCAAGCCGTCGCCATCCAGGCCGCTATCCAGGGCCAGCAGGCGCAAGGTGGCCGGGTCAGCAATGTTCAGTTCGTCGGCCCAGACGGCCCGCAAACAAGCATGGACAAAGGCCTGAACGTCCTGACCATCGCGCAGGGCCGCAAGCAGCATGCGGTGTCCCAGCGAAGGATCGGCCGGATAGTATTTGGGATGCAGCACCAGATCTATGCCGCGAATGTCACGCCAGCGCTGCATCTCCACCAAGCGATAAGCCTGGCGCGGCACGGCGCGCTCTTTCACCGGCTTGCCGCCGCCGGCCGCAAACACGGCCAGCAAGTCCACAGGCTTGAACACGACCTGGGCATCGTGCCTGTCGACCAAATCCTTGAAGACCTGGCTGCCTATGTAGGACCATAGTGAAATAAAGCTGAAGTAATACTCGATTGTAGGTTTGCCGTTACTCATGTGCCGCTCCAATGTTTTTCAATGCCGATGCATAGGCCCGGCCATTATCCCAGCCGGTCAGACGCCCAGGTAGGCGGCGCGTATGGCCGGATCGTTGCGCAGATCTTCCGCCGCGCCTTGCGCCACTGTCCGTCCCTGGTCCATGACATAGCCCCTGTCGGCCAGGTCCAGCGCCGTCGCCACATCCTGCTCGACGATCAACAGGCTGGTGCCTTCGCGGTTGACGATGCGCAGGGCCTCGATCAATTCGCCCACCACCTTGGGCGCAAGACCCAGGGATAATTCATCGATCATCAGCAGCTTGGGCGCCGCCATCAAGCCGCGCGCCACGGCGCACATCTGCTGCTCGCCGCCCGACAAGGTGGTGGCATCCTGCCGGCGGCGCTCCGCCAGGCGCGGAAACAGCGCATAGACGCGTTCGATATCCCTGGCAATAGCTTCGTGGCCGTCGCGGCGGCGATACGCCCCCAGCAGCAGATTGTCGTACACAGACAGGCCCGAGAACAGACGGCGCCCTTCAGGGACGTGGGCAATGCCTCGCTCGACCAGTTGAACAGGGCTGCGGGCCGCCAGCGCTTCGCCTTCGAACACGACCCGCCCGGACGATGCGGGAACCAGCCCCGACAAGCAGCGCAAGGTCGTTGTCTTGCCGGCCCCATTGGAGCCGACCAGGCAGACGATTTCCCCCGCCTTCACTTGCAGGCCCACATCCCAAAGCACCTGCACGTCGCCGTAGCCGGCGGCCAGGTTTTCCACTTGCAGTAAATATTCGCTCATGCCGACACCCTTGCAAATTGTTCCGCGGCATAGCTGCGGCCCAGATAAGCCTCGACCACGTGGGGATCGGCCACCACCTGTTCAGGAGCGCCGTCGGCGATCAACTGGCCGTGATGCAGCACCACGACGCGCGTGCTCGCCTTCATGACCACCTTCATCAAATGCTCTATCAGCACGATGGTGATTCCCCTGTCGGCAATTGCGCGTATCAGCGTCAAGGCGTGATCCACTTCCGTCTGATTCAAACCCGCATTGACCTCGTCCAGAAACAGCAGCTTGGGGCGCAGGGCCAGGCTTTTGGCCAGCTCCAACCGCTTGCGCCCCGCCAGCGTCAGGGACGAGGCGGGCTTGTCGGCCAGCGGCAGCAAGCCGCAGAATTCCAGATGCTCCAAAGCGGCATGCCGGGCTTCGGGTATGGAACCCGCGGCGCCGGCGAACAGCGCCGCGGCGGCCACGTTCTCGGCCACGCTGAGCCGTGGAAAAGGCTGGACGATCTGAAAGGTGCGGGCCAGGCCCTGACGGGCGATGCGGTCGGGGCGCAGGCCGTCGATGCGCTTGCCGTCGAAGACGATGCTGCCTGCGCTGGGCTTATGCACCCCCGATACCACGTTCACCAGCGTCGTCTTGCCCGCGCCGTTGGGGCCGATCAGCCCGACGATCTCGCCCTCGCCCAGGGCTAGGTCGATGCGGTCCAGGGCCAGCACGCCGCCAAAGCGCTGGCTTACGCCTTCAAGAACCAAAAGGGATTTCACGATGCCTTCCTTTTCCACGCAACATAGCGGATACGCCAGTTCAACACGCCAAAGCGCTTCAAGTCGCGCACGCCACCCGGCAGGAACAGCACCAGGGCCACCACCAGCAGGCCCAGCAGCCCGGCATGAAACTCCAGCACATTGCGCCAGAGCAGCTCTTCCAGCCCCAGGAAAACCACGGCGCCGACCAAAGGCCCCATCAGGGTGCCCACCCCGCCTATCAGAGCCATGACGATGGGCTTGACCGACAGCAGCACATCGTAGACGTCGGTCGGGTCGATATAGGTGACCCACGAGGCATACACCGCACCGGTGGCGCCCGCCAGCAGGCCGGACAGCATGAATACCAGGACCTTGCTGCGGCGCGTGTCTATGCCTATGACTTGCGCCGCATCTTCGTTCTGCTCGATGCAGCGCAAGGCCACGCCCAGGCGCGACCGGTCCACGCGCCAGGAAATCAGCAGGGCCAGGGCCGCCATGAGCGCCATGGCCAGGAAATAGAACTGCGCCTGCTCGTCCACCCCTCCCAGCTTGAGCAAGGGCAGGTTCAGGCCCATCCCGCCGCCGGTAAGGTCGGTCCACGTGTTGGTGACTTCACGCAGCACATCGGCGATCACCAGACTGGCGATGGCGAAATAATGACCCCGCAGGTGCAGGATGGCGCCTCCCAGCAAGCCGGCGAATACGGCAACCACCAGGCCCGCCAGGGGCCAGGCCAAGGCGAAGGGCAAGCCGGAGGACTGGAGGACGCCGGCCGCATACGCGCCCAGGCCGAAGAAGGCGGCCGTTGCGAACGATGGGTAGCCCGCATAACCGCCGATCAGATTCCAGGACCATGTCAGCGCCGCGTACATGCCCACGGTGGTAGCCAGGCGCAACGCATAGTTGTCGGCCGAATAAAGAAAGGCCAGGACGGCCGCCAGGGCGGCCAGCAAAGCTGTGATCAGGCGTGTATTCACTGGAACCCCCGCTTGCCCAATAGCCCGGACGGACGGAACATCAACAAGGCGATCAACACAAGAAACGCCAGGGTCAGCGCCAGCTCGGGGCCGAGCGCCAGGGTCCCGAAGCTTTCGATGATGCCCAAGGCAAAGCCGCCCGCCACGACACCCGGAACACTGCCCAGGCCGCCCAGCACGCAGATGACGAAGGCCTTGCCCAGGTATACCGAGGACGTGACCGGCGAAATCGGGAATATGCCGCTAAGCAAGGCGCCCGCCGCGCCCGCCATGAACCCGCCCAGGGCGAAGGCCAGCGCATAGGTCCGATTGACGTCTATGCCCATCAGGGCCGCCGCCTGGCTATCCATCCGCACGGCGATGATGGCCCTGCCCAGTTGCGTGCGGCGCAGCAAGAGCCACAGCGCAAAGACCAGCGCCAGGCCGGTCGCCGTGGCCATCAGGCGGTCTATCGGCATCAGCACCCCGCCCAGGTCCAGCAACCCCCAGGGATGATCCAGGGTGATCTTGCGAAAATCCGCGCTGAAGAACTTCAGCATCGCATTGTCCAGGAACAGGTTCAGGCCGAAGGTCAGCGTCAGCGTGATCAGCACTGGCCGGCCCATCACAGGGTTGACCACGAATTTCTGCAGCGGATAGGACAGCGCGAACAGCACCAGCCCCGCGACGGGAGCGAATAAAAAGGGATCGATGCCCAGTATCTGATGCGCAAAGAAAGCCAGATAGGCGCCCAGCACGATCAGCGACCCGTGCAGGATGTTGATGACGTTGAGAACGCCCCACACCAGCGAGAATCCGGCGGCGATGCAGGCATACAAGCCGCCAAGCGCGATGCCGTTCAGAAGGACCTGCAAATAGAACACGGGAACACTCCAGTGGTGAATGAAAGGGGCCCGCGGGCCCCTCGTTCATCCGGAAAGGCTTGGCGTCAATGACCTATGCCGCTGCGGAAATCGCTGGTGGCGATGTCGGCGGGATACACCACCTGAACCTTGCCGTCCTGGATTTGATAGACCGGGGGAACGTAGGAATCGGCCATGCCGTTGGGGCCGAAGGAGACCGGCGCAAAAAAGGTCTTGAATCCGCCCTTCTTCAGCTCGGCGCGCACGGCGTCGCGGTCCTTGCTGCCTGCACGCTCGATGGCCTGTTGCAGGATCACGCCGACGGCGGCGCCCGATGCCTGGGTAAAGTCGGGCGAGCTGCCGAACTTGGCCCGGAACAGCTCGACGAACTTGGCCGTCGAACCGAACACGTCGTCGCTTTGATAGGACAGCACAGGGTGGAACCAACTGGCCGTCGTCACGTTCTCGGCCAGCTTGCCCGAGGCGGAAATCCATTCGTCATAGGCGGGGCCGTTGATCATCGTCAGGGCTTGCGCATCGATGCGCAGATCGGCCAGTTGTTTGCGCGCCAGGATCAGGTCGTTGATGTAGCCGGTGATGACGATCCAGTCGGGGCGCTTGGCGGCCAATTGGGTAAGCGCGGCGGCATGATCCAGCGTGCCGATGGCATAACGTTCGAAATACACGACTTCCAGCCCGCGCTTCTTGGCCGATTTTTCAAACTCGTGCGCCAGCGACAAGGGATAGAGATCGTTGCGCGCAAGGATCGCGACACGCTTGGCGCCTGGAATCTTGGCCTGCACCAGGTCGGCGATGGGTTCGCTAAGCGTGCTGTTGTCGGTGTACAGGCCGAACAGGTTCTTGTAGCCCTGGTCGAAGACTTCCGCGGAAGACGCGCTGGACGCCAGCAGCGGCACCCCGTTCTTTTCAGCCACCGTGCTGGCGGCCTTGGCCGCGCCCGAACCGAAAGGCGAAAACAGGAAATCGACCTTGTCGTCGGTGATCAGTTTTTCGGCCAATTGCACCGCCTTGGGCGTGCTGGACTGGTAATCGTAGTAGCGCATCTCGACGGCCAGCCTTTTGTCGCCGACCTTGATGCCGCCTTGCGCCTTCACCTGGTCCAGCCACAAATCGTAGCCCTGCCGCAGCTTGGTGCCTTCGGGGGCCAGCGCCCCGGTCAGCGGTAGCGGCGCGCCGATGCGCAGCACATCTTGCGCCGTAGCCGGCGCACTCAAGGAAAGCCCCGCGGCCAACGCCGTCGCAGCCGTCGCGAAAACACCCCGGCGTACCCAATTCAAAGACATGTTCATTTCCACATAAACGGTCGCACGACATATGCGATCAAGTTATGTATGGTAGTAATTTGAAATTGGCGCGGCCAAGATTTTATATTTCTATTTATATAACCTTAGGGTGTTAAGAAATTTCTTAACCCGCCAGGAAGAAATAAAAACCGAATTGGTCAGAGCAAGGGCTTGCCCCCTGTCCTTGCACACAAAAATGCCGCGGCCTTGGGCCGCGGCGTTGCGTCGTCAAGCGGTAAAACTGCCTGTCAGTTGAACACGCCCGTGGACAAATAACGGTCGCCGCGATCGCAGACGATGAACACGATGGTGGCGTTTTCGACACGCGCGGCCACCCGCAAGGCGGCAACCAGCGCGCCCGCCGACGATATGCCGCCGAAGATGCCCTCTTCGGCCGCCAGGCGACGCGCCATGTCCTCGGCCTCGGTCTGCGAGATCAATTCAAACGCATTGACCTGCTCGGGATGGTAGATGGCGGGCTGGTAGGCTTCGGGCCATTTGCGTATGCCTGGAATCTGCGAGCCCTCGGCCGGCTGGGCGCCGACGACCTGCACGGCCGGGTTCTTGGAACGCAGATAGCTGGCCACACCCATGATGGTCCCCGTGGTGCCCATGGCGCTGACGAAATGGGTGATGGTGCCGTCGGTCTGTTCCCAGAGTTCGGGGCCGGTGGTTTCGATATGCGCCAGCGGATTGTCGGTGTTGGCGAACTGATCCAGCACCTTGCCCTTGCCTTCGGCCTGCATGCGCATCGCCAGGTCGCGCGCGTATTCCATGCCGCCCTCTTTGGCCGGGGTAAGGATCAGTTCGGCGCCATAGGCCGTCATGGATGCGCGCCGCTCGACCGACAGGTTGTCGGGCATGATGAGTATCATCTTGTAGCCGCGCACCGCGGCCGTCATGGCCAGGGCGATGCCGGTATTGCCGCTGGTGGCCTCGATGAGCGTGTCGCCCGGCTTGATGTCGCCGCGCTCTTCAGCGCGGCGGATCATGGAGCTGGCCGCGCGGTCCTTGACCGAACCGGCGGGGTTGTTTCCTTCGAGCTTGGCCAGGATCACGTTGCCGCGCCGTTCGCCGAATTCGCCTGGAATGCGCTGCAGCCGCACCAAGGGCGTTGCACCGATCGTGTCTTCAATGGTCAGATATTTTTTCATGCCGGAAATCATACACCCAAGCGACTGACACCGGCATGAAGGGCGGATCGCGGGGCTTATCTGGCGCGCCGCTGTTGGCTGGGCGGCGCTTCCGCCCCCACCGGGCCGCCGGCCTTGGCGGCTTTGCCAGTCTGGGCGGCAAGGGCCTTGCCCGTCGTCGAGGCCGATGCGGGCGTCGACGCATTGGCGTCCTTCTTGAAGGCGGAGCCCGCGCCGACGGTCAGCCCCGAGGCCTGGAGCGCAGCGGCCTTTTTCGGCCCTATGCCCTTGACCCGGTCGGCAAGGTCGTCCAGGGATTCATAGCGGCCGCCGCGTGCGCGTTCCTCGACGATGACCTGGGCAGTCTTGGGGCCTATGCCGCGCAGCTCGCGCAACTGCTCTTGCGTGGCGGCATTGACGTCGATGGCAAAGGCCAGGCCATGCATGGAAACGCTGCCGGCCAGCATGCCCAAGGCCAGGCCGGCCAGTGAACGGCGGCGTCTTTTCGACCAGGTGGCGGCCGGCGACGGCCCGGTCGATTTTGCGCAAGCATTTTCGGCCCAGGGACGAGCCACGGTGGATTCGGTAAAAGGGTTCATGAGCAGCCTCCAGGAAAGAAGTGAAGGAAAGCCCGCGGCCCCATCCCCGTATGGGTGCCGCTTGTTTCCTGCTGCAATGATCCCGCGATCGCCCGTCGGCGGGTAGCGGCGCCACAGGCAATGGTCCATGCGTAAACCTACCTGGGCATCCGAGCACGCGGCCGGCCGGCCCCGCGCCCTAGATGCGGCCCAGCTCGAGCAAGGTTTTGACGTAGTGCCCCACGCCAGCCTGGACGTCGCGGAAGGGCTTGTCGTAGCCGGCGGCGCGCAGTTGCGTCAGGTCGGCCTGGGTATGGCTTTGATAGCGCCCCTTCAAGTCCTCGGGAAAAGCGATGTACTGGATGGCCTGCTGGCCGACCAATTCCTGCAAGGTCAATTCGGGCAGATCGCGGCTGGTTCGCAAGGTATTGACCACGGTCTGAGCGACGTCGTTGAAAGGCTGCGCCCTTCCCGTGCCGCAATTGAATATGCCGGAAACCTGGGGGTGATCCAGAAAGAACAGGTTGACGTTCACCACGTCGTCGACGTAGACGAAGTCGCGCAACTGCCCGCCGTCGACATAGCCGTCCCAGCCACCGAATAGCCTGACATGCCCTTCGGCCTGGAACTGCTTCATGTTGTGAAAGGCGACCGAAGCCATGCGGCCCTTGTGCTGCTCGTTAGGCCCATAGACGTTGAAATAGCGCAGGCCCACGACGGGCGCGGTTAGCGTGTCCAAGTGACGGCGCAGCACCTGATCGAACAGGAACTTGGAATAGCCGTAGACATTCAATGGCGATTCGTACAGGGGGTCTTCGACATACATGGGCCCCGCGCCATAGACCGCGGCCGACGACGCGTAGATGAAGGGAATCTTGTGGACCTGGCAATACTGGAACAGCTCGAGCGTAACGCGGTAATTGTTGTCCAGCATGTAATGGCCGTTGCGCTCGGTAGTGTCCGAGCATGCTCCCTGGTGGAACACGGCTTCGATGTTTCCGAGCTGGCCCTTGGCCACACGCTGGCGAAACTCGTCCTTGTGCAGATAATCGGCGATTTTCCCTTCCACAAGGTTCAAAAACTTGTCGCCTTCGGTCAAGTCGTCGACCACCAGAATATCGGTATAGCCGCGCTGGTTCAGGCCGCGCACGATATTGCTGCCAATGAATCCGGCGCCTCCGGTTACTACGATCATGATAGTTCTCCTGCGGTAACGACAGATGTTCCAAGCTTGCCGACCACCACGCCGCCGGCGCGGTTGGCCCAGGACACGGCATCGAACCACGGCAATCCCGCCGCGCGGGTAACGGCCAGGGCGGCCAGCACGGTATCGCCCGCGCCCGAAACGTCGAATACTTCGTGGGCATGCGCATCGGTGTGCTTGCGGCCCTCGGCGGTGAACAAGGTCATGCCTTGCTCCGACCGGGTCACCAGCAAGGCCTCCAGGCCCAACTCGGTGCGCAGCGCCTGGGCGCGCCGCTCCAGGTCGTCTTCGTCCTTCCAGCGCCCCACGGCTTCCTGCATCTCGGAACGGTTGGGTGTAATGACGGTGGCGCCCAGATAGCGTTGGTACAGATGACCCTTGGGGTCGACCAGCACCGGCACGCCCGCCTCACGGGCCGCCGCGATCAGGACCTCGACCCGGCTCAAAGCGCCTTTTGCATAATCGGACAGCACCAGCATGTCGTGCTGCGCCACCAATTGCCTGGCCAGGGCGTCCAGCCTGTCCAGGCAAGGCGCGCCCGGGCCCTCTTCGAAGTCCACGCGCAGCAGTTGCTGCTGCCGGCCCAGCACCCGCATCTTCAGGGTGGTGGGCGAGGTATCGTCGGTGACCAGGCAGGAATTGATTCCCGCCTCGCGGGCCAGCGCCGCAACCTTGGCGCCCGCCTCGTCGCCGCCGACGACGCCCAACAGGCTGGCTTGCGCGCCCAGGGCCACGATGTTGCGCGCGACGTTGGCCGCGCCGCCCAGCCGGTCTTCGCGGCGCGCGACACGCACCACGGGAACCGGCGCCTCGGGGGAGATGCGATCGACCTCTCCAAACCAATAGCGGTCAAGCATGATGTCGCCCGCGACCAGCACTTTTACGCGGCGTACCGCCTCTGCCGGAAACGGCATCATTTCATCTCCTCCAGACGGCGAGGTTCATAGGTTTCCCAGGAATTGCAGCCTGGACACTGCCAATAGAAGTGCCGCGCCTCAAAACCGCAGACGCGGCAGGCGTAACGATCCAGCCGTTGAGTATGCTTGTGTATCAAAGAGCGCAACAAGCTCAGGTCGGCGCCCGGCGCGACATCGGCGGCGGCCGTATTGGTTTGCGCCAGGCGATTCGCACCTTCGGCCGCCCCACCGGCTATGGGGTTCTGGTCTTCGTAGGCGGCCAGCTCGGCTTCAAGCAACCTGTCCAGGCCCAGCAGCGAAGGATGGGCGCGCAGCGCCTCGCGGGCAAAGGTCCAGGCCGGCGTGTAGCCCTGCTGCGCCCGCAGCTCGCGAAAGACGACATTGAACATGTCCAGCGACGGATGGCGCAGATAGTGCGCGCGCAGCACTTCCAGCCCTTCGGCCTGCTGCCCCACCCGGCGATAGCATTCGAGCAGCTCGGCGCCGATAAGGCTGGCGTACTCGGGCGCGGTAGTCAGCACCGAAGCCAGATAGGCGCGTTCGCGTTCGGGCTTGTTGTCCAGGCGTGACAGCTGCGCCCGCAGCATGGCGATGCGCGCCTCGGATGCCTGCCCATGGGCCTGGCCCCGCAACGCCGCCGCCGCGTGGTCGGCGGCATCCAGCG
>JBARWC010000021.1:0-16416 GCA_049646585.1 Burkholderiaceae bacterium | reverse complement strand
ACAAGGGCTGCCATGGGCAGCCCTTGTCGCATCTGTACTACATGGACGGAAACGATCATCGCCCACCCGGCGCCGAACCCGCCAGGCCTTCATACCCCGGCTGCGAATGCGGCGGCAGGCTGGGACTATGCGGCGGAGGGAGCCCCCAGATCGAACAA
Organism: Burkholderiaceae bacterium; assembly: GCA_049646585.1. Taxonomy (GTDB): domain Bacteria; phylum Pseudomonadota; class Gammaproteobacteria; order Burkholderiales; family Burkholderiaceae_B. Next base: position 16,258 of record JBARWC010000021.1, on the reverse strand, counting down.
GCTGGTCGCCTCGACCTCCAGCACCTGCTCGTCGCGCTGGTTGAACACGCGCCACGACCAACGCATGATGCCCAGGTCGTCGCGGGTGGACGAGGTGCGCACGGAATCGACCGTGGCCTCCAGCCTGATCGCATCGCCCGGACGCACCGGCAGCAGCCAGCGCAGCTTTTCCAGGCCCGGCGAACCGAAGGACTCGGAATCGTACAGGGCAGCATCCACGGCCATGCGCATGGCCAGGCTGCAGGTAAGCCAGCCGCTGGCGATCAGCCCGCCCCAGCGGCCCTTCTTGGCATGCTCGACGTCGACGTGGAACCACTGCGGATCATAGGATTTGGCAAAATCCAGCATTTGTTCCTGGTCGACGACGACCGGTCCATGCTTGATGACCATGCCAACTTTGAATTCACTAAATTTCATGGCAAAACTCGACCATTTCAATAACGGGTAAGCGAGGCAGTTTAACCCCAAAGGCGATCCGGAGTTTGCCTCGCGGCACCGTCAATAAGTCTCGAAATGCAGCCTGCCTTGCGATTTCAATTGGGCATGCAAGTCCGCCCACGATTGACCCGCGTCCGATGCCACCGATTCCAGGGCCTGAAGCACACCGTCCTCCATGCCTTTCAGCCCGCATACATAGATACAGGTGTTTTCGCTTTCAAGCAGCGGCAGCACGTCGGCGGCGCGCTCCTGGATCAGATCCTGAACGTAGCGCTTGGGCTGCCCCGGTTCGCGCGACAGCGCCAGATTGATGTCGATGAAATCCTTGGGCAGGTTCATCAGCGGCCCGAAGTAAGGCAGCTCGCGCTCGGTCCGCGCACCGAAGAACAGCATCAGCTTGCCCTTGAAGGCGGCTTCCTTCAGCAGGCGCCGGCAGCGCTCGGTCATGGCGCGCATGGGTGCCGAGCCCGTGCCGGTGCAGATCATGACGATGTTGGCATCGACGTGATTGGGCATCAGGAAGGTGTTGCCGAATGGGCCTATGACCTTCACCGTGTCGTTCTTCTTCAGGTCGCACAGGTAGTTGGAGCATACGCCCGCCGTGGCCTTGCCGTCGTAGTCTGTGGTAACCCGCTTCACGGTCAGCGACAGGTTGTTGTAGCGCGGGCGCTCGCCGTCGCGCGGGCTGGCGATGGAGTATTGGCGCGCATGATGCGGCCGCCCCGCCCCATCCGTGCCCGGCGGGAAGATGGCGATGGACTGCCCTTCCAGCACGGGAAAAGGCGTCGTGCCGAAGTCCAGGACGATATGGCGGATGTCGCTTTCGGTGTCTTCGCCCGTTACGCGGTAATTGCCCACCACGGTCGCCGTCACGGGATTCTTATGGGTGTACAGGTTGACGTAGGGGTGTGCCGCCGACCAGGGCGGCATGCTGGACCCCGCCCCCGTGGAGGGCATGCCTTCCAGTTCCGAAGTCTCATCCGAGGCTTCCAGCCCATGCGCAGCTTCCCCGGCCTGCTGGCCGGCCGGTGCCGGCTCGCCCGCATCCGCGGGGATGTCCTGCGCCGCGGGCAGCACTTCCCAGCCAAACTGGTCCTCAATGGAATAGGTCTGGTCGGCCAAAACCTTGAGCCAGTTGTCGATGGCACCCGTGGGGCAAGGCGGCACGCAAGCCATGCAATGCTTGCAGATATTGGGATCGACCACATAGTTGTTCGCATCGTGCGTGATCGCATCGATGGGACAGGTCTCTTCACACGTATTGCAGCGTATGCAGATCTCGGGATCGATCAGGTGCTGGTCGACCACCCTGGACGGTAGGGGCGCGTTCATATCAATTGAAACGGATGTATTCAAAATTGATGGGCTGGCGGTTTACGCCTATGACCGGGGGGGCGATCCAGTTGGCGAACTTGCCCGGCTCCACCACCCGCCCCATCAGCGAGGCGACAAAGGCCCGGTCCTCCGGCGTGGGCAGCCATTCGTGCTCGTGCGCCTTCCATTGCTCTTCGCTCAGCACCGTGCCTTCGGGCGAGACGCGGATATCGGCCAGGGTGCCTATGCGGCGATTGAATGCCTTGTGCGGCACTTGCAGCCGGAAGGCGATGCCGTTCTTTTCCAGCACCTTGTTCCAGCGCCCCACGCCGGCCATGGAATCCTTGATGAAATCGTCGCGCAGCACTTCGTTCAAGGCATTGAGCATGGGCACTTCGATTTCGCGCAGCTTCCCGTCGGCTACCTCAAGCACGCGGTAGGTGTCGTTCTTGAGAACGTGGTCGTCCGTGCGCTTGCCTTCTTCGTAGCGGCCCTTCAGGCCGGAGCTGTAGAAAATAGCCGCATTGGAGGACTGGTCCGCGCCGAACAGGTCTATGGTCACGCTGTAATGGAAGTTCAGGTAGCGCTGGATCGTGGGCAAATCGATGACGCCCGCGGCGCGCAAGGCGGCCGGGTCCTCGGTCTTCAGCTGATTCATGACCTCGGCCGTGCGCTGCAATACGCGCGACACACCCGATTCGCCCACGAACATATGGTGGGCTTCTTCGGTAAGCATGAACTTGGTGGTGCGGGCCAGTGGGTCGAAGCTGGACTCGGCCAGGGCGCACAACTGGAATTTGCCGTCGCGGTCGGTGAAGTAGGTGAACATGTAGAAGGCCAGCCAGTCGGGCGTCTTCTCGTTGAAGGCGCCCAGGATGCGCGGGCTGTCCTCGTCGCCGGAATTGCGCTGCAGCAAGGCATCGGCCTCTTCGCGGCCGTCACGGCCGAAATAGCGATGCAGCAGGTAGACCATGGCCCACAGATGGCGGCCCTCTTCGACGTTGACCTGGAACAAGTTGCGCAAATCGTATTGCGAAGGCGCGGTCAGGCCCAGGTGGCGCTGCTGTTCGACCGAGGCGGGCTCGGTGTCGCCCTGGGTAACGATGATGCGGCGCAAATTGGCGCGATGCTCGCCCGGCGCCTCCTGCCATACATCACGGCCGATGTTCTCGCCGAAGTGGATCTTGCGGTTGCCGTCCTGCGGTGCCAGGAAAATGCCCCAGCGGTAGTCGGGCATTTTCACGTGGTCGAAGTGGGCCCAGCCGTCCGGCTGCACGCTGACGGCCGTGCGCAGGTAGACGTCGAAGTTCTGCGCGGCCTCGGGGCCCATTTCCTGCCACCATTGCAGGTAGTTGGGCTGCCAGTGCTCCAGCGCGCGCTGCAAGGCGCGGTCGCCCGACAGATTGACGTTATTGGGGATTTTTTCCGAATAGTTGATGCCTGACATTGTCTGCTCTCCTAGGGGATGTTCGGTTCGTTATGATGCGCGTCGATGGCTTTAAACGCGGTTCCAGTCGAAGCTGGCCTGTTCGCCCTTGCCATACAGCTTCAGCGCCCCCTTTTCACCGGCGGCGTTGGGGCGGTTGAATATCCAGTTCTGCCATGCCGTCAGGCGCCCGAATATGCGGGTCTCCATGGTTTCCCGCCCACCGAAGCGCAGATTGGCCTCCAGGCCGGTCAGTGCATCGGGCGACAAGGCCCTGCGCTCTTCGAGGGCAATGCGGACTTCGTCTTCCCAGTCCAGGCTGTCCGGCGCGAAGGTGACCAGGCTCAGCGATTCGGCCTGCCGCGCGGAAATCATCTCGCCCCGCAGAGCCCGGATGGCATGCAAGGGTTCGGACTCTTCATAGAAACGGCGGTTCAAGCGGCTCTGGTCATTGACCATGGGGAAATAACCCAGATTCATTTCGCTGATCGCGATTTGCGCCGGCCGTTCGGCGTCGGGGTCGTCCAGCATATAGCTGCGGTCGCAGGCCAAGGCCAGCTCGAGCAGTGTGCCGACAAAACAGGAGCCCTCTTCGATCAGGGCGAACATCGAGCGCGAGCTGACGTCCAGCCTGGCCAGCGTGCGGCGCAGCATGCCCAGGGTTTCGCGAACCAGCCAGTGCCCGGCATGATCCTGCAAGGTCTGGTCGGCGTCCAGGACCAGGGCCGGGTCCCCGCTGGTCTTGAACACCCAGCTGCCGATATCCAGCTCGTTGCTGCGCATGTGCAAGATGGCGTCGTCCAGCTCGCGGGCCATGCGCAAGGGCCACCATGCATCGCCCTGCGCCACGATGGCGTCGACATCCTTGGGCACGGCCGTTTCGGGCGCGCGTACCGTCCAGGTGGCCAAACGCTTCTCGCGGTCGATATGCACCTGGACGTACTGATATTCGATGCCGCTTTCGGAATCGGCCCGCTGCAAGGGGGTCAGACTGACGCCTTGCGCATCGGCCGGCCGGTCGCTTTGCGCGGCCAGCTCGGCGGCCCGCCGCCCCACCTCTTGCTGGAACTGCGCGGGCTTGATGACCTGGTCGACCAGGCGCCAGTCCTTGGCGCGCTGGCCGCGCACGCCCTCGACCAGGGTGCAGAAAATGTCGGCGTGATCATGGCGCACTTTGCGCTTGTCGGTGACGCGCGTCAGGCCGCCGGTGCCCGGCAGCACACCCAGCAAAGGGACTTCGGGCAGGGACACGGCCGACGAACGGTCATCGACCAGCAGGATTTCGTCGCAAGCCAGCGCCAGCTCGTAACCGCCGCCGGCGCAGGAACCGTTGACCGCGGCCACGAATTTCAGGCCGCTGTAACGGCTGGAGTCTTCGATGCCGTTACGGGTCTCGTTGGTGAATTTGCAGAAGTTCACCTTCCACGCATGCGTGGACAGGCCCAGCATGAAGATGTTGGCGCCGGAACAGAAAACGCGGTCTTTCTTGCTGGTGAGGACCACCGTGCGGACCTGCGGATGCTCGAAGCGTATGCGCTGCAAGGCATCATGCAATTCGATATCCACGCCCAGGTCGTAGGAGTTCAGCTTGAGTTTGTAGCCCGGACGGATGCCGCCGTCTTCCGCCACATCCATGGCCAGCGTCGCGATGGGGCCGTCGAAGGACAGCGTCCAATGCCGATACTGCGAGGGGTCGGTGCGAAAATCCACGAGCGTGCTGGCGTCAGTCATGAGAGATGTCCCTGATTTCTAAGCTGAAAAATACTGCCTGCCGTAAGGCCTTTGCATGCATAATATTGCAGATAAAATTCAGTGTCAATAAAACATGCACGAAAATGCATTTTTATCGCAAGAGGCCAGGACGTTCGGCCGACAGCATGCCTGGATACCCTCCCTCTTGGGCAAGAACTCGGGCGTCCGCCTAAACGCGACCACGGCGGAACCTAGGCCGCCGCCAGGCCGGCTACCTCGCGGATGTGGTCGCGCAGGCTGTCGAAGCATTCCTGCAGGGTGACGTGGCTGGTGGAGCAGATCCAGTCGGCCTTGGCGTAAAAGCCCTCGCGGCTGGCGAGTATGCGTTTCAGATCGGCCATGGCTTCGTTGTTGCCGGCCATGGGCCGGAAATCCCCCTGGGCCATGACGCGCTGCATATGTTCTTCGGGGCTGGCCTTGACCCAGACCGCATAGCAATGAGCCAGCATCAGGTTCATGGTGGCCGGCTCCGACACCAGCCCGCCCGGCGTGGCCAGCACCATTTCGGGATAAAGCTGCAAGGCCTCTTCCAACGCCCGCCGCTCGTAGCGGCGATAAGCGGTGGGCCCGTACAGGCTGTGGATTTCCAGGATGCCGCAGCCCGCCACGCGCTCGATCTCGGCGCTGAGTTCGACGAAGGGGTAGCCGATATCGGCAGCCAGCATGCGGCCCAGGGTGGACTTGCCGGCGCCGCGCAAGCCCACCAGCGCTATCTGGCGCATGCGGTTGCGGCGCCCGGAAGCCACGGGGTCGTCGAACAACTGCATCAAGGCCTCGCGCGCCTGCTGCAGTTCTTGCTCGGACCGTTTATCCAGCAGCTCGCGAATGAGCAGCCATTCGGGGCTGGCCGTGGTGACGTCGCCCACCAGCTCGGCCATGGGGCAGTTGAAGGCGTGGGCGATCTGCCGCAGCACCAGGACGGACACATTGCCCACACCGAGCTCCAGATTGGCCAGGTGCCGCTCGGACACCCCCGCCGCGCGGGCCAGCTCTTTGCGGGTCATGCCGCGTATGGCGCGCATGCGCCGCACGCGTTCGCCCAGAGAGGCCAGGTAGGGGTCCGCGCCGCTGGAGGAATCAAGCAAGGCCACGGCCGCTTTCCGGTCTAGCAGTTTCTTTTTCACCCAGAAAAACCCTTAGCTATCGACTAACATGCATTATAGTGCTTGACTTGCCAGAACAAAAGTCCTAATTTGCATCCTGTGGCCAGGAAATTTGACTTGCATCAAAACAACAAGGACTCGGCATGAGCAGCACGGAGGCATTCCATCAATTGATCCAATCGCTTACCCGCGAGATCGGCGCCCGGCCGCTGGACGCATCGCTTCAAGCCGACCTGCAACGCCAATTCCCCTACGACGGCAAGGTATGCCAGGACATCGTCCAGGCCTGTAAGAAAGGCATAGAGGAAGGCTGGATGTGCAAGCACGAACATGGCGGCATACGCTATGGCCGCGTCATCAAGCCCTGCCCCGAGCTTAACGGCTACTCGGTCGACGTCGTTGAAATGAACGACATCGCCGGCCCCGAACACCGCCACCCGCTGGGTGAAATCGACCTGATCATGCCGCTGGACGGCCCGGCCCTCTTCGACGGCGCGCCGGCCGGCTGGCTGGTCTACGGCCCCGACACCGTCCATCGCCCCACCGTCAGCCAAGGCCGGGCGCTGGTCCTTTACCTGCTGCCCGAAGGCCAAATCGAATTCACCCGCCCAGCAGGCAGCTAGCGCGCGGCCATGCATCCGCCGCAGCGCCGCCCGCCTTGCGGGCTCATTCCAATAACTTCCGGAGACCTCTCATGCAAGCCTGTCCAACCGAGCTCAATTTTGCCGCTCATCTAGTGCAAATCAATGCCGCAAGGGCGGACAAGCCTGCCTATATCGACGACCAGCGCAGCCTGAGCTACGGCGAACTGGCCTCCGGAATCGCCCGCTTCGCCGGCCTGCTGCACAAGCTGGGCATCCGGCGCGAAGAACGCATCCTGCTGCTGATGCACGATACCGTCGATTGGCCCGTGGTCTTTCTGGGCGCCCTGCACGCCGGCGTGGTGCCGGTAGCCGTCAATACGCTGCTGACTGCCGAAGACTACGCCTACATGCTGCATCACAGCCGCAGCCAGGCGGTCTTCGTGTCCGGCGCGCTGCTGCCCACCTTGCAGCAAGCCATGTCCGGCGACCACGACGTAAAGCATGTCGTGGTGGCGCAAGCCCAGGGCGAGCTGCCCGCCGACATGCACGAATTCCAACAATTGATGGCGCAAGCCGACGAGCAACCCGCCTGTCGCACAGCGGCCGACGAAGTCGCCTTCTGGCTGTATTCCTCAGGCTCGACCGGGCAGCCCAAGGGGGTCATCCATACCCACGCCAACCTGTGGTACACGGCCGAGCTCTACGGCAAGCCGGTGCTGGGCGTCCAGGAAAGCGACGTGGTGTTTTCCGCCGCCAAGCTGTTCTTCGCCTACGGCCTGGGCAACGGCCTGACCTTTCCGCTGTCGGTGGGCGCCACCACCATACTGATGGCCGAGCGCCCGACTCCCGACGCGGTGTTCAAGCGCCTGACGCAATACCGGCCCACCGTATTCTGCGGCGTGCCCACCCTGTACGCCAGCATGCTGGCCTCTCCCTCGCTGCCCGCTCGCGAAAGCGTGGCCCTGCGCATCTGCGCCTCGGCCGGCGAGGCGTTGCCCAAAGACCTGGGCCAACGCTTCCTGCAGCATTTCGGCTGCGACATCCTGGACGGCATAGGCTCCACGGAAATGCTGCACATCTTCCTGTCCAACCAGCCCGGCCGCATACGCTACGGCACCACGGGCCAGCCGGTTCCCGGCTACGAGGTCGACCTGCGCGACGAACACGGCCAAAGCGTGCCGGTGGACACCATAGGCGATCTGTATATACGCGGTCCCAGCGCCGCCCTGATGTACTGGCACAATCGGTCGAAATCGCAGGAAACCTTCCTGGGCCACTGGCTGAAAAGCGGCGACAAGTACACTCGCGACGCCGATGGCTATTACACTTACGCGGGACGCAGCGACGACATGATCAAGGTCAGCGGCCAATATGTGTCGCCAATCGAAGTCGAAAACACGCTGTCCCAGCACGGCGCCGTGCTGGAGGCGGCGGTCATCGGCGTGGCGGACCACGACGGCCTGATGAAAACGACGGCCTATGTCGTGCTGCGCAACGGCGAAACGGGCGATTCCGCCATCGAACACGAACTGCAGGCTTATGTAAAAGAACATCTGGCGCCTTTCAAGTATCCTCGCAATATTCATTTCATCGACGATCTGCCCAAGACCGCCACCGGAAAAATCCAGCGCTTCCGACTGCGCCAACTGAACAAATAAAACCCACCCATGAATCAAGCCATCGCCACCTCCGCCCAGCTTGTCCCGATACACGCCATGGGCCGCGACCTGACGATAGAATGCCTGTGGATCGCCCCCGAAAAAACGGAAAGCGACTTGCTGGTTTTCCTGCACGAGGGGCTGGGGTCCGTATCGATGTGGAAAGACTGGCCCGCCCAAGTATGCGCCGCCGCGGGTTGCCGCGGCCTGGTGTTCTCGCGCTACGGATACGGCCAGAGCACACCCCGCCCCCACGACGAAAAGTGGCCGGTGGAGTTCATGCACACCCAGGCGCGCGAGGCTCTGCCGGCGCTGTTCCGGGCCCTGGACATCACAGAGCCTCCGGTCCTGTTCGGCCATAGCGACGGCGGCTCCATCGCCCTGTTGTACGCCGCCATGTATCCGGACCGCGTCAAGGCCATTGCCGTGGCGGCGCCCCACATCTTCGTGGAGGACGTCACCATTTCCAATATCGAGCAGGCGCGCGAGGCTTACCTCAACACCAATCTGCCGGAAAAACTGGGACGCTACCACCAGGACCCCGATTCCGCCTTCTGGGGCTGGAACGACATCTGGCTGAACCCCGATTTCCGCGCCTGGAACATCGAAGCCTTCCTGGACGGTATTACCTGCCCGGTGCTTGCCATCCAGGGCGAAGGCGACGAATACGGCACACTGGAGCAGATACGCGGCATACAGCGCCTGGCCCCGCAAACCGAGCTTTGCATCATCCCGGACTGCGGCCATTCGCCGCATCGCGACCAGCCCGACACAGTCATCCACGCGGTAAAAGCCTTCATGGGCAAACTCAATTCGCGCCATCCCTGATTTACCGCCACACCGCGCATTGCGCATAATGCAGTTATTTTTATAAAAAACCAAAGGAGCAGACAGATGAAACATGTATTGACAGGCGCCGCCTTGGCGACCGCGCTCGCCCTGGCCAGCGGCAGCGCCCTGGCCACCGTCAAGGTAGGCTTCATGCTGCCCTACAGCGGCACCTATGCCGCCCTGGGCCAGGCCATAGAAAACGGCTTCAAGCTGTACGTGAAAGAGCAAGGCGGCAAGCTGGCCGGCCAGGACCTCGAATACTTCCAGGTCGACGACGAATCCAATCCGTCCAAGGGGCCGGACAACGCCAACCGCCTGATCAAGCGCGATCAGGTCGACGTGCTGGTCGGCACGGTGCACTCGGGCGTGGCCATGGCGCTGGCCAAGGCCGCCAAAGACTCGGACACCACGCTGATCATCCCCAACGCCGGCGCCGACGCCATCACCGGCCCACTGTGCAGCAAGAACATCTTCCGCACCTCGTTCTCGAACTGGCAGCCGTCCTACGCCATGGGCCCGGTGGCCGCCAAGAAAGGCTACAAGACGGCCGTCACCATTACCTGGAACTACGCCGCCGGCAAGGAAGCCATTGCGGGCTTCAAGGAATCGTTTGAAAAGAACGGCGGCAAGGTCGTCAAGGAACTGACCCTGCCCTTCCCCAACGTCGAGTTCCAGCCACTGCTTACCGAAGTCGCCTCGATCAAGCCCGATGCGGTCTTCACCTTTTTCGCGGGCGGCGGCGCGGTGAAGTTCGTTCAAGACTACGCGGCCTCCGGCCTGGGCAAGACCGTGCCCCTGCTGAGCAGCGGCTTCATGACGGACGGCACCCTGAAGGCGCAAGGCGAATCGGCCCAGGGCCTGTTCACCACCCTGCACTATGCGGACGGGTTGAATACGCCGCGCGACAATGCCTTCCGCGCCAACTATTCCAAGAACTACCCCGACATGCAGCCCGACGTCTATGCCGTGCAAGGCTATGACGCCGCCCAGTTGCTGGCCGCCGGCCTGGCTGCTGTCAAGGGCGATGTGTCCAAGAAGGACGCCATGCGCAGCGCCATGAGCGCCGCCACCATCGACAGCCCGCGCGGCAAGTTCACCCTGTCCAAGGCCAACAACCCCATCCAGGACATCTACCTGCGTCAGGTCAAGGGCGAACAAAACCTTAGCCAGGGCGTCGCCATCAAAGCCTTGGCCGACCCGGCCCGCGGCTGCCGCCTGTAAGCCGGAGGCCGCGTGGACCCGATCATATTCCTGATCCAATGCCTGAATGCGGTGCAGTACGGCTTGCTGCTGTTCCTGGTGGCAAGCGGGCTGACGCTGATATTCGGCATCATGGGCATCATCAACCTTGCCCATGGCAGCTTCTATATGATCGGGGCCTACATGGCCTTCGCGCTGCAGCCGGTGGTCACCGAATACACGGGCGGGGGCTTTTTGCTTACCGTCCTGATCTGCCTGGCGCTGGCGACCCTGCTCGGCTACTTTCTTGAATGGGCCTTCTTCAGCTTCCTGTACCGCCGCGACCACTTGCAGCAAGTGCTCATGACCTACGGGCTGATCCTGGTCTTCGAAGAACTGCGCAGCCTGGCAGTCGGCAACGACGTGCACGGCGTCGCGCCGCCCGACTGGCTGGCCGGCTCCATCGCCTTGGGCGACGTCATGACCTATCCGGTCTATCGCCTGTTCATCTCCGCCGTCTGTCTGGTGGTCGCCGGCCTGCTGTATTGGGTGCTGGGCCGCACCAGGCTGGGCATGATGATACGCGCGGGCGCCAGCAACCGCGAAATGATCAGTTCCCTGGGCATAGACATCAATCTTCTTTACCGCATCGTGTTCGCCATCGGCGTCGCGTTGGCGGCACTGGCCGGCGCCATTGCCGCGCCGGTTTCATCGGTCTACCCGGGCATGGGCAATAGCGTGCTCATCATCTGCTTCGTCGTGGTCGTGATCGGCGGAATCGGCTCCATCAAGGGCGCCTTCCTGGCCGCCATGCTGGTGGGCTTCGTCGATACCTTCGGGCAGGTGTTCTTCCCCAGCGTCGCCGGCGCGCTGGTGTATGTTCTGATGGCGGGCATTCTTCTTTTCAAGCCCGAAGGGCTGTTCAAACAAGGCTGATTCATGCAAGTCAACTTGCGCTTACTTTGCATGGCCGGGCTGTTGTGCCTGTTCGCCCTCTTTCCCTTGATCGCCAACGACTACTACACCAGTCTGGCGACCAAGATCATGATCTACTCCATCTTCGCGCTCAGCCTGCAACTACTGGTGGGCGGCGCGGGCCTGGTCAGCCTGGGCCATGCCGCCTTCTTCGGCATCGCGGCCTACGCCACCACCCTGCTCTCGCCCGAATCGGGGGCCGGCAACCTGCTATGGCTGCTGCCCGCCGCCATGGGCTGCGCGCTGGCCTATGCCTTGGTGACCGGCGCCCTGGTGCTGCGCACTCGCGGCGTCTACTTCATCATGGTGACGCTCGCCTTTTCGCAAATGGCCTACTACGTCTTCCACGATACCAACGTGGGCGGCGGCAGCGACGGCATCTACCTGTATTTCCGCCCCGAGCTGCGCCTGGGCGATATGGTGCTGATCAACATCGACAGCCACTATGGCTTCTTCCTGTTCACCCTGGCCTGCCTGCTTCTGACATGGGCCTTCCTGGCCATGCTGATGCGCTCGCGCTTCGGCGCGGCGCTGACCGGCATCCGCGTCAACGAACAGCGCATGCGCAGCGCGGGCTACTCCACCTTCAACTACAAGCTGGTCGCCTATGGCCTGGCCGGCGCGCTGGCCGGCGTCAGCGGCCTGCTGTATGCGGCCAAAGACGGTTTCGTCAACCCCGAACTGCTTGCCTGGGAACAATCGGGCCTGGTGCTGCTCATGGTGATCCTGGGCGGCAGCGGTCGCCTGTGGGGCGCCATACTGGGCGCGGCCGGGCTGACGCTGCTGCAAGAGGCCTTCCAATCCCAGGCCCTGTTCGGCGACTGGTCCACGCATTGGCACCTGACCTTCGGCCTGAGCATCATCGCCCTGGTGGCCCTGATGCCCAACGGCCTGATAGGCATACGGGCGCCGTGGCGCAGCCGCCGCCCCTCAACCAGGACTGAATCATGACGGACGTACTCCTGTCGGCCAAGAACATAAGCCGACGTTTTCGCGGGCTGACCGCCCTGGACCAGGTTTCGCTGTCCCTGACGCGCGGCGCGGTGCACGCCGTCATCGGCACGAACGGCGCCGGCAAATCCACCCTGGTCAGCGTGCTGGCCGGCGAATTGGCGCCCGACGAAGGCAGCATCTTCCTGCATCGTCAGGAAGTCACTTCCTGGCCCCAGCCCCGCCGCGCCCGCGCCGGCCTGGGCCGCAGCTACCAGCGCACCACCATTTTCCCCTCGCTGACGGTGCACGAAAATTGCCGCCTGGCCGCACAGGCCGCGTATCAGTCCTTCTGGAACTGGGCCGCCCCCGCCAGCCGCTGCCGGCTCAGCAACGACGCCGCGGACCAGGCCATTTCCCTGGCCGGACTGGAACAGGACACCCGCCAGGTGGCCGGACTGCTGTCGCATGGCCGCAAGCGCCAGCTGGAAATCGCCATGAGCCTGGCCACCGCGCCCAGCGTGCTGTTGCTGGACGAGCCGCTGGCCGGCATGGGCCCCGAGGAAACCGAAAGAATGCTGGACCTGCTGGCATCGCTGAAAGCCCGGCATGCCGTCCTGCTGGTCGAGCACGACATGGATGCCGTATTCAAAGTGGCCGACGAGATCACCGTCATGGTCAACGGAAAAGTCATCGCCCACGGAGAACCGCAAGCAATACGCAACAATCCCGAGGTACAGACGGCCTATCTGGGAGACGGCGAATGACCCCCCTGGTGCTGGCCGACGCAGTCCATGCGCATTACGGCGAAAGCCACGTCCTGCAGGGCATCAACCTGCAAATCGGGGCCGGTGAGTCCATCGGCCTGCTCGGGCGCAACGGCATGGGAAAAAGCACCCTGATACGAACCATCATGGGGCATGTGCCCGCCAGTGGCGGCAGGGTCTTCGTGCGCGGCAGGAACTGCACGCGTGCGGCCCCCCATCAGGTGTCGCGCCTGGGCGTGGCCTATGTGCCCGAAGGCCGGGGCATATTCCCCAACCTGAACGTACGCGAGAACCTGCAAGTGGCCGCCCGGCCCGGCTACGACGGCCGCAACGACTGGACCTACGAGCGCGTGCTGGACACCTTCCCCCGCTTGTCCGAACGCCTGGATCACGGCGGGCAACAGTTGTCCGGAGGCGAGCAGCAAATGCTGGCCATAGGCCGCGCCCTCATGACCAACCCCGACGTGCTGATCCTGGACGAAGCCACCGAAGGTCTGGCCCCGCTGATCATTGCCGAAATCTGGCGCATTATCGCTGCCGTGCGCGGCACCGGCATGTCGACCCTGATCGTCGACCGGAACTACCGCAAAGTGCTCGCGCACACGGATCGCTGCATCGTGCTTGAAAAAGGCTGTGTGGTGGAATCACGTGACAGCACCGCCCTGTCCAGGCAGCCCGAAGTGCTGACGCGCTACCTGGGCGTGTAGGGAATCAGAGCGGGTCGAAAGCGGCGGCGGCGCGGCCTATGCGGTCGTTCACCGCCTGCCAGGCGGCGGTTTGCGGCGGCCGCTCCATCAGGATGCGTGCATAGCCCTGCCTGTCCAGGCGGCGCAACAGGGAATACAAGTCGCGGGCATAGGCGGCCGGCTCGTCCGGGCAGGCCAGCCAGTCCACCAGCGGGTCGGAGTGCCCCTGGTGGCCGGGGAACACCACCGCCACCGTGCGTCCGGCGACCGGCCGGGCCGCGGTGTCCAACAGTTGGTCCAGCGCTTGCAGCAGCAAGGGGGTGCGGGGCGCATAGTGCGCCTTGAGCGAGCCCGAGACCTGCGGCGCGGCCGCATCCGGCCGGGCCGGCTCCGCACCCAGCACCTCGGCGATCTGCGCGGCCGATATATGGCCGGGGCGCAGCAGCACGGGACCGATACCCCGCCCGACGCGTGATACGTCGACGATGGTCGATTCAATGCCGACCTGCGACGCGCCCCCTTCCAGCACCATAAGCTCGTCCGGGCCCAGATCGGGAAATTCGGAGCGCACGTGCTCGGCATGGGTCGGAGACACCTGGCCGAATTTGTTGGCCGAGGGCGCGGCGACGCCGCCCTGCCCGCCTGGCTTCAGGCTGGCGAACTGCCGCAGCAAGGCCTGGGCAATCGGATGAGACGGGCAGCGCAGGCCCACGCTGTCTTGGCCGCCGCTGACGGCGGCGGGAATATGGGCGGCCCGGGGCAGAATCAGCGTAAGCGGTCCGGGCCAGAATGCCTGGATCAGCTCGCGGCCCTGGGCGGGCATCGATGCCGTCCAGTAGCCGATATCGGCTTCGGGCGCCACGTGAACGATGACGGGATGATTGGCAGGCCGGCCCTTGGCACGATAGATGCGGGCAATGGCTTCAGGGTTTTCGGCGTCCGCGCCCAGGCCATAAACGGTTTCAGTAGGAAAAGCCACCAGGCTGCCGGCCGCCAGGCGTTGCGCGGCTTCGGCCAGCGGCAGATTCAGGTCGGACGACACGGACGTGCTCATGCCTGGAACGCTATGCCCAGGATACCCGCCACCTGAGCCGCGCCCTCGCGGGCCTGCTGCAAGCTTGCGCCCAGCACGTTCACGTGGCCCATCTTGCGCCCGCGCCGTGCTTCGGCCTTGCCGTACAGATGCAGCTTGGCGCCTGGCACGGCCAGCACGCGCGCCCAATCGGGTTCGCGCTTTTCGCCGCTGGCCGGATCGAACCAGACGTCGCCCAAAATATTAAGCATGACGACCGGGGTCAGGCAGCGCGTGTCGCCCAAAGGCAGGCCGGCCATGGCGCGCGCCTGCTGTTCGAATTGGCTGCTGACGCAGGCGTTCATGGTGTAGTGCCCGCTGTTATGGGGACGCGGCGCAATTTCATTGGCCACCAGGCTGCCGTCTTGCAGCACGAAGAACTCCACGCACATGACGCCCACATACTCCAGCGCCTGCGCAATGCGCAGCGCCGCCTCGGCGGCCTTGCCGGCAAGCTCCGGCGCCAGCAGCGAGGCGTCGACCGTCGAGATCGCCAGTATGCCTTCGCGATGCTCGTTCTGCGCCGACGGGTAGAGCACCGTCCGGCCGTCGGCGCCGCGCGCCATGACCACCGACAATTCGCTGGCCAAAGGCAGCATGGCTTCCAGCACGCACTCGGCCTGCTTGAACTGCGCGAATGCCGCCTGCGCTTCCTCGCGGCTCTTGACGCGCGCCTGCCCCTTACCGTCGTAGCCCAGGCGGGCGACTTTGAGTATGCCCGGGAAAAGCTCTTGGGGCGCGGCGGCGATGTCGTCCGGCCCGTGTATGGGCGCGTACGGCGCGACGGGCACGCCCGTGCTCTTGATGAAGGCCTTTTCCCGTATGCGGTCCTGCACCACGGCCACCGCGTCGCCCGAAGGGCTGACGGCGGAACGCAAGGCCAGCGTGCGCAGACTTTGCGCGGGCACGTTTTCGAACTCGGTGGTAATGGCCTTGCAGCGTGCCGACAACTGTTCCAGCCCCGCGCGGTCTTCATAGCCCGCGCGGATATGCAGCTCGGCAACCGCGCCGGCCGGGCTGTGCTCGTCCGGATCCAGCACCGCCACTTTATAGCCCAGGCTTTGCGCCGCATGGCAGAACATGCGCCCCAACTGCCCCCCTCCTATCATGCCCAGCCAATCTCCCGGCAGGACGGCGGCAAAGGAATCGGAAGCATTGTTCATGGGTGAAAACCTGTTGTCAAAAAGCGAGAAGGAAAATAGCGGCAAACCGATGGGGCGTACCGTTACATGACTACGTGAGGGGGAACGACCATGGCCCTGGCCGCCTCGGTCTGGCGGGCGCGAAACTCCACCAGCCGGCGCTGCAAGGCCGGATCGGTGGTGGCCATGCACGCCACGGCATGCAGGGCGGCATTGGCCGCGCCCGCCTCGCCGATGGCGAAGGTGGCCACCGGCACGCCCTTGGGCATTTGCACGATGGACAGCAGCGAATCTTCGCCACGCAGGTATTTGGACGGCACCGGCACGCCGAATACCGGCACGGGGGTCAATGCGGCCATCATGCCCGGCAGGTGCGCCGCGCCGCCCGCGCCGGCGATGAT
>JBARWC010000020.1:0-90515 GCA_049646585.1 Burkholderiaceae bacterium | reverse complement strand
TTACGGCTTCGTCTATCAGGCCCAGCTTGCGCGCCTGGGCCAGCGAGGCGGCCTGCCGGCCCACGCCCAATACCCGGCCGACTACGCCGGCCCGGCGCAGCGCGCCGGCGAAAGAACCACCTATCAGCCCGACCCCCACGACGGCCAGCACCGGCATCCACGGCTGCGCCGGCACCGAAACGGCGGTGGAGGCGCCGCTCATGGCGCCTTCAAGACAGCCGCCAAGGCGTCCAGGAAACGGGCATTCTCTTCAGGCAAGCCTATGGAAACACGCAACCACTCTGGCAGTCCGTCGCCCGCCACGGGGCGGACGATCACGCCCTTCTTGAGCAATTCCAGATTGATCCGGGCGGCATCGCCCACGCGCACCAGCACGAAGTTGCCATAGCTGGGCACGAATTCCAGGCCCAGGCGTGTAAAGCCGTCGACCAGGGTCTGCTTGCCGGCCTTGTTCAATTCATAGGACTGCTGCAAAAAACTCGCATCGCCCAGGGCCGCCATGGCGGCCACTTGCGCCAGGCTATTGACGTTGAACGGCTGGCGCACGCGATTGAGCACATCGGTCAGCCCCGGCTGGGCAATGGCAAAGCCCACCCGCAAGCCGGCCAGCCCATAGGCTTTGGAGAAGGTGCGCGAAACGATCAGGTTGGGGTATTGCTCGACCCAGCGCGCGCTGTCGAAGCGCAGCTCGGGATCCAGGTACTCGTTATAGGCCTCGTCCAGCAGCACCGTGACCCGGCCGCCCCAGCGCTCATGCACCCGGGCCAGGAAGGCCTGGATGCGGCCGGCCGGAAGGAAGGTGCCGGTGGGATTGTTGGGGTTGGCAATGAAGACCAGGCGCGTGTCGTCGTCGATGGCGTCGTACATGGCGTCCAGGTCGTGCCCGTAGTCGCGCGCCGGCACCATGATGTGCCTTGCGCCCCGCGCCTGCGTCGCCAGGCGGTACACGGTGAAGGCGTGCTGAGCGTACACAGCCGATGAGCCCGGCGCCAGCAAGGCCAGCGAGGCCAGTTCCAGCAGGTCGTTCGAACCGTTGCCCAACGTAATCCAGTTCGCCGGCACGCCATAGCGCGCCGACAAGGCGGCCTTCAATTCGAAGCCGTTGGGATCGGGATAGCGGCCCAAGCCCCCTATGGCCTCGGCCATGGCGCGCTTCGCCGATTCCGGCAGCCCCAGGGGGTTTTCGTTCGAGGCCAGCTTGACGATGCCGGCCGGGTCCAGCTTGAATTCACGCGCCAGTTCGCTGATAGGCTTGCCCGCCTGATAGGGGGCGATGGCCAGCACATAATCGGGCGCCGTCGCGGCGCTCTTGGAATCATTGGAGTTCATGCCAGCCTCTTCTTACTGCCTGGGATAGGATCCCAACACCTTGAAAAAAGCGACCTGTTTCTTCAGGTCGACCAACGCCTGCGCGACCGACGGCTCATTGCGATGGCCGAGCAGATCGACGTAAAAATAGTATTCCCACTGGCCGGTGCGCGCGGGGCGCGACTCCAGGCGCGTCATGGAAACCCCGTTGGCCGCCAGCGGCGCCAGCATGTCGTAGACAGCGCCGGCGCGGTTGGGCACGGCCAGGATGATGCTGGTCTTGTCGCTGTCGGTAGGCAGGGTTTCGATGGCTCCGACCGCCAGGAAACGGGTCCGGTTCTGCGGGTCGTCCTGGATGCCCGAAGCCACGATTTGCAGATCCCAGGCTTGCGCCGCCGTGGCCCCCGCAATGGCGGCCACCGTGGGGTCCTGCGAGGCGATGCGCGCCGCTTCGCCGTTGCTGGACGCCGCATCGCGGGCCAGACGCGGGTAATGCTGCGTCAGCCAGGCCTGGCATTGCGCCAGCGCCTGCGGATGCGCCATCACGCGTGTGACGCCTTCCAGCGTGCCCGATTTCGTCATCAGGTTGTGATGAATTTTTATCGAACGCTCGCCCAGCACCTTCAGGGGCGAATTCAGCAGCAGATCCAGCGTGCGGTTGACCGCGCCCTCCGTGGAGTTCTCGACGGGGACCATGCCCACATTGGCCTGCCCGGCCTCGACCGCGCGAAACACTTCGTCGAAAGAGTCGCAGCGCAAACGCGTGACGGAATGGCCGAAATGCTCCAGCGCAGCCTGTTCCGAGAACGAGCCCTGGGGCCCCAGAAAGGCCACCGTCAGCACGCTTTCAAGCCCGCGACAGGTGGAGATGATCTGCGTCCAGACGGCATCGATGGCCTGCTCGGTAAACGGCCCCTTGTTCAGCTTCTGCAAGCGCCGGATGACCATGGCTTCGCGCTCGGGCTTGAGCACCGGTCCGTCCAGGTCGAACTCCTGCTTGACCTTGCCGACTTCCTGGGCGGTGGCGGCGCGCTGATTGAGCAGATCGAGAATCTGCTCGTCCAGGGCGTCGATGCGTTCTCGCAAAGGCAGCAGGCGTGCCTGCAATGAATTATCCATGTCGGCGCTCGAAGTCCTGCAAGAAGGAAACCAGGGCCCGCACCGCCTCCAGCGGCACGGCGTTGTATATGGAGGCGCGCATGCCGCCCACACTCTTGTGCCCCTTCAACTGCATCAGCCCGGCCGCTTCGGCTTCGGACAGGAAGGTGGCGTTAAGCGACTCGTCGTGCAGGAAAAACGGCACGTTCATGCGCGACCGCGACGCCGCATGCACCCGATTCACATAGAACGACGAATCGTCCAGATAGGAATACAGGAGCTGCGCCTTGGCGACGTTGGCGGCCTGGATCGCGGCCACGCCGCCCTGGCGCTTGAGCCACTTGAACACCAGGCCGGCGATATAGATGGCGTAGGTGGGCGGCGTATTGAACATGGAGCCCGCCCCCGCCACGTTGGCGTAGTCGAAGGCCGACGGGCATATGGGCAAAGCGTGGCCCAGCAGTTCCTTGCGGGCGATGACCACGGTGACGCCGGCCGGGCCGGCGTTTTTCTGGGCCCCGGCATACACCATGGACGCCTTGGAAAAATCGATGGGGCGCGACAGGAAATGCGAGGAGGCATCCACCACCAGCGGCACCTGGGCGACACCCAGCGACGCCATGTCGGGCCAGTCGGCGAACTCGACGCCGCCTATGGTTTCGTTGCTGCACAAATGCAGGTAGGCTGCATCCGGCCGGACCTTCCAGTCCTGTACCTTGGGGAACCAAGTCCAGGGATCGTACCGCACGCCGTCCAGCACCGCCTCGGCGCCGCTGCTTGCCGCGATGGCGATATCGCCGTAGCGCTGGGCTTCTTTGTGCGACTTGTTGGACCAGATGCCGGTAAGGATGTAGTCGGCCTTGCCCAGCCCTTGCCGGCCGATAAGGTTCATGGGCACGATGGCGTTCTCGGCCGTCGCGCCGCCCTGCATGAGCATGATCTCGAAGCCTTCGGGCACGCTCAGCAATTCCCGCAGGTCGGCCAGGGCTTCATCGCGTATCTGCGTAAACTGCTTGCCGCGATGGCTCATTTCCATGACCGACATGCCGCAGCCGTGCCAGTCCGTCATTTCCGCCGCGGCTTGCTGCAGCACTTCCAGCGGCAGGGCCGATGGGCCCGCCGAAAAATTCCATGGGCGCATTACGATTGTTCCTCGCTGCCTTCTGAATCGGGGCCGTCGGCATCCTCGCCGGCGGCCTGGTCCGGCGACGCGGCGTCGCCCGCTCCGGAGCCATCGTCCACCTCGACGATGACATCGTCGTCGGCGTCGCTTTCGACCACGCGGCGCACGCCCGACAGCATGCTGTCATCGTCCACGCTGATCAGGGTCACGCCTTGCGTGGCGCGGCCCATTTCGCGGATTTCCGACACTCGCGTACGCACCAGCACGCCGCCGGTGGTGATCAGCATGATTTCATCCGACGGCATGACCAGCACCGCGCCGACCACCTTGCCGTTGCGGGCCGAGGTCTGGATGGCGATCATGCCCTTGGTGCCGCGCCCATGGCGGGTGTACTCGGCGATGGAGGTGCGTTTGCCGAAGCCGTTTTCAGTGGCCGTCAGCACGCTTTGCGATTCGTCGCCCGCCACCAGCAGGGCGATGACGGACTGCCCGTCTTCCAGCATCATGCCGCGCACGCCGCGGGCCGTGCGGCCCATGGGGCGCACGTCGTTCTCGTCGAAGCGCACCGCCTTGCCGGCATCCGAAAACAGCATGACGTCATGCTTGCCGTCGGTCAGGTCGGCGCCGATCAGGTAATCGCCCTCGTCCAGCGCCACGGCAATGATGCCGGCCTTGCGCGGATTCGAGAAATCGGACAAGGGCGTCTTCTTGACCGTGCCGCGCGAAGTGGCCATGAAGACGTAATGGTCTTCGCTGAATTCCTTGACCGACAGCACCACGGTGATCTTCTCGCCATCGACCAGGGGGAACATATTGACGATGGGGCGTCCGCGCGAATTGCGCGAGCCTTGCGGCACTTCCCAGACCTTCAGCCAGTACACGCGGCCCCGGTCGGAGAAGCACAGCAGATAATCGTGCGTATTGGCGATGAACAACTGATCTATCCAGTCGTTTTCCTTCATGGCAGTGGCCTGCTTGCCTCGCCCGCCGCGCTTCTGCGAACGGTACTCGGATAGCGGCTGGCTCTTGATATAGCCGGTCTGCGACAAAGTCACCACCATATCCATGGGGGTGATCAAGTCCTCGGTATCGAGCTCGGTGGCGTTGCGCTCGATATCCGAGCGGCGCACGTCCTTGGTGGATGTGGAGAATTCCGCCTTGATGGCCAGCAGTTCGTCGCCGATGATGGTGGTTACGCGCTCGGGCCGCGCCAGGATGTCCAGCAAATCGGCGATGGTCGCCATGATGTCTTTGTATTCGCCGACGATCTTGTCCTGCTCCAGGCCCGTCAAGCGTTGCAGGCGCATGTTCAGGATTTCCTGAGCCTGGGTATCGCTCAGGCGGTACAACCCGTCGCCCTGCAGACCGAATTCATCAGGCAGCGATTCGGGGCGGTAGGCCGCGCGGCCTCCCGGCGTCTCGCCCTGGTCGGCCCGCTGCAGCATTTCGCGCACCAGCGACGAATCCCAGGAACGCGCCATCAATTCCTGGCGCGCCACGGGCGGCGTCGGCGCCGCCTTGATGATGGCGATGAAATCGTCGATGTTGGCCAGGGCCACGGCCAGGCCTTCCAGCACATGGCCGCGCTCGCGCGCCTTGCGCAGCTGGAACACCGTGCGGCGCGTCACGACTTCGCGGCGATGCAGCAGGAAGTACTCGACCATCTGCTTCAGGTTCAGCAGGCGGGGCTGGCCGTCGACCAGCGCCACCATGTTCATGCCGAAGGTATCCTGCAACTGCGTATTCTTATACAGATTATTAAGAACGACCTCAGGCACTTCGCCGCGCTTCAGTTCAATGACCAGGCGCATGCCGTCTTTGTCGGACTCGTCGCGGATATCTGAAATACCCTCTATCTTCTTCTCGTTGACCAGTTCGGCAATTTTTTCCTGCAGAGTCTTCTTGTTGACCTGGTAGGGGATGGCATCAATGATGATGGCCTGCCGATTACCCTTTTCCATGTCCTCGAAGTGGGTTTTGGCGCGCATGATGACGCGCCCCCTGCCGGTGCGATAGCCCTCACGCACGCCAGACAGGCCATAAATGATGCCTCCCGTCGGAAAATCGGGCGCGGGAATCAGCTCGATCAGTTCGTCAATGGAGCAGTCCGGATTGCGCAGGCAATACAGGCAGCCTTCAATGACTTCGGACAGGTTATGGGGAGGAATATTGGTCGCCATGCCCACCGCAATGCCCGAACTACCGTTCACCAGCAAATTGGGCAGGCGCGAAGGCAGCAACAGGGGTTCGCTTTCGCTGCCGTCGTAGTTGGGGCCGAAATCGACGGTTTCCTGGTCGATGTCAGCCAGCATTTCGTGCGCGATCTTGGCCAGGCGGATTTCGGTGTAACGCATGGCGGCCGCGCTGTCGCCATCAACAGAACCGAAGTTGCCCTGCCCGTCGACCAGCATGTAACGCAGGGAGAAATCCTGCGCCATGCGCACAATGGTGTCATAGACCGCCGAATCACCGTGCGGGTGATATTTACCGATAACGTCGCCGACAATGCGCGCCGACTTTTTGTAAGCGCGATTCCAGTCGTTGTTGAGCTCGTGCATGGCGAACAGTACACGCCGGTGCACGGGTTTCAGGCCGTCTCGAACGTCGGGTAAGGCGCGCCCCACGATAACGCTCATGGCGTAATCGAGGTAGCTGCGGCGCATTTCCTCTTCCAACGAAATTGGAAGGGTCTCCTTTGCAAAGGAATCCATAGCGTGTCTTAAGCGTAAAAGTCGTGAAGTCAGGCCGATGTCGGACGAATGGGAAATTCTAGCACTTCCCTAGAGAGGCTCTTCCCGGCATGCCCGCGGCCGGACGCTCGCGCGGCAAGCTGGCTGAAACCCGCGCTTTCCCCACTTCAGTTCATAAACCACTTTAAGCGCACGAGTACGTTGTCAAAAACCAACATTTATTGGGGAGATAAGGTAGAAATCCGAATATCTGAGGGATATGTATCATTCATGCTTAACGAATCGGCCAGAAATGCCGTAAGATTCGCCCTAACACGCATGAATCCAGCGCAACTCTTTGATCAATCAATTGCGTTGCTATACTGGCTCCGTTTTCTTGATATGCGGCGGGGATTCGCTGCGGTCACTTACCAGCATTAAGCTCAACGAGGAGAAACATGAATAAACCCTCCAAAATCGCACTAGCACTCGCTATTGCCGCCGCAACGGCGTCCGGCGCCGTATCTGCGCAAACCGTCGATAACTGGCGCAACCCGTTTGGCGACGTTTGGAAAAACGGCACCAACGAACTGTGCTGGCGCGACAACTTCTGGACCCCCGCCACCGGCATCCCCGGTTGCGACGGCGTGCCCGTTGCCCAGGCCCAAACGCCTGTGGTCGCTCCCACCGCCACCAAAGTTGTCCTGAATGCTGACACTTTCTTCGACTTCGACAAATCGACCATCAAGCCGGAAGGCCGTCAGGTCCTGGATCAAGTCGCCGCTCAAGCCAACACGGTCAATCTGGAAACCCTGATTGCAACCGGCCACACCGACTCCATCGGTACTGAAAAGTACAACCTGGGTCTGTCGCAGCGCCGTGCCAACGCCGTCAAGGCCTACTTGGTCAGCAAGGGCATCTCCGCCGACCGTATCTACGTCGAAGGCAAGGGCGAATCCAGCCCCGTCGCTTCGAACAAGACTCGCGAAGGCCGTGCTCAGAACCGCCGCGTAGAGATCGAAATCGTTGGTACCCGCAAGTAATACGACACAGTAATACCTGCAGCGTTCAACGCTACAATAAGGGCTCCGCAATGCGGGGCCCTTATCATTTCCGGACAGCCATGACCACCACCGCCACCCCCTCATCCAGCACAAAACACAATGTCGATCAGGCCGAGCTGGACAAATTCAGCGCCCTCGCCTCGCGCTGGTGGGACCCCGAAAGCGAATTCAAGCCTTTGCATGCCATCAATCCGCTGCGCCTGGGCTGGATACAGGATCAGGCCGGCTCGCTGTCGGGCAAAGCCGTTCTGGACGTAGGCTGCGGCGGCGGCATCCTGGCTGAAAGCATGGCACGGGCCGGCGCACAGGTCACCGGCATAGACCTGGCCGAAAAATCCCTGAAGGTCGCCAAGCTGCACGGCCTGGAATCCGGCATTCAGGTCGATTACCAGGCCATCAGCGCCGAAGATCTCGCCAGCCGGCAGCCCGCCCGCTACGACGTGGTCACCTGCATGGAAATGCTGGAACACGTGCCCGACCCCGCCTCCATCGTCAAAGCCTGCGCCACCCTGGTCAAGCCGGGCGGCTGGGTGTTCTTTTCCACCTTGAACCGCAATCCCAAATCATTCCTTTTCGCCATCGTGGGCGCCGAATACCTGTTGCGCATGCTGCCCAAAGGCACGCACAGCTACGAAAATTTCATCAAACCCAGCGAACTGGCAGCCGCCGCGCGCCAGGCCGGCCTTGTACTTGCGCAAATGGCGGGCATGGAATACAACCCCATTACCGATTTGTATAAGCTTAGCGGCGACACATCGGTCAACTACCTTCTGGCAAGCCGCCGCGAAGCCTGATTCTTATGCGTAAACTGGTTTTATTCGACTTCGACGGCACGCTTGCCGATACCGCCCCCGATCTGGCCGCCGCGGCCAACAAACAAAGAAGCCGCAAGGGCCTGCCTCCCCTGCCCTACGAAGCTCTGCGACCCTATGCCTCGCACGGTGCGCGCGGCCTGCTGAAAGCCGGCCTGGACATGGACCCCGACCATCCCGACTATGAAGCCTGTCGCCGGCAGTTCCTGGAAGACTACGAGCAGGACATGACGACGCTTACCACCTTGTTTCCGGGCGTGAAGCAGCTGCTGTCCACCCTGAAGCAGCACGACTACGCCTGGGGCATCGTCACCAACAAGATGGAATACCTGGCCATGCCGCTGGTGGTGCATCTGGGCCTGTATACCGACTGCGCCGTCACCGTTGGCGGCGACACCACGCCGCATTCCAAGCCGCACCCGGCTCCGCTGCTGCACGCAGCCAAAGAAGCCGGCTTTGACCCCTCGCAATGCATGTATGTGGGAGACGACCAGCGCGACATCATCGCCGGCAAAGCCGCCGGCATGGCCACCGTGGTTGCCGCCTATGGCTATTGCGGGCAGGAAACCGCCCTGCAGGCATGGCAGGCCGACGCCATAGCCGAATCGCCCGCGGACATCTGGCCCGTCGTCCAGGCCTGGGCCGGCCGCTAAAAGCCCCTTTTTTCAGCCTCCTTCAACCTCTTCTCGTCGCATGCCGGCACGACGATTGCTGGCGCGCGTGAAAGGCACACCACCATCGACGAGGAGGCTACCATGGCTTGGCAAGGCTTATTCGGCGAACTGGCTACGACCAAAATCGCCGCAATCTTCGATACTGAAAGCGGGGCCGCTTCGGCGGCTGCAACGCTGCACTCCACCATCGGTTTGCACACCACTCAGTTGCGGCTGATCAAGCCTTATGAAAAAGGCTATTCAAGAAAGCTTGAACCTGAGCCGCGAGGCATCGCCCGCACAGCCGTGCGCGCCCACCTGATACTGGGTGCGGCCGGCCTGCTCGCCGGGGCCGTCCTGTGGTGGCTGCTGTACGCATTTCAAATACCGGCCATTGTTTCTTTGCCCAAGTCCAGCGCGGGTGCAATCCTGTTCTTTTCCGCTATCGGCGGCATGCTGCTGGGCGGGTTGGTAACCGCCCGGCCCGATCATCAATTGGTGATTCAACGCGTGCGGGACGCCACCCAGTCGGGCCATTGGTCGCTGGTCGTCCACCCGCGCAACCCCAGCCAATGCGACGCGGTCATGAGTGCTTTGCAGCGCCTGGGCCCAGAAATCGTACGCAGCATCTAAGCCGTCTCGCGCCCAACGAGGCGGGCGCAATTACCAGCGGCTGCGCATCCGCACGGACTGAGCCTTATTCAAGCGCTTGGCCTCTTCCTCGGCATACTCCTTTTCCCCCGGCTCATACTTGCCTTCGTGCATGCAGCTACTGCGGTTCCAGGCGCAGGCGCCGCTAGCCGACGAAGCGGAGCTCGAGCGCGAATCGGAGTCCGACCCGAAACCGAGCAAGGAACACCCCGACACAAGCACGGCGCAAAACAATGCGATGCCGCATCGGCTCAATGTTTGAATAGACATCTTCCCTCAGCCCCAAAAATCTTCATCGGGCTTTTATAGCACGCCATATACTGGCCTACGGGTAACAAAATGCATGCTGGGGTCAACACCGATACGGAAGGCCGATCCAGTTCGGTAGGCTTGGGTATCCCGACAACCAAGCTCTTTCAAAAAGGATGGACCATGAGCGATCAAGTGCAATTCATTGTTTTGCTACGCCACGAATCGGCAACCGAGGCTCTTTTTGCCAACAACTTCGATGCAATGATCAGTGAACATCGGACGCTGTTTTGTTCCGACATGGACCTGTCCGGCTACCACGCAAAAGTCGTGCGTATCCCGGCCGAGACCAGCGAAGCATGGAAAGCCGGAGCCCGCCGACAGGTCTTCTGGTTCCCCGCGTCGGACATCGCAGCCGCCTTCGAATTCGACGAAGCCGACCAGGCGGCCGGCTTCGTGGTGGATTGAATGCGCGGGCCGGCGTGGCGGCCCGATCACCCTTTATATTCCGGCACCGGATTAAGCAAGCCGCCTTGCCATTCAAGCAGGCACAGCATGCCGGCTCGACATCCATCTGACGCCCGGAGTGCTCGGCCTGCCATAGATCGTAATCGGCCTGCATCTGCAGTCACATGATGGCCGTGGGTGCAGGAATCCATTTCGACAACGGTGGATAACCAACGGAGCCAATCCATTCTGGCTTGCCGTGCAAATGGGTCACGAAGATGCAGAGATGGTACTCAAGGCCTACGGAAAATGGATCGATGTGAACTACCAAAAGTCCAGAGCGGCAACATCCCCGTGTGAAATCGGTGTGAATTCGGTGTGAATTCGGCGTGAATCGACACACCACCAGACACTAAAAAGGGCCAGATTTTCATCTGGCCCCGTCTAGTGCTTGTGGCGTTAAGCATAAAGTGGCACGAAATAAAGCATAAGTTGGCACCATTTACTAGCGCTCCGCCCATTTCTGGACCAGAGAATAAAGCATAAGTTGGCGCTTCGTGCAAAAATAAAGCAAAAGATGGCACTCTTTATAACTTGTTGAATAGTGTAGCTATTTTTTGGCTTTCTTCAGTGTCGAATCCCAAGAGAATCCGAATCATCACCTCATATAAATCAAACACTTAGAGAAAAAAAAATCCCAATAGATTTTGAACCAATATCCCACCTAAGTTTGAATTTTTCAAGCCTATAGAACGCCAGGAGTTCTGAGCTGGCTGGTGAATGACATTAAAGTTCTGTTCTAGGATAGTCAGCGGCGCCAACCGTACGTTTTTCATGGCCAAACTTCCATACGGCAAGTACTTCCAGAAGCTATGCACGTGCATTTCAATTAGCCAAGCTTTTTCCGCAATGACGACTACGTTAACTATTGCAGGAGCCACATCGCCGCTGCAACTGCATGGCTTCTAGAGGACAAAACGAACGGTGCAAAGCTCAGAACAGTCGGCGCTCGGACTCTCGGTCAAGAAAAGTTCAGGTCTCTGATAGCAGCAGAAAATCTACAAAAGCGGCTGTATTGCCTTATCCGAAATCTCAATGAGCGTATACTCTACGTCCGCAGTGGCTTCGCGAAAAACTGCCTCTGACTCATCAAAGGAAGCAGCAACAATAGACTGCAAGCCTTTCTCCCCACTCAGGAGCTGCATAAGTGCGTGCTGACTTGTGGCCGCCATCGAATGCTGGCCAGGTTCATCAAATAAAAGGAATCCTGGGTGATTACCCTTAACAGCCGTATTCGACGACGCCTGATACAACGCAAGCAGATAACTCCAGATCAGTCGGACAAAATCACTTGCACTCGAATCAGCCTTGATATTTGTTCGATTACGAACACGGGTTAGCACTGGAAGAAGTGCATTGCGGTTTATCTCGATATCGGGCACGTCAGCACTTTCATACTCGAAAGCGGATGCATTAGCTCGGAAGTTCTTTTCGAACACATCAATCCGTTGCTCGTCTTCCGCAGAGTACCCGACCAACGGCAATTGCTTTCGTGCACCTTGGTTGTCTGTGAGGCGGTTGGAAAGCTTCTGTAGCTCAATAAACAACGCTGTGAGCCGTGTTTCCGCTTCCTCCAATTGAGAAACCTCAGTTTCAATCTGAAGCTGACGCCTAAGATCAACCCTAGATTGATGGGAACCCATGGCGAGATCCTTCCTCGCAGAGTCCAACTGTTCCCGCGTAGCTGAGACTCTACGACCGATCTCCGCCTTACCCTCACTACTTTCTCGAATGGCCTCGTTAAGACCCGCAATTTGCCGCTCAAACATGGCGCATTGCCGTTCCAAATAGGAAATATTCGTTGCAAGATCCATTTGAGGCCCTGCTATTCCGGCATCGATAAGTGAATCGTCAATATCCTGATGACAAGTGGGGCACTTACTCGTAGCGACTAACAGCTCATGCTCGGCACCCAGACTACGGAGTTTTGCAGCAGTACGGTTCTTGCTGAGGTCCTCACGAGCGGATGAATACAACTCGTGCATATCAGCCAAACTTCCCTTATGCAAAGTCAATGCAGCCGTAGATGTTTCATATAAATTGGTGAGCCGTTGCAGCTCTGCCAATAGTCCGTCGAACGCACCTTGACCGCCACCGCTTGTTTGCCCATTGCCACCTGCAGCTTTCGATTCAATTCTACTGTGCTCCGCGCGCAGAGTATCAATATATGCACGCACATCGACGACTCCCGCATCCACCCGCTTTTGAACAATGGGTGACGCTGCCCCGAAACCAGCTTTTGCACTGGAAGGCACGTCTTGAATGCTTAAACCGTCAGCCTGCGCAATCTCTCCAATATTTCGTAAAACAGTCGCCCACTCATATCCAATTGCAACAGAATCAGCATCCAGCTCGCTTCTTCGTGCAGCCATTTCAAAGACATTCAAACCAAGTAGATACTCCACAACTCGTGTCCGAGCCTCTCGGATGCCAAAAAATGGAATATTTGCGACGTAATCAGTCCATCCCTTTTTCTGCTCTACGGCTAGAGCCGCAAATATAGTCTGCAGATAAAGCTTGGTATTCCCACCGCTAGTAGCAGGAACTTGCGGAAGGTCAAAACCAAGCGCCTTTTCTAAGAAGCGATGAAAACCTTCATCGATCTGCGCCGAACCAGCATCAAAGAGGTAAGTAGCAGTAGTCGGCAAAAACGCTCTGGCTGCCGAGCAGTTGGCTGCTATGGAACACATCCGGCAAACCGTCTATACAGCAATGCGTGCCCCTACCGGCAAGGCGGCCTATAGCGAGCTGGAGGCCCACTGCAGCCGAGAATCTGTCGTTTGCCCTAGCTATCCTACATTTCTGAACCATCTGAAAGCCCATGAAGATGATGTCATGCGAAAAACCCGCTACGGAAAGCGCATAGCGTATCAGAACCAACAGTTCTATTACACGTTGGCCTATGACACTCCGCGCCATGGTGTACGACCCTTCGAGTGTGTGCATATCGACCATACGCTACTGGATATCGAACTGAAATGTCGGCGCACGGGGCTGTCCTTGGGGCGGCCGTGGTTGTCGATGATGGTTGATGCGTGCTGTCGCCGTACGATGGCCTTGCATCTGAGCTTTCAGCCGCCCGACCGCTCGGCAGTTTTGATGACCCTACGCGCCTTTGTAAAGCGCTGGAATCGGTTGCCGCAGATGCTGATGACCGACAACGGCAAGGACCTCATCGCCCAGGACGTGAAGCATTTCCTGACGAGCATGAATGTCCATTTCCGGTTACGCCCGGCAGGCCAGCCACGAGTGGGTTCGGTCATGGAGCGGCTATTTGGAACGATGAATACGCAGCTGGTGCACAACCTGGAGGGCAACACCGAACTCACCAAGCAGGTTCGCATGCTCTCTGGCACTCACCTGCCCAAGAGGTTGGCGAATTGGAGTCTGGAGAATCTATATACGGTGCTGGAGTACTGGGCCTTCGAATTCTATGACCAACGGACACATCCAGCGCTGGACCTATCACCACGCGAGGCTTTTCAGCGGGCGTTGCGCGAAACCGGCGCGCGACCTCACCGCGCCATTGCCTTCAATCGGGATTTCCTCATTGCCACTTGCCCGTCGGTGAATCGAGGCGGCGAGCGTACAGTTGACCGCCAGCGTGGCGTCAAGGTTCACAATTTCTACTATCAGTCGCCACATTTTGATAGCGTACTGTTTGCCAAGAAAAAATTTCCGGTGCGCTACGACCCGTATGACGTCTCCCGCGTCTTCGTTCAGTTGCCCAATCGGCAGTGGATTGAAGCACGCAGCATGCAGCTGCAGCACTTACCGCGAGTCAACGTCCGCCAGCTCGAGACCGTCAGCGCGGAGTATCTGAAAGTCCACTCTGGCTACGCCAAGAACCGACATGATGCGATTTCCGGCACCCAGTTGCTCGAATTTATTGCCACGATGTCGCCCGACACAGAGGTGTTCCGCCAGGCCCAGAAGTTGGGCGAGACCGAGTTTCTGCATGAAAAGCTGGGGTTATTAAACGAAGACCAAACAGGCGGGCGCCCCAAGGTCTTTGGGTTGGAACCCCTGAAGAACTTCGCTTTGGCGCGATCTAGCGGCGTGGGGCGTAGCCACTCGGGCGGTCAGCCCTCGCCACCGACCAGACCTTCGGCGGCCTGGCAAACCGGTGCTAAGCCTGCTGGGAGTGCAGGCCATGCGGCCCCAAGTGACGGATTCCTCTACGGAGATTTGGACTAATGAAAAAGACGACATTACAAGAAGCGTCACTGACCGCAGTGCACACGCTTATGAATAAACGCATCAACCACCCACGCATAGGCGAAGTCATTGCCGAGGTTGAGGCCCTGGAAGCGATGGGCCAAGGCCATATTCTGATGGTCACTGGCCCTACAGGCGTGGGCAAAACCACGCTTGCACATACGTTATATACCCGCATGCTGAAGCGTTACCAGTCAGAAATGGCGCAGGATCCGGGACTCATTCCCGTCTTGCGTATCGAGGCGCGGGCTACTTCAGAAGCGGAGTTCAATTGGAAACTGTTCTATTCCGATATTCTGGAGCAACTTGAAGGCCCGGTAGGTACGCCGGCTGGGGTTGAATACGGCGTCGACCCTATGACGAATCGAGTCTATAGGCCGCTGGGGCGTAGCAAGAACACAGCCGCTGGATTGCGTAAGAAGGTTGAAGAAGCACTGCGCGCTCGAAGTGTGAAGGTACTGATGATTGATGAGGGAGGGCACCTTACCAACGTTTCGGAGACTCGAATGAAACGTCAGACGGATGCGCTGAAAAGCCTGTCAAACTGCGCCGGTTGCCAAATCATCCTGTTCGGCTCCTATGACATCCTGGGGGTGAGCCGCCTTTCCGGACAACTGGCCCGACGCATAAAGGAGATTCATTTTTCACGCTACCACACGGACTGCCCTGACGATTGCATCGCCTTCGAAGGGTTTCTGCATCGGCTGGAGCATGACACTCAAGGTTATTTCGATGGCTTGTTGCTGGAAAATGCCCAACTGCTGCAAATGAATACCCTCGGCTGCATCGGTACTCTGATGGATCTCATCCGGGGTTTCATCTCTCGGGCCCAGAACTATGGCGGCGTTTCTCAGGAGCTGCTTGATAAGAGCCTGCTTACCCAGGGTCAACATGCCGCTATTCTGGAGGAAATCCGTCTGGGTGAAGAACGTTTTGCGGGCGAACAATTCCGACTGCCTGGTACCCGGAGGCGTGCCGCATGAACAGTCTATTCGCCCAGGCGCCCGCCACAACACTGGTAGGGACCGCTTTTACCCCAAGGTCCACCTTGCACGCCTTGTCTCCCTTGGGTCTCGGCACCCCTGAGGTCGAAAGCCTGACTAGCTATTTTTGCCGCCTTTCCAACAGTCACGCTTGCACGACCAACGACTTGGCAAAGTTCATCATCGAGCGTATCGAGCCAGGCCGATGGGAAACTCACCAGGGTACGCCCGGAAAAAGTCGCTTCGTCTGGTATCAGCGTTCGATTTCTGGTGTTGGCGATAGCGCCCTGAGTTGGGCAGGCATGCTGAGCGCACTGACGGGCGTGGCCACGTTGAGGCAACTGACCTTGCTGCCGCTGCAGGGTTGTATCGCGGTCAAGGGTCTGATGGCGACGCAGGCTCGCTGGTGTCCACATTGCTTAGCCGACGACCAGGAAAAAGGGCGACAACCGTACTTTCGGCTGGCTTGGGATATCGGTCTGAACAAGGTTTGCGCTCGTCATCATACCGAGTTGGTAGCTCGCTGCCCACATTGCAGTGCATCCAACGTGCGGCATACCGCCAACTTTGTGGTGCCAGGGTGGTGCACTGCTTGCGGGTGTTTTTTGGGGAACTCTATCCCAGAAGGTCCAACTGCTCCTCCAACTGTAGAACAGAGACTGGAAATTGAACAGGCAAGCCACATCGGCCATCTCTTGGCCGCGATGTCGGTGTCCTCGGAGGCAGAACCAGTCTTTGCGCCCGACATCGAATCCTTTCATCAGGGGGTAGAGCTGCTTATCGGTGAGCTGGATAGCGGTATTGCAGCACATTTCGCCAGACGACTGGGAGTCAGAAAATCCACGGTTCATTATTGGCAAACCGGTCGCACACCACTCACTCTGGATGCCCTTGTTCGTATGGCTATGCATTGCGGTGTTTCGCTGCCAAACCTGCTGCAAGGCAAGCTGGCGGATTGGTGCCCGCCGCCAATAACTCAGCAGTTGGCGTTGCAAATAGACTATCCTGTGTCCAATCAGCATCGGCCAAAGCGCCAGCACGACTGGGGGACCATTCGCGAGCAGCTTCGGGATGAGCTGCGCCAACCTGAGCCACGCAGCGTCACCGACTTCGCGAAAGCGCTAGATATCGATGTGCGGCACTTATACATTCAGGCGACGACAGAAGCCAGGGCTCTTGGGGAATACTATGTTCAGCATCTGCACCTGCGGGCCTTAAAGGCCCAGGCAGCCGTTCGCTCAGAGTTGCTGCAAGCTTGCGAAGTGCTCCATGAAAATGGCGAAAGTATCACGGTGGAACAAGTGGCGCAGCTGGTGGAACCCAGGACACTGAACTCGGCCTGTCATCTTTATTCGGTGCTCTCCAGCTTAGCGGGGCAGGCAGCTAACGACGCTGCCATGTAGACTTACCGGTCATTTGGCTGAGCTCTGGCCGCGCTCGCTTTAACACCTATCGAAAAAAAGGGGTGCTTCCGTTTGGAGGCACCCCTTTTGCATAGATAAAACCCTAGTTCTTACCACGTTTTTGCAATAAAGCATAATGTGGCACTTCGTGAAATAAAGCATAAGATGGCAATAGTGCCAACTTATGCTTAACTCCACAGTGCTACATAGTGCAGCGTGGGTTTGTCTGGTGGAGTCGGGGGGAATTGAACCCCCGTCCGCAAGCCCTCTGCAGGCAGTTCTACATGTTTATTCGGTTCACTTTAAGTTTTAACCTTGGAGCGTGCCAGCCGACAGGCCCTTCCTTGGCGATTCACATTAATTTAAGACCATGCCGAGTGACCCGGCAAGACCCGATTCTTTGTAGATGACGCTGCTGTAGGTTTGACCCTACCTAACCCAAAGACAAATTAGTGCAGCGGCTTACCGCCTTAAGCGGCTAAAGCGAAACGCTCGTCGTTGGCGTTTGTAGTTTTCCAGTGGATTTACGAGCTTACTGGTGCTCGACATGCCCTGCTCTGTTTCGCGACCCACGTCGAAGCCGGATCGACCCCAGAACTTGAATTATAGCCTATATGCGGGCACTTAGACCCTGTTTCAAGATGATAAAATACCTGGCTGCGCATTTACGCGCACAATAAAAAGAGGCATGCGCCCCCGTTGCAAGCGAGGCGCGACACAATGCACGGCTCGATGTGGGCGCCAGCGGTGGAGCAAGCAGTCTATACAAGCCGAACCGGCTTGGTTTTGGAGTCCCTGATGCCCCGTGCCGAAGTAAAGAACCCGCTATTGCAATTCGTCAGCAATGGCAGCCTGGTAGCCCAGATCGTCATAGGCCTGATTGCGGGCATTGTGCTCGGGCTGGCCTCTCCCGCCGCCGCCGGCTGGGTCGGCATTGCCGGCGAGCTCTTCGTGAACGCCCTGAAGGCGGTTGCGCCCGTCCTGGTGTTCGTGCTGGTGGCGGCATCCATCGCCAATCACAAGAAGGGCCAGCAAACCCGGATGGGCTCCATCCTGGTCCTGTACCTGATCGGCACGTTCGCTGCGGCCCTGGTGGCCGTGGTGGTCAGTTTCATGTTCCCCCTGACCATACAACTGAAAGTCGACGCGCAGGCCCTGAGCGCGCCGGGCGGCATCGTCGAAGTGCTGACCAACCTGCTCATGAGCGTGGTGGACAACCCCATCAACGCCCTGGCCAAGGCCAACTACATCGGCATCCTGGCCTGGGCCATCGCCATGGGCCTGGCCATGCGTCATGCGCATGGCGCCACCAAGAACGTGATCGCCGACCTGTCGCTGGCCCTGTCCTTCATCGTCAAGGCCGTCATACGGCTGGCGCCCATCGGCATCTTCGGCCTGGTCGCCTCGACCATGGCCGAGGCCGGGCTGGACGCGCTGCTGGGCTACGCCCGCCTGTTGACAGTGCTGATAGGCTGCATGCTGTTCGTCGCCCTGGTGGTGAACCCGCTGATCGTGTTTGCCAAGATCCGCCGCAATCCGTATCCGCTGGTCTTCACCTGCCTGCGGGAAAGCGGCATCACGGCCTTCTTCACACGCAGCTCCGCCGCCAACATTCCCGTCAATCTGGCGCTGTGCAAGCGCCTGGGCCTGCCCGAGGACACGTATTCGGTTTCCATACCGCTAGGCGCCACCATCAATATGGCGGGGGCGGCCGTGACGATCACGGTGCTTACCCTGGCCGCGGTGAATACCCTGGGCATCACGGTGGACCTGCCCACGGCGCTGCTGCTCAGCGTGGTGGCCGCCATATGCGCCTGCGGCGCCTCCGGCGTGGCGGGCGGCTCTTTGCTGCTGATTCCGCTAGCCTGCAGCCTGTTCGGCATTTCCAACGACCTGGCCATGCAGGTGGTGGGCGTGGGATTCATCATCGGCGTGTTGCAGGACTCCACCGAAACGGCCTTGAATTCATCCACCGACGTGCTGTTCACCGCCGCCGGCACCTATTCGCAAATCGCCGACATGGCGGCCGACACAGTCGCCGAGCAAGCCTGAGGCAGGCGGGGTTGCCCCGCCTGCCCTGCCCTTACTTCCTTGAAAGCCGGGTCACCTGGCTGACGTTCGGCGCATCGGCCAGCTTCCAGCACTCGGCGATCAACTGCGAGGTCTGGTCCTTGCCCAGCAGGCCGTCGGTCATGCCATGGAATTTATTTTCCAGGTCGCCGTCGGTCATGGGGCGTTGCAAGGAACCGATGGCGTGCTCGACATAGACGTGGACCGTGCTGCCGTCGGTCAAGGTAGCCACCGCATCCACGCTGGCCTCGTCCATGCCTCGGTCGACAATGGCGTTGACCTTGCGGCGCACGTCCACCATGTCGGCGCGATTCACGATGTCGTCGGCATATTCGTCTTCGGAAGCCCGGCCAAAAATAAGGCCGGCCGCGCAACCATGGTAGACGCTGAACTTGCCTTGCAGACCGTCGGTGGGTTCTTTCTTGCCGGTCAGTTCAAGCACCAGCGGGTGCACCTTCAAGTCGATGCGCACAAGGTTTTCGGGAGTCACGCCCTTGTCGCGCAACTGCACGCAGGCATCGATGCTGGGATGAATGACGATGCCGCAGGCAAAAGGCTTGTACGAGTTGAACGATATCTCGAAGCGCTCACCCAACTGCTCGGTGATTTCGTTCCAGTCGTACTTGACCGAAACGACCTGCGCGAAGCCGCGAGGCGCTTCGATGGCACGGCTGCTGGACGTGAAGCCCGATTTGGCCAGCAAGGCCGACATCAGGCCGGCCTGAGCGGCCGCGCCCGGATGGAAAGGCTTGGTCATGGTGCCGAACTGTTCGCGCAGACCTATGGGCTGCGACGCGGCGATGCCCAGCGCCATGACGGTCTGCTCCACGTTCATGCCCAGCAGGCGCGCGCAGGCGGCCGCCGCACCCAGCACGCCGGTCGTGCCCGTGATGTGCCAGCCGCGATCGTAGTGATCGGGGTAGATCATGTTGCCGGCGCGGCAGGACACGT
The DNA here is from genome assembly GCA_049646585.1 of Burkholderiaceae bacterium. Taxonomy (GTDB): domain Bacteria; phylum Pseudomonadota; class Gammaproteobacteria; order Burkholderiales; family Burkholderiaceae_B. Next base: position 70,756 of record JBARWC010000020.1, on the reverse strand, counting down.
CGACGCCGATGACCAGCGCATCGATGAGCTGGCGCCCGCTTGCGCCGGTATGCTCGGCCAGCGCGAGCAAGGCTGAGCACACCGGGCCGGCCGGGTGAATGATGGTCTTCAGGTGGGTATCGTCGAAATCGAAGGTATGCGAGCTGATGCCATTGATGAGCGCCGCACTGCCGATGTCGACCTTTTCCTGACGGCCCAGCAGCGTGGCTTGCGCCGAAGGCTGCAGTACGTTGACGGCGTCCAGCGCCGCTTGGGCGGCCTCGTGGCCGGACGCGCCGACGGCGCAGCCCAGCCAGTTCATGAAGGTGCGGTGCGCCTCGTGTTCGACCTCGTCGCTCCAGCCACGCGAAGGATGGTTGACGACGTACTCCGCCAGGATGCGGGTGATGGGCGGTGCGTTGCGGTCGGCATCGACCTGGGTATTACGAGCCATGGAATTTCACTTCACTAAAAAACGATTAAACAATCAAGCAGCCAGGTTGATATTTTGCTCTTTGGCCAGCTTGGCCCAGCGCTCGTAGTCTAGCCGAGCATAGTCGGCAAATTCTTTGGGCGACATGGGCATGGGGTCGATGGCCTCGATTTCAAGCTGCTTGGTCAGTTCGGGCTGGGCCAGCACCTTGTTGAGGCTGTCGTTCAGGGTCTTGACCACGGCGGCATCCATGCCGGCGGGTCCGGATACACCATACCATTGCAGGACGTCGGCAAAGCCGCTTACGCCCAGTTCCTCGAAAGTGGGCACGTCGGGGAAGCGCGGGCTGCGCGTCTTGCCCGTGACGGCAATCGCTCTGACCGTGCCGTTCTTCAAATGGGGCACGGCGGCGGCCAGGCCGGGGAACATAGCTTGCGTCTGTCCGGCGATCAAGTCGGTAAAAGCGGGGGACACGCCCTTGTAGGCAACGTGCAGCATCTTCGAGCCCAGGTGCTGCTTCAGCAACTCCATCAGCAGATGGGTCAGGGAGCCCGCTCCCGCCGATCCATAGTTGACGCTGCCGCCCTTCTCCTTGGCATAGGCGGCGAAAGCCTTGAAATCCTTGATGGGCAGGCCGGCGTTGACCACCAGCACATTGGGGGTGCCGCCTATCATGCCCACGGGGGTGAAGCTTTTGATGGGGTCATACGGAACCTTGCGCGTGGCCGGGCTGGTTGCCAGGGTGGCCACATAGCCTTGCATCAGGGTATAGCCGTTGGGCGCCGAGCGCTCCGTCTTCTGGCAGGCGATGATGCCGCCGGCGCCGCCCTGGTTTTCCACCACAAAGGTCTGGCCCAGCTCTTTGCCCCAGGCGGCGGTGACCGCGCGCCCGACGAAGTCGCTGCCGCCGCCGGGAGCGACGGGCACGATGTAGGTAATGGCGCGCGACGGAAAGGCGCCTTGCGCAAAGGTCAGCGAGGGCAGGGTCGCTGCGGCCGCGCCGCTGATCAGGAAGGAACGACGATTCATGGTTTGTCTCCGAATATATAAGGAGGTGGTGTTGGTTTTCTATCCAGCAGAGGCTTATTGCAGGCCATGCAGCCGGTCGTGCGCATTGATCACGTGGTGATCCAGCAATTCGGCGCAGTAGTTCGCATGGGCCAGGGTCTTGGAATCGTGCAGCGCCTTGACGATCTGCTTGTGCTCGGCATTGGACCGCTCGCGATACGCCGCCGTGGACAGGTTCTTCAAGCGCGACAGGTGCAGCTTCTGTATGACTTCGCGGTAAGCCTTGGCGATTTCCTTGTTGCCGGCATATTCGATGAACAGCCAATGGAAGCGCAGGTTCTCGCGGTAATAGGCTTGCGAATTCTGCGCTTCGTTGGCCGTGTCCATGGCGGCAGTGCTGGCTTCCAGGGCCTCGACGAGCTGGTGGCGTCTCTCGGCCGGCAATTGCGAGGCGATGCGCCCCGCGTGGCTGTCCAGCAGCGCCCTGAAATCGTACAGGTCGCGCACCTCGGTGTCGCTCAGTTCGCGGACATACACGCCGGAATGCTTGCGCGACACCACCAGGCCGGAACTTTCCAATTCGCGCAGCGCTTCGCGCACCGGAACGCGCGATACCTTCAACTGCTCGACCAGCTCGGATTCCCTCAAAGCCTGGCCCGGCACGAATACGCCGGCCAATATCTGGCTGAGCAATTGATCGCGCACAAGCTTGCCCAACGATGTGTTCTTTATTTCGGCGAAATCGCCTTCGCCGACTTCATTGAAAAGCCATTCCATGAACGCCTCCCGAGAATTTCGTAGAATTGTATACGATTATACAAATGACGCAAATACAAGAACGGCGGACCCGAAAGTCCGCCGTTCTTGTCGCATTCCGTTCAGAAAGCCGCCGGACCCGCCGGCGGCTTTCTGATTTAGTGACCCGATGCCGGATCGATCTTTTCCTTGGAATGGAAGATGCTGTGGTCTTCCTTGCCGGTAACCGACAGGACACCGGACAAGCCCTTCTCCATCCGCGACAAGGCATGGTCGACCAGGATGTAGTTGCCCGGAACGTCGACCTTGAACTCCACCATGGTGGCGCCGCCGGGAGGAACCAGCGTGGTCTGCACGTCGGTCAAGGGCGGGCTGGTGAAGGATGCCAGGTCATACACCTTGTCGAACACCTCGCCGATGACGTGGAAGCTGGACGTCAGGTTGGGGCCGCCCACGCCGAAGAAGATGCGGACGTTCTCGCCGACCTTGGCCTGCAGCTTGTACTTATCGGACAAGGCGCTCATGCTGCCGTTGAACATCAGGTGCTCGGGCTTTTCATCCAGCAATTTTTCCAGCGAGAACTCCTGCAGGCCCTGCGCGCCATGCTTCTGCGCGGTGTAGAGCTCGCCCTGCATCACGTAGAACTCGCGATCCACCTTGGACAAGCCGCCTTCGGGTTCGATCAGGATCATGCCGTACATGCCGTTGGTGATGTGCTGGGCCACCATGGGGGTTGCGCAGTGGTACACATACAGGCCGGGATGCAGTGCCTTGAAGGTGAAGCTCTTGGTCTGGCCAGGAGCGACCTGGGTAACCGCCGCGCCGCCGCCGGGGCCCGTCACAGCATGGAAGTCCACCGAGTGGATGTGCGAGGCTTCCTTGGCATTGGAAAGATTCACATTGATGGTGTCGCCGACCCGCGCGCGAATGAAGGGGCCGGGCACCTTGTTGTTGAACGTCCAGTACCGGTAGGTGCTGCCGCTGGATAGCTGGCCGATGACTTCGGTGGTTTCCAGGTTGACGGTAAGCGTTTGCGGGCCGCGTTTTCCAACCGGCTTGCCGACCGCCGTGGGGTCCTGGGCGATATCCAACGCCGTGCTTTCAACGGCTTTCTGGGGCTCGCCCACGATCAGCTTGCCGAACATGCCGGCAGCCTTGTGGCCCGGCAAGGTGCACAGGTATTCAAACGTGCCGTCTTTGTTGGCGCGGAACACAACGGCGGTGGCGGAGCCCTTGCCGGTGATCTGGTCCGACTTGGTGCCGAACTCGGGCACCGCGATGTCGTGAATGGCGCCGTCGCCGTTGATGATGTTGATCTGTACCACGGCGTCCGAGGGCACGTTCAGGTCGGGGTTGATCTTGCCCGCGATGGGGCCGGCATCGCCCACGAACACCAGCTTGCCGTCGGCGATATTGGTGCGCAAGGTAAACGTGACATCGGGCTTATAGGTGACGTCTCCCCTGACTGGAGGGTCACCGTGCGCCGCAAACGACGGCGCCCCCAGAACCAGCGAAAAGGCCAGTGTGAAAAACGCTAACAAGGCTTTCATGATATTTCCCATTTCCTGGGCGGAACGCCTCTACGGCCCGCCATGGCGCTCAAATGCATATAAATCATGCATTCTTGCTTTTGTTTAAAAACTTCGACGCTTGCACGACAACTACGCTTACAATTTGCCCTGCTTCCAGCCCACCGGCTTTGACTCATATCAAACATCGTCGCTTTCGCGCTGCTTATGACTTCCCGCAACACGTCCATGTCGTTTTTTGACCCGTCTTTGAAAGAGCTTACGCTGCGCGGCATCGTGCTCGGCGCCGTCATCACCCTGATCTTCACCGCCTCGAACGTCTACCTGGGCCTGAAGGTGGGCCTGACCTTCGCCTCGTCCATTCCGGCGGCGGTGATATCCATGGCCCTGCTGCGCGCCTTTGCCGACTCCAACATACTGGAGAACAACATCGTCCAGACCCAGGCGTCGGCGGCCGGCACCTTGTCGTCCATCATCTTCGTGCTGCCCGGCCTGCTGATGATGGGTTACTGGCAAGGCTTTCCCATGTTGCAGACCGCCATGATCTGCGCCTGCGGCGGCATACTGGGTGTCGTCTTCACCGTGCCGCTGCGCCATGCGCTGGTCGTGAAAAGCGACCTGCCCTATCCCGAAGGCGTGGCGGCCGCCGAGATACTGCGCGCCGGAAATCCTCAGGACGAAGCCTTGGCGAATGGCTCACAGCCGGCGCGCGGCAACGGCCTGGGGCAAATCCTGGCGGGCACCGCCATCGCCGGCGGCTTCAGCCTGCTGGCCAACGGCTTCAAGCTCGCCGCTGACGGCGCCAGCTACTGGTTCAGCGCCGGGCGCGCCATCTTCCAGGTTCCCATGGGCTTCTCCTTCGCCCTGGTCGGCGCGGGCTACCTGGTGGGCATCGTGGGCGGCCTGGCCATGCTGTTCGGCGTTTTCCTGTCCTGGGGCGTGGCCGTGCCCTGGCTGACGGCCCTGGCGCCCATGCCGGAAGGCGCCACCATGGCCGCCTACGCCAACGAGGTCTGGGTTTCCAAGGTCAGGCTGATCGGCGCCGGCATGATCGCCATCGCCGCCCTGTGGACCTTGATCACGCTGATCAAGCCCATGTACGAGGGCATGAAGATATCGCTTTCGGTGCTGAAAAGCGGCTCGGGCGCAGCCTCCAGCCAGGCGCGCACCGACACCGATCTGTCACCCAAGTCCATGCTGCGCATTACCTTGCTGATGCTGGTGCTGCTGAGCGCCACCTTCCATTCCTTCGTCGCGGACGCCGGCCTGCCGGCGGCGGCAGCCTGGACGCTGGTGCTGACAAGTACGGCGCTGGCTTTTCTGCTGGGCTTTCTGGTGGCCGCCGCCTGCGGCTATATGGCCGGCCTGGTCGGTTCGTCGGCCAGCCCAATTTCGGGCATTGCCATCATTTCCATCCTGGCGGTCTCGCTGATCTTCATCGCCATCGGCCAATCGCAAGGCCTGCTGGGCGACCCCGGCCAGGTGCGCTTTTTTACCGCACTGGCGATTTTCTGCACCTCGGTCGTCATCGCCGTGGCGGCCATTTCCAACGACAACCTGCAAGATCTGAAGACCGGCTGGCTGGTGCACGCCACGCCCTGGAAGCAGCAGGCCGCGCTGATCATAGGCTGCGTGGTCGGCGCCATGGCGATTCCGCCGGTGCTGGAACTGCTGTACAACGCCTACGGATTCCTGGGCGCCCTGCCGCGCGCCGACATGGACGCCTCGCAGGCCCTGGCGGCGCCCCAGGCCACCTTGATGATCACCATAGCCACCGGCCTGTTCGCGCATACGCTGGACTGGACCTACATACTGATAGGCATAGGCGCGGGCATCGCCGTCATCGTTGCCGACATCGTGCTGGGGCGCTGCACGCGGCATTGCCGCCTGCCCTCGCTCGCGGTGGCCATGGGCCTGTATCTTCCTCCCTCCATCGTCGTCGCCCTGTTCGTGGGCGCCCTGATTTCCTGGTACGTGAAACGCCGCGTAGCCGCCCAGGCCGCGGCGGCGAACATCGACCCCGCCTCCAGGCAGGAACAGGCCGAACGCAGCGGCACGCTGTTCGCATCGGGCCTCATCGTCGGCGAAAGCCTGGTGGGCGTCGTGCTGGCCATGATCATCGTTGTGTCGGTAGGTTCGGGCGGCAGCGATTCCCCGCTTGCCTTGGCGGGCGCGGGGTTCGCCGATACGGCCAAGCTGATCGGGCTGGCCTGCTTCATCGGCATGTGCGCGCTGTTCGCCCGGCGCACGCTCAAGCAAGATTAAGGAAAACCGGGGCATGAAAAGGAAAGCCGCAAGTTCATGAACATCAACGCCGAATCGACACAAGAGGCCGCCGGCACCGGCGGCGCGCGCGCGCTGAGCCTGCGGGTATTCCTCTTCCTGCTGGGCATGGTGGCGCTATGGACCCTGCTTTGCGCCGTCAGCCACCGCGCACCCGACCTGGACGGCATGGAGGAACTGGTCTGGGCGTCCAGCCTGGAGCTGGGCTATTACAAGCACCCGCCGGTGCCGTCATGGTTCATGCACATCCTTACCCAGGTATTCGGCCGCCCGGTATGGCTGACCTTTTTTGCCGGCCAGCTTTTTTCCGCGCTGGCGCTGTGGTTCGTATGGAAGCTGGGCTGCGAATTCACCACGCCGCGCAAGGCCTTCATCGCCATGCTGATCGTATCGACCAGCATCTATTTTTCCTTGCGCGGCACCATCTACAACCACAACACCGTACAGCTCTGGTCCATCGCCGCCGCCACCTGGCTGTTCTACCGCGCCCTGCGCCACCAACGTGCCAGCACCTGGCTGTGGCTGGGCGCGATCAGCGCCATCGCCACCATGACCAAGTACAGCGCCGTCATACAGTTCACGGCCTTTCTGTGCTTCATGTTGCGCCAAGGCAGCTTCAAGGACGCGCGCAACCTGAAGGGCCTGGCCCTGGCGCTGGCCGCCTTCCTGCTCGTGGTTTCACCGCACGTCTATTGGCTGGCCATCCATTCATTCCAGCCCCTGCGCTACGCCGACAGCTCGCTGGACACCAGCGGCTACCTGGACGCCTTCAAGCACATCCTGGACTTCACCCTGGATCAACTGGCGCGCCTGAGCCCTATGCTGGCGGTCTGGCTGGCCTGGGCCTGGTGGACCCGGAAGACCACGCCGCGCGCCGTCTACACTGTGGATGCCCAGGTCGAGCGAAAAAAATACTACGCGTCTGAGCTATCGTCCTGGGACCGCTCTTTCCTGTTGTGGGTGGGCCTGACGCCATTCCTTTCCACCGTGCTGGTTTCCGCTTTGCTGGGCACGCGGCTGGTGGCGTCCTGGGGCACCACTTTCTTCATACTCTTCGGCTTCTATGCGCTGTGGCGTATTTCCGGCGACGAACGCCAGACCTTGCGCCGGATCGCCATCGTAGTCATCGCGGTACATGTGCTGATGGCCGTCGGCTACGCCGTTGGACGCGGGCCCCTGGCCTGGTATAGCGGACGCGATACACGATCGATGTTTCCGGGCGCCGTCATTTCCGCGCAAATGGGCGCCATCTGGCGCGAGCACGCAGGCCAGCATCCCCTGACGCTGATCGCGTCCGACACCTGGCTGGGCGGCAACATCGCCATCCACCGCGGGCCTCAGGCCCAGGTATTCATCAACGGCCGCTACGAGGAATCCCCCTGGTTGGACCGCGCGACGGCGCTCGATTGCGGCGCCCTGCTGGTCTACAGCCGGCTGACCAAAGGCGAGCCCGATCCACAATTGCTGCGGCTGTTCGAGCAGGCGCGCTGGCAAGGCACGGTCAGCACGCCATGGTCGTCGGAAAAAAGCCCGCTGATAGACCTGAACTGGGGCATCATCCCGCCCACGGAGAAATGCGCACGGCGATAAGCGCCAGACGCCCCGCGCGGCAAGATCAAGCCCACCGCCCCGACGCCGACGCCTCGGGCGTCAGGCGCTCACCCAGGAAATCCAGGAAGGAGCGCACCGCCGGCGCCAATCCCCGGCGGGAGGCGAAGACGGCATGGATGATGCCCGGTTGCGGCGCCCAGCCGGGCAACACCGGAACCAGCCTGCCGTCGGCGATTTCGTCGCGGCACATGTAGTCGGGCAGAACACCCAGGCCCACGCCGCCCTCGATGGCGAATTTCAAGGTCAGCAGATCGTCGGCCACGAGACGCGGCTTGTGCGTTACGGTGTACTGCGCCCCGTTGGGGCCGAACAGCTTCCAGAAGGCCCGGCCATCGCTGACCGACATGGCCACCGAATCAAGCAGCGTCAGGTCGCTGGGAAGCTGGGGCGCCCCCTGCCGCTGGAGTTGCGCCGGGCTGGCCACCAGCACGCCCAGCGACTGGCCCAACTGCTTGACCACCAGGCTGCCGCTGTCGGCCAGCGAGCTGCGCACGCGCAAGGCCACGTCCACACCCTCTTCGACCAGATCGACCACACGGTTGCTGACCTGCATATGCAACTGGACCTGCGGGTGACGCGCCTGGTAGTCAGGCAGCATGGGGCCGATTACGGTCTGCACCAGCGTCACGGGGCAGACCACGCGGATGATGCCGCGCGGTTCGGTCTGGATTTGCGCCACTGCGGCAGCCGCCGCCTCGGCCTCTTCACGCAGGGCCGTGCAATGCCGGTAATAGAGTTCACCGGCCATCGTCAGGGAAAGCTTGCGCGTCGTGCGCTGCAGCAGCCGCACGCCCAGTTCGTCCTCCAGTCGGGCGACCCGGCGCGACAGGCGCGACTTGGGCAACCCCAGCGACCGCCCGGCGGCGGCAAAACTGCCTTGGCTGACGACCTCGGCAAAGTAAAGCATATCGTTCAAGTCCTGCATGCCGACCCTCTGTTTAGATTAGGTACATAAGTAGGACAATCTATCGCACTATAGGCAACTTATCAATAAGAGGGCATCAATTCATAATTACGCCATACACCTGACCCAACACACAAACACCGGAGCTGATTATGAAACTGCTACATGTCGATTCGAGCATCAATGGCGCGAATTCCGTATCCCGCAAGCTGACCAAGGACACCGTCGCCCAATGGCTGGCCGACACCCCCGACACCCAGGTCGACTACCTGGACCTGGCCGAGGACACTCCCAGCCACTTTTCCCGCGACGCCATGGGCTTTCGCCTGCCTCCCTCGAACGAAGCGCTGACCGACGCCCAACGCAAGGAAAACGAGCTTTCCGAAGCGCTGGTCTCCCAGTTTCTGGCCGCCGACGTCATCGTCGTTGGCGCTCCGCTGTACAACTTTTCCATTCCTTCGCAGCTCAAGGCCTGGATCGACCGCCTGGCCCAAGGCGGCCGGACGTTCAAGTACACCGAAAACGGCGTGGTCGGCCTGGCCTCGGGTAAAACCGTCATTGCAGCGCTGAGTCGCGGCGGCGTCTACTCCAACAGCGAAGCGGGACGCGCCATGGAGCACCAGGAAACCTACCTGAAGACGGTATTCGGCTTCTTCGGCATCACCGACGTGCGCATCGTGCGCGCCGAAGGCACCGACATGGGCCCCGACAGCCGCGCGCAAGCCTTCAAGACGGCCGACGAGTGCATCAAAGTCCTGGCCTCCCAGGCCTTCGACCCCGAAACGGCCCAGGCCGCCTGACAGGCGCTACAATCTGGCCTGCCATCCGACCTCGCGCCCATCCTGGCGCGGGGCCGGATTCTTGCTATTCCAGGCCTCTTGTGACCTCTCCTTCCTTTTCCACGCTGCCCCTGGCGCGCGCCGTTCTCGACAATCTCGATACCCTGGGCTATCTGTCGATGACGCCCGTCCAGGCTGAAGCCCTGCCCCAGGTCCTCGATGGCCGCGACCTGATCGTGCAAGCCAAGACCGGCAGCGGCAAGACCGCCGCCTTCGGGCTGGGCATCGTGCACCGGCTGAATCCCTCTCTTTTCGCCATTCAAGCGCTGGTGCTATGCCCCACGCGCGAATTGGCCGAGCAGGTGGCCCAGGAACTGCGCCGGCTGGCCCGGGCTCTTGGCAACATCAAAGTCGTCACGCTCTGCGGCGGCTCGCCCATCCGGCCGCAATCCGAATCGCTGAAATTCGGCGCGCATATCGCCGTCGGCACGCCGGGCAGGTTGATGGACCACATCGAACGCAATAGCGTCGACCTGGCCGCCGTCCACACCCTGGTGCTGGACGAGGCCGACCGCATGCTGGACATGGGCTTCTACGACGACGTGGCGAGGATCGTCAAGGCATGTCCCGCCAAACGGCAGACGCTGCTGTTTTCCGCCACGTATGCCGACGACATCCGCAAGGCCAGCGCCCGCTTCCTGCACAAGCCGGCCGAGATCAAGATGGAATCGGTGCACGACGCCAGCCGCATCGAGCAGCGCTTCTATGAAATCGACGCCGACCGCCGCCACGCAACGGTGGCCCAGTTGCTGGAGCACTTCCGCCCTGAATCGACCCTGGCCTTCTGCAATACCAAGGCGCAATGCCGCGAGCTGTCGGAATACCTGGACGCACGTGGATTCAGCGCCCTGGCGCTGCATGGCGACCTGGAGCAACGTGACCGCGAAGACGTGCTGGTGCAGTTCGCCAACCGCAGCTGCTCGGTGCTGGTCGCCACCGACGTGGCGGCGCGCGGCCTGGACATCGATGGGCTGGACGCCGTGATCAACGTGGAGATCACTCCGGATCCCGAGGTGCATATTCATCGCATCGGGCGCACTGGCCGACGTGAAGAACACGGGCTGGCGCTAAGCCTGTGCGCCCCGCATGAAATGCGCTGGGCCAATCAAATCGAACAGTATCAGGGCCAAGCGATAGTCTGGTCCAATCCCAAAAGCCTCAAGCCCGCCCCCGGCGGCCGGCTGCGCGCGCCCATGGTCACCCTGTGCATACAGGGCGGCAAGAAAGACAAGCTGCGCCCCGGCGATATATTGGGCGCGCTGACCAAGGACGCCGGCTTCGCGGGCGACCAGATCGGCAAGATCAATATTTTCGAGTTCGTCAGTTTCGTGGCCCTGGAACGCGCCATCGCCAAGCAGGCTTACGCCCGCCTGAGCACCGGCAACATCAAGGGCCGGCGCTTCAAGATGCGCTTCATGGCCGAGGTCTGAGCCCCTTCAAAAACAAGCCCGACAGCGCGTTAAGTCCGCTCTTTCAGCCAATGGCCCAGCTTGCTGGCCTTGGTGCTCAGGTAGTTTTCATTGAAGGGGTTGCGATTGACCTGCAAAGGGATGCGTTCGGCCACCTGGATGCCCAGCTTCTCCATGGCATTCACCTTGCGCGGGTTGTTGGTCATCAGCTTCAGCGCATGTATGCCGAAACGCTCCAGCATGGGCTTGCACAGATCGTAGCGCCGCATGTCGGCGGGAAAACCCAGTTGCTCGTTTGCCTCGACCGTGTCGGCGCCTTCGTCCTGCAGCTTGTATGCCCGTATCTTGTTGACCAGACCTATGCCGCGCCCTTCCTGGCGCAAATACAACAAGGCGCCGCGCCCCTCGGCGGCGATGGCCTGCATGGCGGTCTGCAATTGCGCGCCGCAATCGCAGCGCTGGCTGAACAGGCCGTCGCCCGTCAGGCATTCGGAATGGACGCGCGCCAGCACCGGCGCGCCGTCCGCCACATCGCCCAATGTCAGCATGACATGCTCTTTGGCGGTCGCGGGATCGACGAACACATGAATGGAAAACGTCGCCCACGGCGTAGGCAGCTTGCTGGACGTAATGTAGTTCAGTTGGTAGCCGCCCGAATGGACGGGGCGCACGACGGCGGGATCAACTTCGGAAACGCCCGATTCAGCGCCATGGTCAGGCCGCATAAAATAACCTCGATAACCTCTAGACATGAAAGTACCGGAGGTTGAAAGCGTCCCTTCCTCCGTCCGCGGCCGATATGTCCAGCCGCGCGTAGACCGATATGATACCTCTGCGCGGAGCCCGGCAGTAGCCGGGCTCCATGGCACTCAGTGTTGCAATAGTCGAGGTAATTGCCCGGTCAGGCGAAGCTCGAGCCGATGCAGGCGGCCATTAAGGGGGTTCCTCTAATTCAGCGAGTGGCTAAGTTGGTGGTCGGCGTGCCGTATTCCAGCACCGCCAGCAGCAGGACGACCGCGGCCTGACCCAGCAGAAAGACCCAGCCCAGTGCGTTGGGCTGTACCAGCCCCAAGACGGGCAAGGCAATACTGGCCAGCCCCCAAGCCGCGTTGCCTGCGATGACCACCATGACCGCCCAACGCGGCGTCTGCCGAATGCGCGACAAGCCCCCGATAACGGCAGCGATAGGCAACAACGCGGCGCCGGCCCAGAACAGCAGCGACGCCGGCAGATGCGTGAGCACGGCGATGGTGTCGGAGGCCGCCAGCAACAGCGCTCCCATGGCTATGCATGTGGCGGCGTCGAAGGCCAGTAGCGATTGAAGACGAATGTGAGCGGTGGACATGGCAAACTCCTCGCGAGTGTTGGTCAAGGGTGATTTAGTACAGTTATTTTTAATCACCCACGTAGTGGCGTCGATTACCCACGAAGTAATTGCCGACCGTATACTACAGCCAGCCTTGCCACAGCTCTGGAGACAACCAAGGGATGACGACAGCGGAACTGCAAACCGGCGACTATCTTCGCGTCTGGCGCCAGCGCCGGGGCATGAGTCAACTCGAGCTGGCTCTGGAAGCGGAAATCTCACAGCGTCATTTGAGCTTTGTCGAGAGCGGAAGGTCGAGGCCGAGCCGGGAGATGGTGCTGCGCCTAACTGAACGGCTGGATATCCCCCTACGTGAACGCAACGCGGTCCTGCTCGCGGCTGGATTCGCGCCGTTCTTCGGCGAGCACAGCCTGGACGACCCGGCCATGGCCAACGCGCGCGATGCGATAGAAATGATACTCAAAGGTCATGAGCCGTTTCCGGCGCTCGCCGTGGATCGACACTGGAATCTCGTCATGGCCAACGACGCGCTCGCTCCCTTGCTCGCCGGCGTGGAGGATCAGAGCTTGCTGGCGGCGCCGGTGAACGCGCTACGGCTCAGCCTGCATCCAGGCGGCCTTGCGCCACGCATCGCCAACCTGGCTGAATGGCGCAGCCATCTCCTCGACCGGCTGCGTCGCCAGATCGCCGCAACCCGCGACGATGTGCTGGTCGGCCTCATGCACGAACTGGCGGCCTATCCCGTTGGCGATGATGATTCGTCCGTTGCGCCCACCGACTTTGGCGGGGTTCTCGTGCCACTCAAGCTCAAGACCGAGGCGGGGCTGCTCTCCTTCCTGTCAACAACAACCATGTTCGGCACGCCGCGCGACGTTCTTCTGTCCGAGATCGCCATCGAGGCATTTTTCCCCGCCGACGCCGCCACCAGACGCATCCTGAAGCCCGCTGACGACTCTTGAGTGGGGATACATCAGCCTCGCGACAGCTAGCGGCGCCGAAAAAAAGGGCGGCCCAAGCCGCCCTCTTTCACTGCCACTGCGGGACCCGGCCTAGACCTTGACCCCCAGATACTTCTGTATCACCGAATTGTCTTCGCGCAACTGGTCCGGTGTGCCCTCGAAAACCATGTGACCGTTGTTGAGCAGATAACAGCGGTCGGCCAGCGACAAGGCCGCATGGACGTTCTGCTCCACAATGACGATGGTGTTCCCGCTTTCCGCCAGGTCTCGGCAGACCTGGATAAGATCGCGCACGATGAGCGGGGCCAGGCCTTCGAAGGGCTCGTCCAGCATGATGATGTTGGCGTTGCGTATCATCGCCCTGGCGATGGCCAGCATCTGCTGCTCGCCGCCCGACAACTGCTTGCCGCGATTGCGCTTGCGCTCGGCCAGGCGCGGGAAGGTTTCGTAGATTTCATCCAGCGTCCGCGACGTCTCGGCGCTCATGGCGGCCAGTTGCAGGTTCTCCTGCACCGTGATCTGCCCGAAGATGCGCCGCTCTTCGGGCACCAACTGGATGCCCCGCTTGGCGAGCTCGTACGGCGGAAGACCCTGAACCTCGGCCCCATTGTGGCGGATGATGCCGCTCTTGGGCTGCACCATGCCCATCAGGGACTTCAGCGTGGTGCTCTTGCCGGCGCCGTTACGCCCCAGCAAGGCCACCACCTCGTTCTCTTCCACGCGCATGGACACGTCGAACAGGATATGGGAATCCCCATAGTAGCTATTGATTTTATCGACCTCAAGCAGACTCATGCTCGTCCATCCCTCCGAGATATGCTGCCTGGACTGCCGGATCCACCCGAATTTCGTCGGGCGTGCCTTCCGCCAGTTTGCGGCCTTCATAAAGTACAGTAATACGCTCCGCCAGTTCGAACATGGCATCCATGTCGTGCTCGACGATGACCATGCTGCGGCCCTTGCGTATCGATTTAAGCAACGCCACCACGTGCACGCGCTCCTCTGGTCCCAAACCGGCCAGCGGTTCGTCGAACAGCAGCACATTGGCGCCGGTGGCCAGGGCCAGGCCGATTTCCAGGCGGCGCTTCTCGCCGTAGGAAAGCTCGGACACCAGCGTATCGGCCTGATGCGTCAAGGCGACCAGTTCGATGGCGGCATTCACCTGTTCATCCAGGGCTTTGGAATGATGCAGGCCGCGCAGCATGTCGACGCGGAATTTGCCGCGGCTGCGCGCCAGCACCGGGATCATCGCATTCTGCCGGACCGTCAGCCCTTCGAACAGTTGATTGATCTGGTAGCTCTTGCTCATGCCCAGTTGGCAGACCGCCGTGACGCCTATGCCCGTGATTTCCTGGCCGCGGAAGAACACCTGCCCCTTGCTGGTGGCCAGCTCGCCGGCTAGCATCGCAAAGAAGGTGGATTTCCCCGCCCCGTTCGGGCCGATGACGCCGCGCATTTCGCCTTCTGCCAGCGAGAAGGTCACGTCGCTGACGGCGGTCAGGCCGCCATACTGCTTGGTGATGCCGCGCGCTTCCAGCACCGGCGCGCCGCTGCGGCTGGAGATGGGCGGCACGATGTCCAGTTGCGCCATTGCTTCGACATTGGCTTCGGGGTCAATGACCTTGGTCGTCTTGCGACGGCGCTGCATCCAGCCCAGCACCCCGCCGGCGACGCCATGGCGAAACACCGTGACCAGCACCACGAACACGATGCCCAGTATCAGCTTCCAATAGGCCCCGACGCTGGACAACTGCTGCAGTCCCTCATACAGGTACAGCCAGATCGTCGCGCCGAACAAGGGGCCCAGCAAAGTGCCCGCGCCGCCCATGACGGTCTGTATGACCAGTTGCGCCGAAGTGTCCAGCGAGAAGGCGTCCGGCGGCATGTAGGACTGGAACACGCCCAGCAGGCCCCCGGCCAGACCGCCATAGGCCGCCGCGATCACAAAGACCGTAAGCTTGTAGCCCTGGATGGCATGGCCCAGCGCCATGGCGCGCTTGGGATTGCCCCGTATGGCCTTGAGCACCGCGCCAAACGGCGAACGCACGATGCGGCGGGCGACCAGATAACCCAGGAAGAAGAAGATGGCCACGAACCAGTACATCGGCCAGCCGCTGGATATCTTGATGGTGACAAAACCCAAGGCTATTTCCGGAGGAGGAACGCCGGCGATGCCGTTTTCCCCGCCTGTGTACGTCTTGAACAGGGAGTTCTCCAGGAAGTAGAACATCTCGCCGAAAGCCAGGGTGCTCATGGCGAAATAGATGCCCGTGCGCCGCAAGGTCAGGTAGCCTATGGCCAGGCCCGCCACCGCGGCGACGATCACGCCCACCAGCAGGGCTCCCAGCATATGGGGAACGATGCCCGAGGTCAGCAGGTAGGCCGCCACGAAGCCGCCGGTGCCGTAGAACGCCGACTGCCCGAAGGACAGCAGGCCGGTATAGCCGAACAGCAGGTCGAAGCCCAGGCCGAACAGGCCCCAGATCAGAATGCGGGTCAGCAGGTCGGCGCTCATGCCCAGATGGGGCAGCACGAAAGGCGCGGCCAGCAGGCAGACGCCCACGATGATCTCGCCCGTTTGCCGGCGCACGAATGATTGATTATGCGTGCTCATTCGCGACCCTCCTGTCCCATCAAGCCTTGCGGCCGGAAGATAAGGACCAGAGCCATGACCACAAACAGCATGACATGAGAATATGCAGGATTGAACATAGAGGTAAGGCTTAGGATTTCACCCGCGATGATGCCGCCGATGATGGCGCCCGGGAAGGAGCCCACGCCGCCGATCACGACCACCACAAAGGAATCGACCAGTATCCGGTGGCCCATGTCGGGCGACAGGGTGACGATGGGGGAATCAATGACGCCGGCATAGCCCGCCGCCATGGCCCCGATGCCGAATACCAGCAGGAAGGTTCGTTTGACATTGATGCCGAGCACGTTGACCATCTGCGCGTCTTCGATCCCCGCCCGCACGATCAGGCCCAGGCTGGTGCGATAGAGAACGTAGTACAGCACCGCCAGGGTTCCGGCCGCGATGGCCAGCGCTTGCAGGCGGTACAGCGGATAGATCAGCGAGCCTATGTGGGCCACGCCTTGGCCCCAGTCCGGGGTGGGCACCGACAGGCTGATCCCGCCGTAGATGGACCGTACCAGCTCCACCAGGATGATGCCTATGCCGAAAGTGACCAGTATCTGGTCTTCGGGCGGACGGCCGTAATACATGCGCATCAGGCCGCGCTCGATGATCAGGCCTACGACCAGCGCGACCAACGCGCCCGCGGCAATGGCGGCAACAAACGAGCCGGTCATGCCGTAGGCGGTAAAGCCCGCATAGGACCCCACTACAAATAGGGCCCCATGCGCAAAGTTAACAACGCCGAGCGTGCCGTAGATAATGGTCAAGCCTGTACTGATAAGTGCCAGCAACAGGCCTGTGGCAAGCCCGTTGAATAGCTGCGATAAGAACAACGACATGCTCGGCATTCAAGCGCCTCCTTTTATTTATATGCCCGTGAACACGTTCGATGAACTCAGACGTAGGCGCCCAGCTTGCAGCCGAGCACGCCAAGTTCGGGCAATGCGGCCTTGCCATCCACCACCTCGACGACGTCGAAATAGTCGTCGGGGTTCTTCATGTCCGACGGTTTCTTGCCACGCACGATGGGGAAGTTGATGACGCCCTGGTGGTCGCCGGCACGGAAGGTAACGTCGCCCACAGGGCCTTGGCGTACCTGGCCGGCCTCATAGGCCTTGATGACGTCGGGCGGATAGAAGGAACCGGCACGCTCGCAT
This sequence comes from Burkholderiaceae bacterium, assembly GCA_049646585.1. Lineage (GTDB taxonomy): Bacteria > Pseudomonadota > Gammaproteobacteria > Burkholderiales > Burkholderiaceae_B. The sequence goes on along the minus strand of JBARWC010000020.1, from coordinate 53,924 downwards.
GCATCGGCCCACAGAGCGGTCTGCAGGTAGGCGATGTAGGCGGAATCGCGCGGCTTGGCCTTGAATTTCTTCTCGAAAGCCGTGACGAAGTCCTTGGCGACCGGATACTTGTCTTCCAGGGTCCACCAGAAGCCGGTGGCGCCGTGCACGCCCTGCATGATTTCCGCGCCGATTTCCTTTTCCAGGAAGGCCGACATGTAGGGCACCACGATCTTCATCTTGTCGAGCAGGCCGAACTGCTTGGCTTGCTTGATGGAGTTCGCGGCATCGGCGCCGTAAGCGATGACGACCAGGGTGTCGGCGCCGCTGTTGGCGATGTTGATCAGGAAGGAACTGTAATCCTTGGCGCCCAGGGGGTGCACCTGCTCGCCCACCGTCTTCCAGCCTTGCTTCTCGGTGAACTCCTTCATCGAATCGAAGGTGGTGTGGCCGTAGGTGTAGTCGGGCACCAGGTAGATGGCCTTGCGGTCCTTGCCCAGGGCCTTGGCCAGCACCGGCGCGATGGCCTTGCATGCGGGATAGGCAAAATAGCAAAGACGGAAGCCGTAGCGCTGGCAGTCGACGCCGGTGGTTTCGTTCGAACCGCTGATGGCGGGCAGGTAGATGGTGCGCTCGCGGTCGCAGACCTTTTGCAGTGCGATTGCCACCGCGCTGCTGGTGCTGCCCGAGATCATCATCGCCTTGTTGTCGTGGATGAAGCGGCTGGCTGCCTGCACGGCCGTATTGGGCTTGGTTTCCGCATCGGCCACGCCGAACTTCACGGTCTTGCCCAGCACGCCCTTCTTGGTCAACGGCGAAATCTTCTTGATTTCCGCCGCGCCGGCATTCAGTTGCTCAACCGCCAGCTCGTACCCTTTCTGCTGGTCGGCGCCTTGCGCCGAGTACGGGCCGGTGATGTCCAGGGTCAGGCCGATAAAGACCGAATCGCCCTCGACGCCCTTGGGGTAGTTGCCCACGGGCTTTTTCTCTTCGGCCGCCATGGCTGCCCCGGGAAGCAGCATGCTTCCCGCCGCGCCCGCAACGCCCATCTTGAGCATGGAGCGGCGGTCTATGCCTGTTGCGCCAGCCTTGCCTGATTTGTTGTCATCCATCCTGAATCTCCTTTGTGAATTGCAAAAAAACTGCTTGATGTGCTTCGTATCGATCTACGCCGGCTTGGAAGCGCCAAAACAACGACTCAACTTCGTGATCCCCTGGAAAATCTATCGTCAAGCGATATCCACAAGCGATATATTCATGCGCCAGGCATGAAGGAACGGGGGAATGCTATTCCGATAAAATCAAAAGAACGGTTTGCTGCTTGCAGTGCAAAAATGCTGTGACTTTGTCTCGTACCGCCAGCTTCGAACCGACGGCTTGAATAGTTAGAATTTCCGGCGCAAAAATACAAGGCTTTCGCGCTCAGTATTAGAAATACAATTTGAAACTTACGTAAAACTTACATAACAGCGGGCATAGCCGCCCAACTCCGCATGAAAATCTGGCTTATCCTGCTCAGCCTGCTGGCCATGGCGGTCACCTGGTTCTGGGGAAATCACCGCAATCCGCAAGCGCGTGCCTCTTTCGGGCAGCGCATCAAGCTGATGTCGCGCAGCCTGATAGCCGGCATCGTGGTCTATTTCACATTGATGTCCATCGCCCTGCTCTACCTGATGGCTACCACCGGCTAATCAGCGGCGGCTTCCCTCCGCCGCCGGCGACTTGCGCGCGGGCTTAAAATGAAATGTAATAACCCTTACAATGCGCGCACCTAATGCATGATTTGTAACGAGTGTCGCCACCCTTTTCCATGTCGTCTTGTTTCTGCACAGGAACCCACCATGGCTGTTACTACCGCTAGCTGGGCGGTTGGCGCGATGCTGATGGCCACAAGCCTGCTGGCATCCGCGACCTCACCCGTCACCTGGCCCGTCAGTCCTTCGCTTCTTAAGCTTGAAACACCCTACGGCACCTTGCACGTCGCCACCAACGAATACGTGTACGAGTCGCAGTTGCGCATCGACGATGTCGATGTCTCGCCGGCCATACGCGGCATCCTCAACATCACCTATGCCTTCCAGACGCCCAAGGCGCAGATCGCCCTGGTCTCCATCAATAGCGGCAACAATCTGTGTCCCATCGCCTACCGCTGGGTGGTGCTGCAAAAATCAGGCTATACGGTCTCGCCGGAATTCGGATCCTGCAACGACCGCATCAAGGTGTCGGCCAAGGGCCGCGTACTGACCCTGCAAACCCCCAGTACGCAAAAGCCGGATAAAATCGACGTTTACACCTACGACGGCAAAACGCTCAAGCAGCGCACCACACCTTAATTCCGAAGACAGAAATTTGACTACGTCCAGAAATGAATCTTGGGGTTTCCTGCACCCCGAATGCCACGGCCATAACGCATTGCTTTTCTTCAGCTGGGACTTGGCCAAGACCATAGAACAACAGTTCAAGCTGCACGCCGAATCCTCGCTGGCCACACAATTGCACGAAGCCCAGAAAGCCGTGGACCGGCTCCTGAACCAGTACGTGCAAATCCAGGCCAATCCGAGCGCATTCGAAGGCCAAAGCATCACGCTGCGGCTCGAACGCGACGACAGCAAGTCCGGCACGCCCGTGCTGTCGCTGCAAACGACCCCGCGCCTGGAAGAACTCATTCTTGAAGTCCAGGCGCAAGAAAAAGCCTCCCGCACGATAAACTAGGCTTTGCGGGCCGCAACCGGCCCATCATCATTCTTCAAGGCTGACATGACGACACGCTCCTGGGGTTACGAACGCGCCGACTGCCGCGGCGACTTCGCGCTCGACCTGTTCCTGGACGACATCGAACACCTGGTCGATCACTACGCGGCCCAGACGCAGGAACAGTTGGAAGCCCGGCTGTTCCGAGCTCAGGCCGCGGCGAACAAGCTGTTGCAGGCCTACGAGAAGAACGCCCGCAACACAGACGCCTTCACACGCCAGTCCATCGAGATCAAGTGCGTCACCGACGAGCGCAACCGGCAGCAGTTCGTACCCATTTTTTCCAGCGGCCTGAAAGCGCAACTGGTCAGGCTGCTGAATCGCACGAATCAGGCCACGCGGCACTGACGCAAACCCCTTACCCCACGGAATCGACGACATGGAAAGCACAAGCTTGTTGTGGCTGGCCTTCATCTACCTGACGGCCGGCGTCATTTCGGTTCCCATCGCCCAGCGGCTGGGCCTGGGGTCGGTGCTGGCCTATCTTATCGCCGGCCTGCTGATCGGGCCTTTCGTCCTCCACCTGGTGGACGACCAGACCAGCATCATGCACTTTGCCGAATTCGGCGTCGTCATCATGCTGTTTCTGATCGGGCTGGAAGTACGCCCATCGGTCCTGTGGAGCATGCGCGGCGTGTTCTTCGGTCTGGGCGGCGCGCAAGTGGTCGTCACTAGCGCGGCGCTGGCCGCGGCCGGCATGGCGGCAGGGCTGGACTGGCGCCCCGCCCTGGCGCTGGGCCTGTGCCTGTCGCTCTCGTCCACGGCCATCGTACTGCAGACCTTCAAGGAAAAAGGCCTGCAGAATACGCCGGCCGGCACCGCCTCCTTCGGCATCCTGCTGTTCCAGGACGTCGCCACCATCCCCATGTTCGCCGTGCTGCCGATACTGGCCGCGGGAAGCGCAAGCCAGGAGTTGGCAGGGCAAGGCCCGCTGGACAGCCACCCGGGCTGGGTGCAGGCGCTGGCGGTTTTCGCGGCGGTCCTGCTGGTCATCGGCGCGGGCCGCTACCTGACCCGTCCCGCCTTCCGCTTCATCGCCAACACCCGTTCGCGGGAAATATTCACCGCCTCGGCGCTGCTGCTGGTCGTCGCCGTGGCCCTGCTGATGGAAGCCGTGGGGCTATCGCCCGCACTGGGCGCCTTCCTGGCGGGTGTGGTCCTGGCGGACAGCGAATTCCGGCGCGAACTGGAGGGCGACATCGAGCCCTTCCGCGGCCTGCTGCTGGGCCTGTTCTTCATCTCAGTGGGCGCCAGCATCAACCTGCAACTGGTCTGGTCCCAGCCCCTGCAACTGGCGCTGTTCGTGGCCGGCCTAATGGTCATCAAGGCAGTGGCCATCTACCTTGTCGCGCGCCTGTCGGGCATGCAGGGCCGGTCGGCGGTACTTACGGCGGTCGCCCTGGCCCAGGGCGGCGAATTCGCCTTCGTCCTGCTGGGCATCGCCTCCGTCCTGGGGCTGATCAGTGCCGATATCTCGGCCATGGCGGTGGCCGCCGTGGCGATTTCCATGGCACTGACGCCAATAACCCTGATCGGCTACAAGCGCTGGTGCTCGCACAGCCTTTCTTCCACGCCCGCACAACCTGAGAGCGGCAACTTCGACGACCGCCCCGATGCCATCGTCGCGGGCTTCGGGCGCTTCGGCCAGATCGCCGCACGCCTGCTGATCGTCAATGGCTACAAGACGTCGACGCTGGACTCCAGCGCCGAGCAGGTCGAACTGGTGCGCCGTTTCGGGCGCCGGGTGTACTACGGCGACGCCACCCGCCTGGACCTGCTGCGCGCCTCCGGCGCCGCCGAAGCCAAGCTGCTGATCATCGCCATTGACGACCGCGACCAGGCCGAAAAACTGGTCGAACTGGCCGCCAGCCATTTCCCTAACCTGAAGATACTGGCCCGCGCCTACGACAGGCGCCACGCCTATCGCCTGCTGGACGCGGGGGCCCACGTGGTGGAAAGAGAAACCTTCGAAGCCGGCCTTACCCTGGGCGCCCAGGCGCTGGAGGCGCTGGGCATGGGCGGAGCGCAGGCGGCGCGCGCGGCCCGCCTGTTCCGTCATCACGACGAAAAGATATTCAAAGAATTGGCGCAAGTCTGGAGCGACGAAGAGCGCTTCGTCATTGCCAGCAGGGAAACCAGCGATCGCATGAACGAGCTGCTGGCTTCGGACATACAGTCCATGCTGCATGAGCCGGATGCCGGTACCGAGCCGCCTGTTCGCTGACGTATAAAGTGAAACCTTGAGGCCTTTAAAGTTACTGTTCCTCGGGCCGATCACCTTCCCATCGAACGACCTTATCCAGATCTTCCCGCTCAGTCCGAAAGCCATTCACTGGATGATCAACATCCTCATAGCCAAACGATATGCCACATAGAATCTGCCGCTCGCTATCAATATCAAAATACTGTCGGATGAAAGAGGCGTATAGAGCCAAGGAAGCCTGGGCAATTGTAGCTACGCCGGCTCCGTGAGCCGCCAGCATAAAGTTATTTACATAGGCTCCGCAGTCGACTGCTCCATAAACACCTAGAGACGCTGGCGCCGAGATAATGGCCAAGTGCGGCGCACCGAAAAACTCAAAATTCTTCAGCATCTGCACGGTGGAAGCAGCACGGTCCTCCTTCTTGACACCCACGCTGTCATACAGCTGGTATCCACAGACTCTTCGCCGGCTTTGGTAGACGCCCGTATACTCAAGCGGAAAGTCAAAATCGGGCTTCTCCAACCCTTCGTTCAGTTGATCGACCAAGGCCTTCCGAAATCTGTCAGTCGCCTGACCTGACGTGACTACCACCTGCCATGGTTGGGTATTGCACCAGGAAGCGGTACGCTGCGCTACACCAAGGATGGACTCAATGGTTTGCCGCGGGATCTGCCGTGGCAAAAAAGCGCGGCAACTATGTCGGTTGCGCAGCAGGTCTTCCAGAACACTGATGCCATCTGATTCATCCATCATAAGTATGCTCCATAAACACGCTGCTACATTCCAAGGTAAGCGCGCTTTACTTGCTCATCATCCAACAGTTCCGCACCCGTACCTTTCAGTATGATCTTTCCTGTTTCGATGACATAACCCACATCGGCCACAGACAGTGCCGCCTTGGCGTTCTGCTCGACCAGCAATATGGTGATGCCTTCTTCTTTCAGGCTCAAAATGATGCGGAAGATCTCTTGTACCAACAACGGAGCCAATCCCATACTGGGCTCATCTAGAAGCAGCAACTTGGGGCGCCCCATTAGTGCACGCCCTATAGCAAGCATTTGCTGCTGCCCGCCAGACAAGGTGCCGGCCGGCAGCTTTCGCTTCTCTTCCAATATGGGGAATATTCCATACAGGCGCTCCAGGCCGAATTGAATCTCGTCTTTCGGGCGACTATATGCGCCTAGCCGCAGGTTATCCTCAATCGACATCGGGCCAAACACTTGCCGGCCCTCAGGAACTTGGCAGATACCCGCACGCACACGTGATTCAGCAGAAACCGCCGTGATGTTCGCATCCTGAAAATGGACACTCCCCGAGCTTGCCGGATGCACACCCGAGATGGTGCGAAGCAATGTCGTCTTCCCTGCGCCATTCGCTCCCACCAGCGCAACAAGCTGACCTTGCTCCACGTCCATATCGATGTCATACAGCACCTGGGTACGCCCGTAGCCGCCCGATAGGCCCCTTGTTCGCAGTACAGCCAGGTCACAGCCCGAAGGCTGAATAACCTCCCTGTCTTGATTCTGATCATCTGTGATAAACATAGCAGTCTCTATATGGATGGGCCAAGATAGGCGGCAATCACATCGGGGTTGGCGCGAATTTCCGGCGGCGTCCCTTCGGCCAACTTTCTGCCATAGTCAAGCACGGAGATATGTGTCGATACCCCCATGACGAGCTTCATGTCGTGCTCGACCAAAACAACAGTGACCCCTTGGGCAGCGATCTTCTGAATAAGCCACTCAATCTCGAGTGTCTCGGTATGATTGAGGCCGGCAGCAGGCTCATCCAACAGCAGTATGCGCGGCTGGGCGGCCAAGGCGCGGCCTATTTCCAGCCGCTTCAACGCACCGTAAGGCATTTGACTGGCGTCGGCATGGATGTATTCGCCGACCCCCACAAACTCCATCAAATTCGCAGCCTCTTGACGGCATGCCATATCTGCGGCGCGCAAGCTACGGGAACGCAGTGCTCCAGCGATCAAGCCATGATTCAGGCGCAAGTGGGCGCCAACCAGCACGTTATCCAGAGCGCCCATGTTCATACATACTTGCAGGTTCTGAAACGTCCTGCTCATCCCGCGCTTAGCCCGCCCTTCCGGGCTGAGTTCCGTAATGGGGGAATCGTCCAGTAAAATGCTGCCGCAAGAAGGTGTATAAATTCCCGAAATAAGATTCAACAGTGTCGTTTTTCCGGCACCGTTCGGCCCAATAACTGAATGGATGGCGCCTTGTTGAACTTCGATATTGACGTTGGAAACGGCCTGGACTCCACCAAAAGACTTACTTAGATTTCGTATCGTTAGCATGTTAGGCGCCTCCCTTACGAAAGCGCGCCGCCAGTGTGGGCACCAAGCCTTTGGGCATAAATATCATGGTCGCCGTAAGCACCACGCCGTAGACTAGTGTTTCCCAACCGTCAAAATGGACTAGCAACTGCGGAAGCAGTGTAATCAGTGCAGCGCCGACGATTGACCCAAACACCGAAGCCATTCCGCCCACTACAACCATTGTGACGAGCTCAATCGAATGAGTGAATCCGGCGATCTCAGGCGTAATAAAACCAACGTAGTGGGCACTCAGGCTGCCGGCTATGCTTGCGATCATCGCCGACATAATGAAAATTCGAACTTTGAATCCGCTGGTGTTTACCCCGACCACCTCTGCCGCCACCTCAGAGCCATGCAAGGCGCGCAAAGCACGACCAGCCGGAGAATCGATCAGATTCAATGCCCCCCATGTGACAAGCATCAACAGAGCGAAAACTATTGCATACCATGCATGGTCGCCAGAAACAGCCCAGCCGAAAATCTCCAAGGAGGGAATGGCCATCCCGTCCGGCCCGCCCGTCCACTGTGTTTCGTTGCTGATCACAATAGCAATGATGATACCTAGGCCCAAAGTAGCCATGGCCAGCATATAGCCTTTGAGCTGAAGGATCGGACGCGCGATAACATAGGCGAGAACACCCGTTGCCGCAGCCCCGGCCGCCAATGCCAGCAGCGGAGGCCACCCAAAACTGCCACTTAATATTCCAGACAAGTAAGCCCCGATGCCGAAGAAGGCGGCATGACCCAAACTAAGCTGCCCCGCATACCCGACAAGCAAATTTAGCCCAATGACCATAATTGCATTGATGCCAATTCGAATCGCCACATCGTAGTAAAACGAGTTGGTGAAGAACAGCGGCAGTACTGCCAATATCACCAACAATACAATCAGGCCTTGATATCGACCCACGTTGGCAGATATACCGGAAACCTTATCAGGCGAGATGCCCAGCGGGTTGGATGTATCGCTGTTCATACACGCTCCGACGAAGCTGCGGAAAACAGACCGTTGGGCTTAACCAACAAGATCAACAGTATCAGAACGAACGGCACTGCGTCCTTGTACGATGACGACACATAGCCTGCCGTCATGGACTCCGCTATTCCCAGAATAAGCCCACCTGCCACCACGCCGGCTCCGCTGCCCATCCCTCCCAACACTGCAGCCACAAAACCTTTAAGGCCAAGCATGATCCCGATGTCGTAAGAGGTCAGGGTAATAGGGGTCAGGATGGCACCACCTACTGCGCCCAGAACAGCAGAAAGCCCAAAAGACAGCAACAGGATCAGTCGGGTATTGACTCCCACCAGTTGGGATGCCAGCTTGTTGTATGAGGTCGCAAGCATAGCCTTGCCCAACATAGTCTTGCCAAAAAACCATGCCAGCAGAAGCACAACGAGCAACGATACTCCAAGCACCCAGAAACTTTGGGGCATGATAGTCGCGCCCAGCACGGTTACTGGATCGTCGCCGGAGAAAGAAGGGATGGCCCGCGTACCCTTTCCAAGCACCACCTGAATTAATCCTCGGACTGTCAGTGCCGCACCTATCGTGATGATGATCAGCGTAATAACATCCGCATTTTTGGCAGGCTCGATCGCGAATCGTTCAATGATCAAGCCGACAACGCCAGTAGCTACCACTGCCAGAGCAATAGCCACGTATAGTGGCATTCCTACTGCAGCCAGCGCTGCCGACAGCATACCGCCCAACATAATGAACTCGCCTTGGGCAAAGTTGATTACGCCACTTGTGTTGTAGATGATGGTAAAACCCAATGCAGCAAGAGCATAAGCCGCACCGACCGTAATCCCAGAAAACAGAAACTGAAGGAAGTCGGCCATGGCCTATCTCCGAAATATCAAAAGATGTGTGGTTATCGCCGGCCCTAGGTAATAAGGGCCGGCTGCTACATAGTCAGGACTGCAGCGGATCAGTCCAGCAGCTTCCAAGCGCCATTGCGCACTTCGGCCATACGAAAGGCCGTCAGGTCCAGCCCCATGTGATCAGTCGGACTCATGTTGAACTCACCAGTTGCCCCAATAAGTCCTTTGGTCTGTTCCAACGCGCTGCGCACTTTGTGTTTATCTACTGAGTCGGCACGCTTAATGGCATCAACGATCAGCGCAAGCGCATCGTAGGCATAGCCACCAAAAGTAGAGGGATCGGATTTATAGGCACTACGGTAGGTTTCGTTGTACTCAACGACCACCGGCTTCTGCGGGTCATTCCCAGGCAGTTCGTTAGCCAGCAATACGGCAGGCGTTGGCATGCGGACCCCTTCTGCAGCCTCGCCAGAGAGCCTCACATATTCGTCCGATGCCACACCGTGAGACTGGTATAGCGGAATATCGATGCCCAGCTGTCCGTAGTTCTTGGTGACGATGGCTGCGCCCTGACCAAAACCAAATACAAAGATCGCCTGCACCCCAGGAGCCCCCTTGATCTTAGTAAGCTGGGCGGTCATATCGGTATCGGTCGGATTATAAGTTTCGTCTGCGACCAAGGTAATGCCGTAGTTATCAATAACGTTCTTAGCCTCCTTGTGACCAGACTTGCCGAACCCACCGGTGTCGGAAAGCAGGCCAATCTTCGTGATGCCTCGCTTTTTCATGTCTTCAAAGACTTTTTCCGCAGCCATACGATCAGTATGGGGCGTCTTGAACACCCACTTCTTAACGGGATCAATCACCACAATAGCGCCTGCCAAAGAAACGAAGGGTATCCCGGCCTTTTCAACTAGCGGCACCATGGCCATCGTGGCGCCCGTTGTCGTACCACCGATAATGGCATCAACTCCGTCTGATTCAATCAACCGCTTCGCAAAGCTGTTTGCCTTGGCTGCCGCAGTACCGTCGTCATAGTGAACCAATTCGATCTTGCGACCTATAACACCCCCATCTGTATTGATCTTATCGATATAAATCTGAAGTGTCTTCAGCTCAGGGTCGCCCAAGTAAGAGGCGGGACCTGTAACGGAGAGAACGGCGCCGATCCTGATCGGCTCGGCAGCTACGGCAATAGACACGCCCGACAGCACTATGCTGGCCGCAACAAACGCCTTGGTAAAAATCTTATAGTTCATATTGTCTCCTGATATTGGTTTTCTAGAAATAATCAAATGCACCTGGATAATCCGATGGCGCAGGTCTGCTACGTAGACATTGGGATCACCGCCCCCTTGATTTCATACGATTTCCCACGGAAAAGGGCTACTCGCACCCCAGCTTGATTCAAAACATTAACGTCATAAACGCCAGTGCGTCCGGAACGCGACATTTCTCGAGCGTCAGCTATCAAGACTTCGCCCTTACATGCCGGCGCGAGAAAGTCGATCGAACAGCTGGAGGCCACTGTATTGCGGTTATAGCTATTGCAAGCAAATGCAAATGCGCTGTCAGCCAGCGTGAACATGAATCCCCCCTGGCAGGTGCCATGTCCGTTAAGCATGTCGTCCCGCACAGTCATCTCCATAACAGCATGCCCCGGACCGATGCTAGTAATGCGCATGCCCAAAGACCGCGAGGCATTGTCACGTTCAAACATGGAGCGGCCAACTGCCTGCGCCAGCTCCTTTTCATTTATCTCGTTATTCTGGTCCATGTTCAGAGTCCTTCATCTAGTCCACCATGGACTCGGCTTTGTACGACTCGGAACCGGTTGACAACAAAAGCAGCATCAGTCAACGCCACGTTTGCCGCAGGATTCGCGCCAGTGCCATGAAAATCGCTGAATGCCGCTGATTGGTTTACCAACGCCGGCCCCATCATGTTTACCGATAGCGCAACACCACCCAGTTCTGCAGCCTCCTGAACCTTATCCAGAATATTTCGGCTACGCGTATATAAAGAAAGCGTCATTGCACCGTGTTTAGTCAAAGCCTGCCTTGCGATGTCTATGCTGCGCTCGGTTGATTGTGTTTCGATCAGGAATGAGATAGGCCCGAAGAACTCCTTCATAGCCTGATCCTCTTGACCTATCGATACTTTCAGCAAAAGTGGCGATCGCACCGTTGCCGCCGGATAAGTCGGATGCTCGATAACAACGCTGTCAAGCATTACCCCGTAGCCCAAAGAACGGGCTGCATCGATGCGAGCCGATGTCCGATCATTTTGAAGAGCCCCCGTAAGCTCCACTGCGCGTGACGCATTTACGGTCAGAGCCTTCACACTGCCGACAATCGCAGAGGCCACCTCATCGAAACTCGCACGGCCTTCACCCACGTTTATCCCTTCCCTTGGGATGTAGATATTCTGCGGGGCGGTGCACATTTGTCCTGAGTAAAGAGTCAGGGACACCGCAATATTGGCTGCCATCGCCTGCAGATCGTTCGTGGAATCGATGATGATCTGGTTGACGCCCGCCTTCTCCGTGTAGACCTGTGCTTGCTGTGCATTGCGCTCAATCCAGTCTCCATTCTCCCGGCTGCCGGTAAAATCAATCAACCGAACTTCCGGTCTCAACGCTAAATCAGCGGCAACGGAATCGCCTTCTTCATGAACTGCCAACATCACCACATCCGGATTGATTCCCGCTTCAGCCAAGACCTCGCGTGCAATCCCCACCGTGATAGCCAAAGGGAGGATGGATGCGGGGTGAGGCTTGGCGATAATCGTATTGCCCGTCGCCAAGCTGGCAAAAATACCTGAATAACTGTTCCATGTGGGAAAGGTGCTACAACCAATAACCAGGCCGATACCACGAGGTACGATACTGTAGTGCTTGTGCAGCTTAAGTGGCGGCCTTTTCCCCTGAGGCTTTTCCCAAACAGCTGTGCCAGGTATGCGGGTCATTTCGTGCCATGCGTATGCCACGGCTTCCAGCCCGCGCTCTTGCGCATGGGGGCCACCAGCTTGAAAAGCCATCAAGTATGGTTGACCTGTAGTGTGCATCACGGCCTGCGCAACTTCTGCGCTTCGGGCATTCAGGCGCTGAAGTATCTCGAGGCAGATACCAACCCAGACTTCGGGACCTTGTTTACGCCATTCGTTCCATGCGCGAGTACTGCGGTCAATCAAGGCATGGACGCCTGTCCTCGGATAAGTAATGCCAAGTGCAAACCCGTATGGCGATTTTTCATTGCCTATCCATCCTTCGTCCGCCCACTGATCAAGTGCAAATGGGCGACCAAGCAATTCGTCGAACGCTGTTTTTCCTTCTGATTCAGAGTGTTCGCCATACTGAGCGTGATTGTGCATCTCTGGGTAGGCGCTCCAGTAATGCCGGCTTGCCACAGCCTGACAAGCCTCCGTCAATAGCTCCTGATGATGCGCAAAAAAATTCACTGACCCCCCCTTATTTTTTGACAACATTATAATAATCCATCTAGACGGTCAATTTCTAGATGAGAAACCGGATAACATTCCTTCCAGCGCGAAGCATGTATCAACCGATACCGTGAAGACAAAGACTCGTCGCTTCACGTGCCAAGGTTTCGAACGACAAATGGCCTGAAGGTTTGTACCAGGTGTAAGTCCAGTTAAGCATCCCGTATATCAACATGGCATGTGCCACAGCTATGTGCCGATCGCTGTAACGGGCTTTGTTGAGCCGCTGCAAAATAGCAATCAAGAACGAAACAAGGCGCGCTTCGGCAGCCTTCAGGTCTTTACGAGCCTTTGCCGACAAATGATCGGCATCCTGTATCAACACCGAATGGCGTTCGCTGTTACGGTAGTAATACTCTAGGTGCTCTCGAATATATAGCTCAAGAACCTCCGCCGGATTGCCGTCCTTTTGCGCTATATCAGACACAATGGCCAACAGATCATCCACATGACTACGAAGCATGGTCTCCAGCATGGACTCCTTCGAGGGAAAATAGTGATACATCCTCGATTTTGAAGCGTTACAGGCTTTGCCAATTTCGATAATGTTTGTGTTTGCGAAGCCCTTGGCTGCAAAAAGCTTCATGGCGCAAGCTAGTACATGATCTTTAATGTGATCGAACTCGTCAGATTTCGTCCGTGCCATATTACCTTGCAAGAAAAAGTGTCTTAGTCATTCTATACCGCCCAGCCCATACTACGTTTCGCGTATGCCATAACGCTACTCTGCTTCTACCACCGTAGCCTGCACATCAACGAAACTATCCGCTGAAATGTCATCCAAGTGCATTCCCTGGTCGCGACAGGCTTCGGTGGCCGCCGCGACAAATCCAGGCGACCCACTTACTACCGCCCGCCATCCTACAAGCGACTGATATGAAGCCCTTATGTAATCAGATATCAACATCGGATGCGCGCAAAACCTGCTTTGGCCCTCTGCCACGACTAGTCCATAAGTAAAGTTTGCATACCTGCCAGCCAGTGCCATGAGACGATCCAGCGCAAAAATATCGTCATCCGTCCGAACAGCAAACAATAGGGTGAATTGATCGGTCGCTCCAGATGCCAACTCCGATTCAAAGATCGATAGCACCGGTGCCAGCCCTGTACCTCCTGCCATGCCAAGCACAGGACCCGAGCCAACCGGCAACCGGCAAGCGCCGAAAGGCCCTTTCAAGCCCAAGAAATCTCCGACCCTCACATTACTGTGCAGATAACCACTGGCACGTCCTTCGGGATGCAATGCCACCAGAAATTCAAGTTGATCACGTTCACTTTCCGAATTGGCGAAACTGTACACACGATCTGGAGATATAGAAGGCAGCTGTAGTTCCGCATAGGACCCGGGACGGAATATCCGCGACGCATCAGGCACGTGAAAGACCAGCCTCCGTACCCGTGGGGTCAGTTGCTCAACAGCTACCAGCGCACCGCTTACTTCAACAGTGGCTTGCGCTTCGTTTCCCATGGGCTGCACTGTCCGCAACACAAGCTGAGCACTGGTGGGGCGAGCCTGACACATCAAACAGTAGCCATCGTCCTTCTCGGCATCGGTAATAGCCAGACCGAATGACCAGCCGTGGTTGACCGTTCCTTCCTCGATATGCGCTTTGCACTGCCCGCACGACGCACCTCGGCATTGATGCGGCAAGGCCACGCCTTCGGCCAAGCCAGAGTCCAACACGCATTGGTCATAGGATGCGGAAAATATAACGCCATTGTTCAGCACAGTAACGGTTGAGGTAGTCATGATCAGAATATAGGAATGATTTTCTCGGGATCGAAAACGACCTCTTTCCCACTTATTCCGACTTCTGGAAGCGCAGGAAATTCGATGCCATAGGGATCAAGATTAGCCTTCATTCGCAAGACCGCCGTTCTCCAGTTCTCGCGTCGTTCCTCCAGCGTTAGCACGCCTAGGCCTGCGCTGCGCGCAACCTCTTCGATGGACCGCTGCGCCGGAAGGAAGGTGGCCGGCAGTTCCCAGAACTGCTCTGGCGGCTCATACAGGATGCCCGATAAGAACACAAAGCCGGCACGTAATTGTAGGGTGATCATTTCTTTATCTGCCGGGGTCAATACTGGCAACAGCTTCTCAAGCACAGCCAGACATATCCCAAGGTGGCGGCCTTCATCCTGCCCTATCCGCTTGAATGCTTCCTTAAATACAGGGATCGTAGTTCGTTCGTACATTCCATGGAACAAGGTGCTGGACGCAACTTCACCGAAGAGGAATGAAGTAAACAGGATCGGCAGGGAGTATTTATCGACCGCCGCATTGAATCCCCTCCAATACCTGGAGCCGTTGTAATAGAGCCATTCGACGTTATTCCGCGCAAGTTTTCCTAGTGACGTTTCGGGCTCATACCGCAAGGGTCCCCCGGGAGTCAATAAGGTAATGGCTCGTCCGCATACCTCTTCGTGATTCATCTCATCACGCACAACAGAAAAGAAGCACTTGCGAACAGGGTCTTCTTCCTTTTGCTCGTATGTGTGGATCATTGCCCGGGCAAACACCGTAGGACCCGAACCGTCGAACACGGAAAGCAGTGTAAACCAGTAGGCCATGGCGTAGCGCTGATCTATCGAGTACTGCTGGGGGTCTAGAGTGTGCCACGGAAGCGTGTGCGGAGACCACCCCCCGTCACGCGCACCATCGTAGATGTCATAGAGCTTCGGAGTTTCAACCTTCCACTCCAACGGGAAAATGTTTTTAGCCTCGATCGCTGGCGCGCCCTCGGCATCGAACAACAACGCCTCCAGATCCACCATTTCAGTCAAACGTTCTGGCGGGTCTTGTATTGTCGAAGCCAACTGATCGATATTTTCGTCCTGCATAGTCATCTTCTGTTCCTCTCGAATTTTCTAGTTGGTACAGTTTACTATATTAACCGTCTGGACGGTTAATTAATAAGTTTTCAATGTTGCTAAAGCACCGCGGTAAGGCAACATGGCGCGACCAGTGAAGCCGCCTCCCAATCCGTGGCGTAGCGGCTCGCCATAACGTTTTCTACCAACATATGCGCATCCCCCTCACTGAACGTTTCAAATTGACGAGGGCCAAGCGATTCCAGTCCGGTCAGTTGACAAAACCGTATCCAGAATTTGGGCTCCAGCGCACCAACGGCAAGCAAGGTGTCGTCCTTACACCGGTAGACTCTGTAGCACGGGTAGTCGCCACGCAAAAACATATCGCCTCGGTTGACTAGCGCCGCGCGTGATGCCGCCCCAATCACGTTCAGTTGTCGAAGCTGCGCCGCAATGTTTATTTGAATTTCTTGCCCATCACCTGTGGCATGGCGCTTTAACAATCCGGCTAAGATGGCACTTTCGGCCGCCAGCACTCCGCCCGCTATGTCGGCAACAGGAAATAGCGGAAGCCGGGCTCTGTGCCCGTACCCCATCGCAGATCCCAATCCAGCAGCGGCAACAAAATTAATATCATGGCCAGGTACAGCTTGGTCTCCAAAACCCGTAAGGGAACAATAAATCAACGAAGGGTTGATTTTCCTGCAATGATCGTAGCCCAACCCGAGCGCAATCATGGTCCCTGGCGTCGATGACTCCACCACAATATCAGCGCCAGCGACCTCGTGAAGCGCCTGCTCTTTACCTGCTTGCGTCTTCAGGTCAATCCGCTCGATTTTTTTTTGGCCATTAAGCATCTGATATAAAACGGCAACACCAGCGCTGTCTTTAAACATTCCCGCGGTGGGATCACCAGTTGGGGGTTCCACCTTTACCGTATAAGCACCATAGCGCCCCAGCCTTTGGGTCAAGAGCGGGCCAGGCAAGTTCAACCCGAACTCAACGATCCGACAGCCTGCAAGGGAATCGCTTAAACCGCTCATCAATCCCTTTCCTCAGCAAAGATCACGCTGTCAGCGACAAGTTGCTTAATAATGGCAGTAGAAAAGCCGGACGCCTCAAGGACAGCAAACGTGTCAGCGCCAAACTTCGGTGGTGCACTACGGTAGCTGGCCTCGCTGCGCGAAAGCTTCACGGGCGATCCAACACCCCTGTAGTGTTCGCCAATACTCACTACCATTTCACGATGCAAGGTGTGCTCATGCTGTGCCACTTCCGCCGTGTCGGAGACCGAACCGCAAGGAACTCCTTTGCGCATCAATTGATATGCCAGTTCAGCGCCATCCAGGCTCTTTGTGCACACCTCGATCTCCCGGCGCAGCAACTCCGCGTGCTCAAGGCGATCACTATTGGTCTTGAACTCGGGGCAGCCCGACAATTGAGGATTACCCAGTACCGCCGCCAATTTTGCAAACTGTGCGTCGTTGCCAATTGCAAGAAATATAGGCGTAGTGCCAGTAGCATACGAGTCGTACGGGCAGATGTTGGGATGTGCGTTGCCACTAGGCGATGAAGAACGCCCCGAGAGAAAATAATTGGACAAATGCGGGTGCATCAACGATACGCCAGAGTCGTACAGCGTCGCATCCACCCGCTGCCCTCTACCGGATGCGGCACGCTCGTGTATAGCCAGAAGAACACCCAAGGCGGCATTCAAGCCAGTGACCATATCGATAACCGGAGCCCCCATACGCATTGGTTCGCCACCTTTTTCACCGTTTACTGACATCAACCCCGACATGGCCTGAGCGACGGCGTCGTATCCGGGAAGCCCGCCCAGCGGCCCAGTTTCTCCAAAACCCGATACCTTGCAATAAACAAGCCGCGGAAACTTGGCAGACAAAACTTCCTCGTAACCCAGACCCCAACGCTCCATGGTGCCGTATTTGAAGTTTTCCACCAGTACGTCGGCCTCTTCCAGCAACTTCAACAAGACCTCACGTCCACGGGGCAGTGACAGATCGATCGCTATCGCTTGCTTATTCCTATTCAACCCAAGAAAGTACGACGCCGTATCCTCCAGGAAAGGCGGCCCCCAACCCCGCGTCTCGTCCCCAGACGGTGGCTCGACTTTGACTACCGAAGCACCATGGTCCGCCAGCATTTGGGTGCAATATGGGCCACCCAGGACACGGGACAGGTCCACGATCCGAATCCCATTTAGCGCACCCATACCTAGCCCTTCTCTGCACGAACCAATACGCGAGTAGCCTTGGCCTCATAACGCGGCAGCACGCCCTCTTCGTGGCATACTACTGAGCAGGTCAAACCCAGGCGCGCACGCAATTGCGCCCCCACTTCTTGCGCAAGGCTCTGGCTTGCCACAGCGCAATCCGCCCTTCGTTCGATGGCAACCTCGATCCCACCCAGCTCCTTCTCCTGGCTGTCGACGTAGATCTGCCATGCCTCTTTCATCGTACCTGTGACGCCTGCTATAACGTCCTCGACTTGCGATGGGTAGACCATGACTCCACGCACTTTCAGCATATCGTCGGAACGGCCCACGATGCGCCCAATAAGCGGAAAGCCATGCCGTCCACAAGGACAATCGTAGGGATGCTCGGATACCCTGACAAGATCATGGGTACGCCAGCGCACAACTGGCGATGCCATCTTGTCGAGAGTGGTCACAACTATCTCGCCTACTTCCCCCGGGCTAACCGGCAGCAAAGTATCCGGATCAAGTATCTCTGTCAGCACGGAATCATCGTTGATCAAATGCATTTCGTCAGCGGCATGTGAATGGGGGCACGAGATCGACACAATGGGCCCACCAGCCTCCGTGCTGCCGTAGATATTGTGAGCCATGAAGCCGCTGGGCATCTGCGCCTCAAGTTCCTTGCGGAAAGTGGATGATACGGACTGCCCTCCGAACATGCCCACACGCAAGTTCCAGTCTTTTTTGGGATCGATGCCCGCTTTCTTTGCGTAGTTGATCAAGGTGGACAGCCACAAAGGTGACATGGTCGTCGCCGTGTATTGATGATCTTTCAGCCATTTTGCCATTAGTTCGCCGCGTCCCGGCCCAACAGGAAAATTTGTTGCACCATAAGCTTTCAAGGCCTCGTCCATTGACGACCCGCCTATCCATAGGCCATATCCATATCCCTGGTAAACGCGATCAGCAGGAGTAAGCCCAACCGCCCGAAAGATGCGCGTCAATTGGCGTGTCAGAGTCACTTCCCAATCATGCTTCGTAAACCCAAACATGACTGGAGAGCCTGTCGTACCTGATGTTGCACAAAATCGGCTGACGTCTTCCATATCAACAGTTAGGAAGGGGTACGGATAAAGCGCCCGAAGGTCCGCCTTCTCCAGCATAGGAACGGATGCGAGCGACTCGCGATCCTTAAGGTCCAATGGAGTCATCCCGCCCTTCGCAAAGTGCTCTCGCCACTCTGGATACTGGTTCAGGCGTTGTCCGAGCTTCGCAAGCTTTGCTTCTTGTACGGCAATAACGGTTTCCCGATCTGCGTAGTCAAGTCCAGCGTGAAGGCATTCCATCGAGGCCTCTTTCATTTTCTTGTCTCCCTAATATGTATATGTATAAATAGCTCTGATTTTGATGTTGCACGGTCTGAAGCTATAAAGCAGACGCTGTGCCAAAGATAACAGTGGATTGGCTGGACATATAACCGCCAGGCGCATGTGCCAAGGCAATATGCGCGCCATCCACTTGCCTGGCTCCGCATTCTCGCCGCAACTGCATGACGCTTTCAATAATGGTGTAGATACCAAACATGCCAGGGTGCCCAAAAGATAGCCCCCCACCACTGGTATTCATAGGAAACCCACCGCCCGGCGCACTTCGCCCATTCGCCAAGAAGGCCCCTCCTTGTCCCTTGGAGCAGAAACCCAGGTCCTCTACGAACATAATCGGCATGATGGTGAACGCGTCGTAAAGCTGCGCCACATCAACATCCGCTGGCAGCAGTCCGGCTTGATCGAAAGCCCTGGTGGATGATTCGCGCGCAACCGTCGTAGCCAAGTCCGGCATTTGCGAAACACTGCGATGGCTAACGGCTTCCCCGGCGCCAAGAATATAGACTGCGCGATCCCCATACGCTCTTGCTCGTCGCGCGGACACCAAAATAACCGCTCCGCCGCCATCGGTAACAAGGCAGCAATCACGTACAGTAAAAGGCGAGCACACCTGTCTTGCATTCAACACATCCTGAACCGTCAAGGGGCTTTGATTTGGCGCGTCCGGATTCAACTGTGCCCATTTTCTGGCGTTGACGGCAACCTCAGCCATCTGCTCGCGTGTCGTACCAAACTGATGCATATGCCGCTGAGCCATCAAAGCGTACCCGGCCGCCGGGCCGGGAAAGCGGTAAGGCGTCTCGTAAGGGCTTGTCTCAGAGTGAGATTGAAACCGTTTCCCATGAGACTTCTGGGTACTGCCATAGGCCACCAAAGCCACCTCGCACAGACCGGCCGCAATAGCCGCCTGAGCATGATTCAAATGTGCCAAAAATGCACCGCCGCCAATTTGCGTAGAATCTGTATAACGTGGCTTGAGTTGAAGATATTCACACAAACTCAATGTCGGCATGAACAGCTCCAGCCCCGCTGCGAATACCCCGTCGATATCGTCGACAGTCAAGCCCGAGTCCCCCAACGCTTCCGCACAAGCCATGGCCATGGCATCCAGCGGAGAAGAGCCTTCCGGCAACGCAGGAAAGCCCGACATCCCCACACCTACAATCGCAGTCGATCCACGCATTACAAAACCACCTTGAAGATCAATCTTGCACCAGACTCAGGTGCGTCGAAATCTGCCTGCACCACCTGGCCAATAAACAATGATCCTGGCGGTGCATCCGGTATGGTCGACATAACCCTAAAACCCTCTGCGAGGTCCACCAGAACAATGTTGTAAATTTCGTCAGATCTATGCACCTCGGTATAGGAATAAATCGTTCCTTTCCCTTGGCTTACTCTCCACTCAAGCTTTCCAAGCTGACCGGATGGAGCAACTTCCCTAGGGTAGAGCACAGAACGCCCGTTGACAGGATCGTACTGGTAGCGCAGCTCCTGGTTTTCTAGGCCAGCTAGAAAGTAGCTGCGCGCCGATGTGGACGGAGTAGGATACATGTTTGTCCTTGCTGAGCTACTTGCCCAAAAATTTGGGTTTACGCTTTTCCTGAAAAGCCGCAATGCCTTCAACACCGTCTGCCGTACGGAGCAGCTTGGCTTGGTAAACGGCCTCTAGCGCGGCCATCTCGTCGTAGCCCCCCGTGGATGCAAGAATGCTCTTGCTTGCCGAAAATGCGGCAGTAGGCCCAGCTGCAATGGATCTTGCCATGGCGTACACCTGCCGATCCAGATCCAATGCTCCGACGCTGCGATTCACAATTCCCATGTTTGCTGCTTCGCGGCCCGAAATCAATCGCCCGGTGAAGATGAGCTCTGCCGCGCGATGAACACCAATACGTTCGCGTAGATAAAAGTGTCCGCCAGAATCCAGAGTGCACCCGATATTGCGAAAAGGACTGCCCATTATGGCGTTGTCTGCCACCAAGGTAATATCGCACGCCAACGCCAGCCCGAAACCAAACCCCAGTGCGGGCCCCTTCACCAAAGCAATGGTCGGAACCGTGCATTCACGCACGGCCGCAAGAGCGGGATTGATCTGCTCTCGTATCACGGCTTCGGTATCCTCGGTTGCCGGATCCATATCGTGCAGGTCTCTTCCAGCGCAGAAGATGTCTGCTTCACCCCGAATCACAATGCAACGAGCGCCATCTTCAACGCATTGCTTGAACGCAACCGCTACCTCGCGCATTTGTTGTAGGGTCAAACTGTTCTTCCTGTCAGGACGATCAAGAATTACCGTACTGACAGCAGCCTCTGAAACACAGCGTATGGCTCTAGACATCAATTACCTCCTTGCTTGCAGGCCATCAAAACCTGAAGATCGCTTGCCATGACCAATGTGCCGTCCTGATTGTGAACGTTCCACTCAATCCTCAACACGCCATCTCGATTCTCACGCTTAACGATTTTCTCAAGCACCTTGGCTCTAAGATGGATGGTGTCACCTATAAACACCGGTTGAACAAAACGTAGCCTGTCGGTTCCATAGTTCGCAATGATCGCTGGTGCGTCAGATGGCACACCGATACCGGCAGCATATGCTTGAACTAATAACCCAGGCGCAATTCGTTGACCAAAGCGGGTCCCAGCAGCGTAATGAGCGTTGGTGTGCAAAACGTACCAATCCCCCGTCAGCGCACACCATTGCACAATATCGGCCTCGGTAACCGTGCGGCCACGCGAGTTGAAACTGTCTCCAATCTCGATCGCGTCGAAATATTGATCCAAGAAATTCATGTCGTCTCCGTTTTTTGGAGACATTATCATAACCCTTCCAGACGGTCAATTAATTAATGCGACTCTGTAATCTCCAGTACACGCCAAATTCCATTCGCCTGGCTTGCCACTCCCCCATCAACCTATCTACCCAACGCCACCGTCAACAGCCGCACGCACCTTTCCTGCAATCGAACACTGGAGTGGCGATGGTGTCAGTCTCGTCCAGCCACTCGCCCAACTATGTCGCATAACCATGCTGGCGAATCTAAACGATTTCCTGCCGAATCGCATCGACATTGGCCAGCGCTTCAAGCATAGAGAGGGCTAGTCTCCCATGATAGATAGTTCACTGGACAAAAATTTAATAAAGTGAAAAAAACCTCTTTGGAAAGCCGCATGGCTATTGGGCCTGCAGACGCTATTTCCTCCCCTTACAACGGAACTCCGAACGCCAGCCAAGAGGCAACACAGGCCTGTGGCTTACGGGATATGACAGGGGAAAATTGCACGGCAGCAATCTTTGAAATTACAAGCTCGCCACCAAACATATGCACCCAAATCACGATGCGGCGTAGAACGCCGAAGCAAAGTTGGGAACGCTTATCAAAAACACGAGGGCCATAATTTATTCAAATTATGGCCCTCAGAATCTCAGCCTATACCTTTCTGGGAAATCGCCTGTTTAGCTCATAAATTTTTATTTATCTAAAGATAAATTGTATTTTTGAACATTTCACTTTATGTGCGTAAATCCCACAAAGTACTCGACCGCAGCAGCCGCCCGGCCTAGCCGCAAGCCCCTATTGCGCCGCACACGGTGCAGAACTCGCAGCCGTCCTTCTTGATGACGGCATGATTGCCGCATTCCGCGCAGGGCTTGCCCACCATGGCGGGCGCTGCCGCGGCGGCGCGGTGTCGCGGTTCGTCGGCCACCACGCCCATGGCGTTGATAGGCATGCCCTCTTCCGTCAGTATGCCCAGCATGGCATAGCGGTGTATGACCAGTTGCGCCACATAGGCCACGGTGGAAGGGTAATTCGCCTGCCTTTCGCTGCCGGGCACGCGAGCCAGGAAGTCGCCGCGCGGCTCGGCGTAGTTAAGCAGCTTGCGCAGCTTCATGCCTATCCAGGCGGGGTCGACCACCCTCATGTCCAGGCTTAGCAGCTTGCACAAACCGTCCAGCGCGCGCGGATGCGCGCCGGTCAGCCACACGCTGTAGGGGCGACGGCTGCCGTCGGGCATCTGCAGTTCCTTCAGCATCAGCACGAAATCGTCGTCGGTGGACGGGTTGCGCACGTCGGCCACCCAGGCCAGCGTGCCGTCGGTGCCGGTCTTGGGCTCGTGCGGCGCAAACAAGGCATTGAGCACCGGAGACGGGTCGCCCTCGTGGGCGGCGAGCGCGTCCAGATTGTTGTAGCGCCATTCCACCAGTCTGGCCAGGGCCGCCGTGGCGCTGGGCACCTGGACCGGCTTGCCGTCGGGCGGCATGGGCATCTGAAAGCCGTCTCCATAGGCTCGCGACAACACCGACAGCTTCTTGCGCAGCCAGCCCCGGTCATTCGCCCGCATGTCGGTCGACAAGGTTTTGGCGATGGCATCCAGGCCCCGGGGCGGCTGCCCGCCCAATACCCAGACCTCGAAAGGAACCCGGTCGTGATCCGCCACCGCCACCGCGAAGTCGCCTTGCGGCGTGCGGATGGTTTCGCTGACCCAGCCCGACGCGCCGGCCGGCAAGGCCGGGCGGGAGGGCCAGCGCAAGGAGGCCAGCGGCGGCGACATGGCCACTTCGGTCAGCACCATGCGCTTGTCCTGTTCCGACAGTGTGATGGGCGCGGGCGCGCTGGCCTGCGCTTCGGTTTCCACAGAAAGCACCGCGCCCAATATGGCGTTGGGACGATAGGTGGTGATGCCCTTCAAGCCCCTGCGCCAGGCTTGCAGGTACAGGTCCTTGAAATCTTCGTACGGATAGTCGGCCGGAACGTTGACGGTCTTGGAAATAGCCGCGTCGACGTAAGGCGCCACGGCCGCCACCATCAGCATATGATCCATGGCCGAGATGTCCAGCGCCGACACAAAAGCCTCGGGCAGCGCGTCGGTGTTCCCGCCCATGGCGCGATACACCCGGTAGGCATGGTCCTCGACCGTGTAGTCTTTCTTGCTGCCGTCGGCCATGCGCTTGCTGCGCGTGTAGTACCAGGAAAACGGCGGCTCTATGCCGTTGGACGCATTGTCGGCGAAAGCCAGCGATATCGTCCCGGTGGGCGCGATGGACGTCAGGTGCGAATTGCGTATGCCATGCGCGCGTATGGCTTTTTTCAAGTTGTCGGGCAAGCTCGCGGCAAAACCGCCTTGCAGATAACGGTCGGCGTCCAGCATGGGAAACGCGCCGCGTTCCTTGGCCAGTTCAATGGAAGCCTCGTAGGCCGCATCGCGCATTTCGCGCGCCATGTCGCCCGCCAGGCGACGCCCTTCGTCGGAATCGTAGCGCAAGCCCATCATGATCAGCGCATCGCCCAGGCCTGTGAAGCCCAGGCCCAGACGGCGCTTGGCATCGGCTTCGCGCCGCTGCTCCTCCAAAGGCCACTTGGTGGCGATCAGCACATTGTCCAGCATGCGTACGGCCAGGCGCGCAGCCTTCTTCATGGTGTCGAAATCGAATCCCGCCTTGTCGCTGAAGGGCGAGGTGACGTAGGCGGTCATGTTCAGGCTGCCCAGGCAGCAGCAGCCGTAATCAGGCAAAGGCTGCTCGCCGCAAGGATTGGTGGCTTCGATGGCTTCGCAATAGCCCAGGTTGTTCTCGGCGTTGATGCGATCCAGGTAAAGCACGCCGGGCTCGGCCGCCGCGTAGGTGCTTTGCATGATCAAGTCCCAGACCTCGCGCGCCCGGACCTTGCGATAGACCCACAAGCCATCTTTGCGCAGATAGGCGCCCTGCTCCTTCAGTTCGACGCTGGGTTCGGCGGAATGCGTCAGCTCAAAGTCGCCGTCGGACTCGACCGCCTTCATGAACTCGTCGGTAACGCCCACCGATACGTTGAAATTGTTCAACTGACCGCGCTCTTGCTTGGCCGTGATGAACTCCATCACGTCGGGATGGCCGACGTTCAGCACCGCCATCTGCGCACCCCGCCGTGCACCGGCCGACTCCACGGTCTCGCAGGAACGGTCGAACACCCGCATATACGAAATCGGCCCAGAAGCGCTGCTTCCCGTGCCCTTGACCCATGCGCCGCGCGGGCGGATGGCGGAAAAGTTGTACCCCACCCCGCCTCCGCGCCGCATGGTTTCGGCGGCTTGCGCCAGGGCCGTGTAGATGCCCGGCCTGCCATCGATGTCTTCGGTGATCGAGTCGCCCACGGGCTGGACGAAGCAATTGATCAGGGTGCTTTGCAGATCCGTGCCGGCGGCGCTGTTCACGCGCCCCGCCGGGATGAAGCCATGCTGCATGGCCCATAGAAACTCGTCGGCGTACTTCTTGCGCTGCTTGGGCTCTTCGGCTTGCGCAAGCGCCGTGGCGACCCGCGTACGAACCTGGGTGATGGAGGCCTCGTCGCCTTTGGCGTACTTTTCGAGCAGGACCTCGGTGGAAATGACTTGCGGCTCCGCCAGGGCGATGGCGGTGCTTTCCATATGTTGCATGATAGATTCCTTGATGCGCCGCGCGACGCCGCGAAGCCGGCGCCAGCCGCGGAAATTACGGTACTGATCAGGCAAGATAGCACATCGTGCCACCGCCACCATTGATCTCCATTAAGAAGTCATGGCCGCCTGAAAAACACCTTGCGACACTGCCCCCGCAAGCGGAATTCCCAGGAGTTTCCCAACGTCGGGAACGATAATTGCTAGCAAAAGTGTCCAAGCTTAAGCATTGCTGTATTCATTCACATATTCACTGGAGGCCATATGACCCTAGGCGACGTCCCATTCATCCTATGTCTGCTAGGAACCCTAGTCATCAGCATTTCCGCTTCCCTGCAGTGGCGCGAGAGACAAGCAGCTTGACCCACGTTTGAGACAATACAACTAAATAAAGCCGTCTTCATCTCACATGTGAATTCGCCTCCTGTGTGATTCATGCGCTTTTCGAGCGCTTTCCGGGCCTCACACAGGAGAAACGCTTGACCACCCCTTGGGCTAAGCTACTTCCGGCGTCACGGGCTTCGCCTTCACAGGCGAAGCCCAAAACGCACACGTTTTCGTTTATCTTATGCAAGGCTCGGCGGCATCGCCCGTTGCTGAAGATCGAAGCTGCGTTGGAATTCCAGCAGGAAACGCTTAAGGAGCAAGCCCCTTGAACGACAAAGAATCATTCGAATACAACCAGATCCAGAAAGCGCACTGGAACAACGTCAGAACCATATTACAAGCCGTGGATTCGCTTTTCGCCCTGATGGAAAATGAAAACGACCCGCCCAAGCAAGAAGTATTGCGCATCGCCCAGAACCTGGTCCGGGACATGAAAATCAAATGGCAGGACGAGGACGGTACGATGGTGCTGCCCAAATAAGCGGCTAACGCAGGCTTCCAGCTTGGTCCATGCCCATTCTTCGTACAACCCCGCTTGGGCGGGTTTTTAAGGGCATTAGAAGTTCAATTGCTCTTGGCCAATACCAAGCACCGCCGCGATCTTCTGAATGCTGGCTTTACGCAGGCGTTCGCTGTTTTCTTGCTGAGCATAAGCGGATTGACTGACGCCCAGGCGCGCCGCTACTTCGGCCTGAGTCAGGCCAAGATGTTCTCGCCAGGCACGTACAGGCGTCGCGCCATCTACGGCGCGGCTGATGACGTCGTGAGGAATCAGACCATCGCCATGAGCACGACTGGCCACGTACTCATCGTAGGGGATGACCACAAAAGCCGGGGTTCCGCCCGAGCCATTGATTATTTGGATGTTAATAGGTGCGTTCATCGCGTTTCCTGACTTCTTGGATTTCAATAATCCTGATCTCGACGCCCCAATCGAATAAGACGCGGTAATCGCCGATGCGCAGACGATAGCCATATTGGTGGTTCGCCAGCGTCTTGACGTTCGGGCAGTTTGGCATTGCTACCAAAGCGCTGACGCCATCACGAATCACTACCTGGTGCTGACGGTCGACCTTGCGCAATTGCTTGGCTGCCTTGGGCGTCCAGAGTATCGTATTCATAAGAATTATAAGTTAAATATAAGTTTTATCCAAAAAGTAAGGACCTTATCTAGCTATTAGCGTAGCTATCCTGCCAACGTAATTTCTACTCATCGGGGAATAAGATAGCCGCAGCCAGCGCGGTAAGGCTGCTCGGCGCAGTTAATGGCGGCTTACTATAGCCAGACTAAAGCATGTGAGGTAGTGTGATTAACCGATAGGAAGAAATAGCTAGCCTGATCGCCGCTCAGAGGCAGGTATCCGGTTTCATCGACGATGGTCAAACCAACGAACCGGCTAATATGCCGGAACGTAACGATTAATTACTCCTAAAAAGCAAAAAGACATGAAAAAACTATCGAACTTTTTATTTTTGGTTTTCTGTTCATTCGGTGCAAGTTCCAGTCTAGCCGCCGATGCTCCAGACCAGGCAGGCGCCTACGTCGGTTTGTTTGGTGGCTATGGGTCTGCCAGTTCGGCCAGCCTGCAGCAAAAAGGAGGGGTTTACGATCCGGCTCCTGGCCTTAAGTTTTTACCCATCGACGCCAAGGGGAACACAGGGAGCAAGGGTCTTGCCGTGGCGGGGGTTCAAGTCGGTTATGAATGGGCCGGCTGGGAATTCGAGCACTCCAAATGGGGGCTGAAACCCGCCGCCGAGCTTGAAGGCATCTATCTGGGCAAACATTCGCCCATGGGCACAATGCCAGTCATGCCGCGATTCCTGGGGACGCAGTACGTCACCATTCCCATGACGGCCGGCGTTTTTTTGGCAAATGCCGTTTTTACCCTTCAAACTCCATATTCCAGCAAGGTTTTCCCTTATCTTGGAGTCGGTGCGGGCGTGGCTCGCATCTCTATCAAGGGCTCGGACTCGGCAAATCCGTCCGAACCGGGTATCAATCACTTCAACTCGAACCCCGATGCCTCGGACTCGGCCTTCGCCATGCAACTAAAGGCAGGGCTCAAAGCGGATGTCGACAAGAATTTGTCGCTATTCGCCGAATACCGGTATCTTTCCATTAACTCAACAAGCTATACCTTCGGGTCGACCAACTACCCCGGGGTTCACCAGCCGACGGCGCCCTGGCACGTCAACCTGGGGCGCCAGGACTACAACCTGTTCGTCGCTGGATTGCGCTATAAGTTCTGATCGTTAATGGGGAAGAGCCAAAAACCAAAAGCCCCTTGAATATGATCCAAGGGGCTTAGAAGGTTTGCAAATTCTGCAAATAAAAATT
This sequence comes from Burkholderiaceae bacterium, assembly GCA_049646585.1. Taxonomy (GTDB): domain Bacteria; phylum Pseudomonadota; class Gammaproteobacteria; order Burkholderiales; family Burkholderiaceae_B. The sequence goes on along the minus strand of JBARWC010000020.1, from coordinate 25,783 downwards.
TGCGATGGTCTGGTGGGCTGTGACAGGCTCGAACTGTCGACCTACGGATTAAGAGGCCATGCCTCTAGAATGACCAGGGACCACATCAGTATTGATCATAGGGCCTGATGGCGTCACATAAAATCAGTCCGCTTTATCTGCTGCTTCCCACGGTCAATCTGGCCATATCTACTGTATATGTGACATGCTGGCCCGCCACCGCGCGGGCTTTTTTGTGCTACAAATACTGTATATTTAACCAGTTTTTTTGTTCCATGAAACCACCCCTCACCCGCGACCAGTTGCGTTTGATACAAGAGCGCAATCTGAAGCACCAGGACGCCATGACTTTGCTGCGAGAAATCAAGCGGCTGCGGGCCATCGTCGTCCAGTCGTCCAGCCTGCTTCTGCGCTGGGGAGATCGGGACGGGAAGATAGTCGAGGCAGTTGAGCAACTATCGGGCGACCTCGAAGCCGAGCCGTGTGTGATCGAGGCGGAATTTGCCCGACTAGACGCCGGGCGCGATGAAATCGCCCAGGGGCGTAATGCAAGGCCAAAGGGGCCAGGCTACGGTGTACGATAAGCCGTCAGTCTTTCGGAGCGAGCTATGTGCGGACGCGTAAAGCAGGACAACGATCCGGCAATCTATTTCGACTACACCCGGTGGAATCCGCTGGAACACATGGAGCTGGACTTCCGGCCCAGCCCGAACGTGCCGCCCGGCACCCGCCCGCTCGTTCTGCACCGCCTTGGCGACGGCGCGGAGCAGGCGAACACTCTCTTCTGGGGATATAAGCCGCCTTGGCCAACATGGAAAAAGCCGCCCACCGGCAATGCAAACCTGACCACGGTCCTGAAAAGATCACGTATGTGGGAACCATTGTTAGCACACCGGGTCATCATGCCGTGCGAAGGATGGTATGAGTGGACCGGTGAGAAGCCGAACAAGCAGCCGTGGTTCATCAGCCCGAAAGATGGCAATCCGCTGCTACTGGCCGGCATCCCATCCTGGCCGCAGCACGGCTGGTGCTGGTCAATGGCGAACGCCAGGCTGATGCTGCGCGGGAGGCTGGGTGCAAGCCAAACAACCTCGCGCGGGCCGTTGTGCAACTACGTGACGCGCACGAGAGACTGCAACAGGCGTACCGCTAACCACACAGCCGCCGCACCGTTTCATTATTTTCCGCGCGTCTCATCGTATATTCGTTCACAGGTCATTCCGGCGATTCTGAGCCGGTCAGCGTATCCAGCGACTTCTCGCCCAGACTCGTCCATCCGCGCGTACAGTTCGGCAAGCAAACCGATGGTGTCGGTACCCTGCTGACCCTGGCTTCGCTCGGCAATGGTGGAAATGCCGCTTGCGTAGCGGGCACGTAGCTTACTGAGTTCCCGCCGCAGCCGGTCAGAAGCAGCAGCGCCAGCAGCCAGATCGGCGGCCAGCGCTTCGGATTGTTCCATTGCATTATCACGTTCCTTCTCCATTACGGCGGTGCGCCGTGCTTCTTCGCTGCGGGCGGCCTGCACGGACGCCACGACGGCTTGGGCCTGCCTTTCCAGCACGCCGGCATGCTGGGCCTGATTGGCCGCTATGACAGCATCCTTGCGCCAGCCATTAGTTATCCAGCCGACCGAGAACGCTACGGCCACCAGCGCGGCCGCGCCAATTAATTGATTCCGGATAGGCATAGCTTCATCTCCGCATCACGTCGAATCACCAGGCCTCGAAGCCTTTTGCCGCCAGCCGACGCCCATGCTGGCAATTGCCGGCATGCGGCCGCCACGTCGCCGACCTGTAGTCGCGCCAGCATGGTCGAGTGGCGCCCAGACTTGAGCCACACAAAACCGTCCTTGACGCCCTTCCCGCCTGGCCCGACGTTGTAGAGAAAGGACAGGAACGCCGCGTAGCTTGACGCTGACATGCTGGCCCGCACCCATTCAGGCACCCAGCGCGTGAAAATGGCGTCAGCTTCCCGTAAGCCTTGAAGCGTCAATTCGTCGCACTCGGCATCCGTGGCCACGTCGCCCAACTTGACGCCGCGTGTCCAGCCCTCGCATATCGTGGGAATGCGTATCGGGTCCAAGTAGGCGACCAAACTGCGGCCTTCGTGGGGCGGAACGAAGCCAGCGGCTATACCGATTGCCGCTGCGCTAACCGCCGCCGCAAGTTTCACGCGGCCGCTCATTTCAAGATTCCCTTGACCGCCGCCCACGCCCCCACAAGAGCCGCAATGGCTCCAGCGATACCCGCCAAGCCATCGCCCACGACCGGCAGCAGCAATATCGCCCCGTCTACGAAGAGGGCTGGAAGGATGCGCTTGAATGGCGAGAGCGACAGCAGCGCGGGGAGGCTGTGGCGTGGCGCTGGTCTGAATCAAACGGCGAACGGTGGTTCGGCTGGACAACAGACTGGTCGCACCATGATCGTGCAGTAGAGATGGGCTGTTTGGTCGAATACGCCGCGCCGTCAGCCCCACAACCCGCCGAGCCGTGCGCTACATGCAACGACAATGGAATAGTCGGAAACATCCTGAGCGCGGAGCCCTGCCCGGATTGCACACCGCCAGCTACTCTAGCTGCCGAGCAGGTGAAGGTGCCGAGCACCGAAGAACTCGCGGCGTTTTACGACTCGCAGACATGGCCCACGCCGGAGGCTTATTCCCGCGCCCTACTCGCCCGCTACGGCCAGCCCGCCGAATGTGCGGAGCTTGCAACCCAGAGCTTGCAACATTTGAGCAGCTTGCTACATTTGAGCTTGCCACATTTGGCTCAGCCTGCCGCGAGCGCGGAGTCGGTGGGCGGTGATGATTTTAGGGGATGTGCGATAGCAGACTCGAATTACGCGGCGGGGATCCGTTTGGTTTGGCGGGTTCGCGGCTCTCCTGGAGCCGCAACAAGTTCTGGTACCGTCACCGGGACGGCAGATGGGAGAATGTCGGCACTGATGTGGCTGAGGCCAAAAAGATTGCCAGAACATACAACGATCCAGGCGACATGTACGGGACGGTCTCGTACTGGCTGGATATGTTCCTGGCCGACTGCCGGGCCAGAGTCAAGGCAAAAGACCTGGCGCAAAGAACGCTCAGTGACTACACGCAAAACGCTGTGGAGCTGAAGGTGTTCTTCGGCAAGCTGTTGCCTGAGCAAATAACGCCCGTCGTGGTCCAAACGTATCTGGACGAAGGAAAGCGAGCGGGCAGGCCAACGCGGGCGAACCGCGAAAAATCGTGCCTGTCGTCATGCCTGTCGTGGCTGATGCGAACAGGGCAAACCAGCCTGAAGATAAATCCGTGCATGCAAGCGTCCGGTGTCAAACGAAACTCGGAGAAATCGCGCGATCGCTATGTTACGGACGCTGAATACCGGGCCGTATATGCAACCGCCCCCAAGCAAGTGAAGCTCATGATGGAACTAACGTACCGAACGCTACAACGCCCCGAGAGTGATATTCTGGGCTGGACTCCGACGAATGTGCGGGTCAAGGGCGATGGGAAAGTATTGCGAGTCAAGCAGAACAAGACCCAGCGAGTGCTTGAAATCACGCTGGATGGGGAATTGCTGGGCCTGATCGAGGCAGCTATTGGGGAAATCCCTGTGCTGCACCGGCCCATTGTCCATACTCGAAAGGGCCTGCCGTACACCTATACCGGAATCGACGCCATGCTCCGCCGCGCACAAACCAAGGCAAAAGCGAAAGTGCCGTCTCTTGAACCGTTTGGCTTCCGGGACTTAAAAGGCAAAGGAGCGACCGATATGTGGTTGGCCGGGGAGGCCATCGAGCGCATACAGATGCTGTGCGGCCACAAAGACAAGGCCACGACAGAAATCTACGTCAAGTCCAGGTGGCGGGAATCTGTCGCCCCCAATCGGATAAAAATCGGAGCCTAGCACTACTGGATATGAGGCAGTGTCTCATATCGCGCCTCATAAAAGCAAAAGGCCAACTCCGAAGAATTGGCCTAAGTGCTTGATTTTACTGGTGGGCTGTGACAGGCTCGAACTGTCGACCTACGGATTAAGAGTCCGCTGCTCTACCAACTGAGCTAACAGCCCATCGCTGCAAAGAAAAAGATTCTAACTCAAAAAAGACTGCTGCCGCAAGTCAAAAACACACGCTATATCTTCTTGGCCAATTCGGCCGCCAGGCCGATGTAGCTGCGCGGGGTCATGGCCAGCAGGCGGGCCTTGGGTTCTTCGGGCAAATCCAGCTTGCCGATGAACTCGGTCAGCCCTTCGCGGTTGATGCCCTTGCCGCGCGTCAGCGCCTTCAATTGCTCGTAGGGTTGCGGCAGGCCATAGCGGCGCATCACCGTCTGCACCGGCTCGGCCAGGACTTCCCAGCATTCGTCGATGTCCTTGTCGATGGCCGCGGCATTCAGCTCCAGCTTGTGCAGGCCGCGCAGGCAGGCGTCGTAGGCGACGGCGCAATAACCGAAGGCCACGCCCAGGTTGCGCAACACGGTCGAGTCGGTCAGGTCGCGCTGCCAGCGCGATACGGGCAGCTTCTCGGACAGGTGGCGCAGCACGGCATTGGCCAGCCCCAAATTGCCTTCTGAGTTCTCGAAGTCGATGGGATTGACCTTGTGCGGCATGGTGGACGAGCCGACTTCGCCTTCTTTCAGGCGCTGCTTGAAATAGCCCAGCGCAACATAGCCCCAGATGTCGCGATCCAGATCCAGAATGATGGTGTTGGCGCGCGCAACGGCGTCAAACAGGGCCGCCATCCAGTCATGCGGCTCGATCTGTATGGAATACGGGTTCTGTTCCAGCCCCAGGCTGCCCAGCACACCAGCGCTGAAGGCCGGCCAATCGATTTCCGGATAGGCCGACATGTGGGCGTTGTAGTTGCCCGTGGCGCCGTTCATCTTGGCCAGCGGCTGCACGGCCTTGACGGCGGCGATGGCGCGGTCGAGGCGGGCCGCGACGTTGGCGAATTCCTTGCCCAGCGTGGTGGGGCTGGCCGGCTGGCCATGGGTGCGCGACAACATGGGCTGGTCGGCAAACTGGCGGGCAAGCGTCTTCAGGTGCTCGCACAATTCGGTCAGGCGCGGCACGATGAATTCGGATCGCGCGCGCGTCAGCATCAACGCGTGCGAAGCGTTGTTGATGTCTTCGGAGGTGCAGGCAAAATGAATGAACTCCGCAGCGGCGGACAGTTGGGCATTGCCCGCCACGCGTTCCTTCAGCCAGTACTCGACCGCCTTGACGTCGTGGTTGGTGGTTCGTTCGATTTCCTTGATTCGGGCCGCATCGGCTTCCGAGAAATCATCGACCAGTGCTTTCAGCAGGGTTTTCGATTCTACGGAGAAAGCCGGTAGCTCAGGCAAGCCGGCTTCGGACAGGCCCAGCAGCCAGGCCACTTCGACCTCGACGCGGTGCGCCATGAAAGCGGCTTCGGACAAGGTGTGGCGCAGCGCCTGGCCTTTGGCGGCGTAGCGGCCATCCAAGGGCGACAAGGCATTGAGCAGGCTTAATTCTGGGGCTATTTGCATTGCAGTACGGGTAAATGAAATCAAGCCAGAATTCTATCACCCGGCACTATCATCCAGCTCTCGCGCAGCCCACAAGCTGAATATAAGCTGAACAATTACAAGCCTGTATGGCGGATTTCGCCTACTCGACTTTTCCCCAAATGTCACACCCCCAGGCACGAATAAGCATATAAACGACACATTGCATAGGTATACCCTTAGGTAGCGGTTTTGTCCCCCCATTTGCGACGAATCTGCAACAGTATCCTGCTATACTTTTTTTTGCCTGTAACTTCCTAACTTTGCCATGAAACTTATTGGTTCTCTCACTAGTCCTTACGTCCGCAAAGTACGCGTCGTAATGGCGGAGAAGAAGCTCGAATACGAATTCGTACTCGAGAACGTGTGGGCCGACAATACACAGATACAAGTCCATAACCCCTTGGGGAAAGTGCCCTGTCTGCTCATGGACGACAACGGCAGCTTGTTCGATTCCCGGGTCATTGTCGAATACCTGGATACGCTTTCTCCGGTCGGCCGCCTGATTCCGCAGCCGGGCCGTGATCGCGCGGCAACCAAGTGCTGGGAAGCCATCGCCGACGGCGTGCTCGACGCCGCGGTAGCCATCAACATCGAAATCAACAAACGTCCGCCAGAGCTGCGCAGCCAGGACTGGATAGACCGCCAATACAAGAAGATCAACGTGGCACTGGATTCCATGAACAAAAGCCTGGATGACCAGCCCTTCTGCATGGGCGTCAATTTCAGTCTGGCCGACGTGGCCGTCGGATGCGCGCTGGGCTATCTGGACCTGCGCTTCCCCGAACTCAATTGGCGCTCCAAGTACGGCAACCTGCAACGGCTGGACGAAAAGCTGCAAGCCCGGCCTTCTTTCGTGGCAACGGTGCCGGTCCAGAACTGACGGCAACGCAATGCAAAAAAGCCAGGCTTGTCCGCAAAAGCCTGGCTTTTTTTCGTCCCCGCCTGACGGATCAGGCTCGTTGCAGGCGGTCGTAGCTGCGGCCGGCCACATTCTTGAGCCACGGGTACATATCCCCATGCCTTGCGGCAAAGGCATCGATGGCGGGCTTATGCTCCAGGGTCGCGCCTATCATGTCCAGGCCTTCAAGAAACATGTGGCGATGCCTGGGCGCCAGGGTGAAGCTCGCCTTGCAACTATGGCTGCGCACCGTCATGGCCTGGATATCGATATCGACCCGGGATGTTTCGGGCCGGCCGGCGTCGGCCATGATGGCCTGCACCTCGGGCTCGGTCAGCACCACCAGCAATAGCCGGTTGTTCATGGCGTTGGCGTGGAAGATCTCGGCGAAGCTCGATGCGATCACCGCCTGTATGCCGAATTGCTGCAAGCCCCACACGGCATGCTCGCGACTGGATCCGCAACCGAAGTTCGAGCCCGCCACCAGCACGCGGGTTTGAGCGTATTCCGGCCGGTTCAGAACGAAATCGTCGCGCTTGCGCCCCCTCTCGTCGAAACGCATATCGTAGAAGACGCCGGCGTCCAGGCCGCTTTTGTCGATGCCGCGCAGAAACTGCTTGGGCATGATCTGGTCGGTATCCAGGTTGGCCAGCGGCAAAGGGGCCGCCACCCCGCTGATGCGTAGGCTGTCGTTCATAGGATTTTCTGCGTGGAAAGGGTACGGACATCGGTGATGACGCCCGTTACGGCGGCGGCCGCGGCCATGGCCGGGCTCATCAGATGCGTGATGGCGCCCCGCCCCTGTCGGCCCTCGAAATTGCGATTGGTGGTCGACGCGCAGCGCTGGCCAGGAGCCAGCACGTCGTCGTTCATCGCCAGGCACATGGAACACCCCGGCTGCCGCCATTCGAAACCGGCCTGGAGGAGGATGTCGGCAATGCCCTCTTGTTCCGCCTGGACACGGACGGCGCCGGACCCCGGCACCACCATGGCCCTGACGCCTTGGGCGACTTGTTTGCCACGCACCACCCGGGCCACGTCGCGCAAGTCTTCGATGCGGCCATTGGTGCACGAACCGATGAAGACATGCTGCACCGGAACGCCCTGCAACGCCATTCCGCCCGACAAGCCGGTATAGCGCAAAGCCTGCTGCGCCGACGCCTTTGCCACGCCCTCGGGCAAATCGGCCGGCGACGGCACGACGCCATCCACGGGTATGGCCTGATCGGGGCTGGTCCCCCAGGTAATATAAGGAGCGACGTCGGACGCATCGTATCGGTACTCGCAGTCGAACACCGCATCGGCGTCGCTGACCAGCGAGGCCCAATGCGCCAGGGCTTGCCGACGGATGTCGCCGCTGATGTCAGGCGCCCTGGCAAGCACGTAGTCGATGGCAAGCTGATCCGGCGCAATCAACGCCCCCCGGGCGCCCGCCTCCACTGTCATATTGCACAAGGTGAAACGCGCTTCGATGGACAAGGCATCGATGGCCGAGCCGCAAAACTCGACGGCATAGCCGCGCGCGCCTTGGGCGCCGATGCGGCTGATGATCATCAGGATCAGGTCCTTGGAGGTCGTACCCAGAGGCAGCGTGCCGTCCACACGTATGCGCATGGTATCCGCCGGACAATACACCAGCGTCTGGGTCGCCAGCACATGCTCGACATCCGACGTGCCGATGCCGAAGCCCAATGCGCCCAGGGCGCCGTAGGTGGTGGTGTGGCTGTCTCCGCAGATGACGACCATGCCCGGCCGTATCATGCCATGCTCCGGGGCCACGACATGCTCGATGCCCTGCAAGGCATCGTTCGTATCGAACAGAGGTATGCCATGGCGCCGGCAGTTGTTCTTGAGGTTGCTGGCCTGCAAGGCGGACGCCGGATCGGCGATGACGCGGGGCCTGACCGCATGCGTTGGAATGATGTGACTGACCACCGCCACATTCTGCTCGGGCGCATACACCGCGCGCCCCTGTTCATGCAGCCCCGCAAACGCCTGGGGGCTGGTGTATTCGTTCATTAAGTGCAGATCGGCATACAGCAGCACATTCTGGTCGTCCAGCCTGGCTACCGTATGCGCGTCCACAAGCTTCTGATACAAGCTGCGCGCTGACATTGCATTACCTTGAAAATTGCCGCTATCCAGCCAATGGTAATATGAGAATTAAAGTTGATAGTGTCGAATATCACACTACATTATTTACTTTGACGACATAATTAACGTAGTCATTTCCGCGCCCCCATCATGGACCCCATTTCCGACCTTGGCTTCTTCGTCTTGACGGCCAAGCACGCGACCCTGGCCCGAGCCGCCCAGGAACTGGGGGTGACCGCGTCCACCGTCAGCAAAAGACTGGCCGCCCTGGAGCAACGACTGGGGGTGCGATTGATGAACCGCACTACGCGGCGCATCAGCCTGACCGCCGAAGGAGAGGCCTATCTGGCCGAGGGTTCCACGCTGCTGGACGGGCTGAACGTGCTGGAGCAAACCATAGCGGGCGGCCACGCCGTGCCGCGCGGCCTGCTGCGAGTGCACGCGACGCTGGGCTTCGGCAGGCGCCACATCGTTCCGGCGGTGTCCCGATTCATCCGGGAATTTCCGCAGGTCGAGGTGCAGTTGCAGCTAAGCGACCGCCCCGTCAACCTGGTCGAGGACGGATTCGACGTCGCCATCCGCTTCGGCGATATGCCCGATTCCCGACTGACGGCGCGCAGCATCGCCCTGAACCGCCGGCTGCTGTGCGCTTCACCTCGCTATCTGGAAAAGGCCGGCGAGCCGGCCCGCCCTTCCGACCTGCCATCGCACGACTGCATCGTCATCCGTGAAAGCGACGAAACCTACGGCACTTGGTATCTATCGTCAGGCGCGCGAACCGAAACACTCAAAGTACGCGGTCGGCTAAGCACCAACGACGGGGCGGCCGCCCTGGAATGGGCACTGGACGGCCACGGCATATTGCTCAGGTCCGAATGGGAAGCCGCCGCCTACCTGCGGTCCGGGCGGCTCAAGCAGGTATTGGCCGACTGGACCCTGCCGCCGGCCAACATCGTTGCCGTCTACCCAACGCGCCAGAATCTTTCGGCCCGCACCCGCGCCTTTGTCGGGCAACTGGCCGACTGGTTTGCGGACCAGCGCCGGCCCGGCGCCAAGGTCGGCGAGCACTGGTAGGCCACCCGGCATTTCAGCAATTTGCAAGATTGCCGATACCCCGATCGTAAGAATGTGTCATGATACCGGTGGTTTTTTATTCCTATTCCTCAACTTAACTTCATGAACACCTTCCACATCATAGAGCTTCTTCTACTCGGGATAGGCAGCGGCTTCCTGGCCGGCCTGCTTGGAATCGGCGGGGGCATGGTCCTCGTTCCCTTTCTCACCTTCATGTTTTCCTCGCAAGGCGTCGATGGCGAGTTGGCGGTCAAAATGGCTATTGCCACTTCCATGGCAGTCATCATCTTCACCTCCATCTCCAGCGTGCGGGCTCATCACAAGCGCGGCGCGGTGCGCTGGGACATCGTGCGCAAGCTCGCTCCCGGCATCGTCATAGGCAGCATGATAGGCAGCGTGGGGGTGTTCTCGGTGCTCAAAGGCGCCTACCTGGCCATCGTCTTCGGCGTCTTCGTGGCCTTTTCGGCAACCCAGATGTTCCTGGACAAGAAGCCGCCACCCTCGCGCCAGATGCCCGGCACCGGCGGCCAGTTGCTGGCGGGCGGCGTCATCGGCTTCCTTTCCGGCCTGGTCGGTGCGGGCGGCGGCTTCATCAGCGTGCCCTTCATGGCCTGGTGCAACGTGGCCATCCATTCGGCGGTGGCCACCAGCGCGGCGCTGGGCTTTCCCATTGCCGCCGCCAACGTAACGGGCTACATCATTTCCGGCCTGTCGGTCACCGGCCTGCCGGCGGGTTCCTTCGGCTATATCTCGTTGCCCGCTCTGGGCCTGATCGCCGCGGCCAGCGTCTGCACCGCCCCCTTGGGAGCCAAGGCGGCGCACAACCTGCCCGTCAAGAAGCTCAAGCGCATCTTCGCTGGCATGCTGTACGCCCTGGCCATTTACATGCTCTTCAAGGGCATCAACTCCTGACGCAACAAAGGGGCCCACGGGCCCCTTTTTTATTGTGCCCCGCCGATCAGGCTGCGCACGGGCGCCAGCACGCGCTTGATTGAACGCTAGGCGATGATCCCGCCGCCCAGGCAGACGTCGCCCGCATACAGCACGGCCGACTGCCCCGGCGTGACCGCCCACTGATGCTCGGCAAACGATAAGGAAAAACCGTCTTCGGCGGCGTTCTCGAGCACGCAAGCCGCATCGGCCTGCCGGTAGCGCGTCTTTGCCGAATAGGCGCCCGCTTCCGGGGCATGGCCCGCCACCCAACTGGCATCCAGGGCTTGCAGGCCCTGGCCCAGTAGCCAGGGGTGGTCGTGCCCCTGCACGACGTACAGGGTATTGCTTTCCAGGTCCTTGCGCGCCGTATACCACGCGTCCGCCGTGCCGTCCTCGCGCTGCTTGCCCTTGACGCCGCCTATGCCCAGTCCTTTGCGCTGGCCCAGGGTGTAGAAGGACAGCCCTTGATGCCGCCCCAGCACCAGGCCTTCGGGTGTCTTGATGGGGCCGGGCTGGGTCGGCAGATAGCGGTTCAGGAACTCGCGGAAAGGCCGTTCGCCGATGAAGCAGATGCCGGTGGAGTCTTTCTTGGCGGCGTTGGGCAACTGCAGGGATTGCGCAATGCGCCTGACCTCGGTCTTGGGAATTTCCCCCAGAGGAAACAAGGTGCGCGACAACTGCGCCTGGTTCAGCCTGTGCAGGAAGTAGCTTTGGTCCTTGGTCAGGTCCAGCGCCTTGAGCAACTGGTACTGCGTGCCGCCGGCGGTCTCGACGCTGCGCACCCGGGCATAATGGCCGGTGGCGATATGCTCGGCGCCCAGCGACATGGCGTGATCCAGGAAGGCCTTGAACTTGATCTCGGCATTGCACAGCACGTCGGGGTTGGGGGTGCGCCCGGCGGAATATTCACGCAAGAAATCGGCGAACACGCGATCTTTATATTCAGCCGCGAAATTCACGGCCTCTATGTCCACGCCGATCAGGTCCGCCACGCTGGCGGCGTCCAGCCAGTCCTGCCGTGTGGAGCAGTATTCGGAGTCATCGTCGTCTTCCCAGTTCTTCATGAACAGGCCGAGCACGTCGTAGCCCTGCTCTTTCAGCAGCCATGCGGTGACCGAGGAGTCGACCCCGCCGGACATGCCGACCACGACACGCCCTTTCGATACAGAATTTTTTGCCATGCGCCTATTTTAGACGCTGGCGCGCGACAAGGCCTGGTCGACGACTTCTATCCAGTGGCGCACGGGAATTTCCGTGCCGCTTTGCAGATGCGTGATGCAGCCGATATTCGAAGAAACGATGCAATCGGGCTGAACCGCCTGTATGGCGCCCAGCTTTCGGTCGCGCAGCGACTTGGACAACTCGGGCTGCGTGACCGAATAGGTGCCGGCCGAACCGCAGCACAGATGCGATTCATTGAAAGGCTGCATGGCGAACCCCAGGTCGGCCAGCATGCGTTCGCTGACGCCCCGCAGCCCCTGCCAATGCTGCAGCGTGCACGGCGGATGAAAGGCCGTCTTGCCGGGCAGGCCGTCCAGCCTGGCCTTGAGCTCTTGCACATGAGGCGCAACGATCTCGGCCACGTCGCGCACTTTGTCGACCAGGCGCAGGGCCTTGGCGACGTAGGCCGAATCGTGGCGCAGATGATGCGCGTATTCGCGAACCATGGCCCCGCAGCCCGATGCATTCATGATGATGCATTCGGCCTCGCCGCTGTCGAGCAGCGGCAGCCAGGCATCGATATTGGCCCGCATCTGGTCGAGCGCGGCCTCTTGCGCGTCCAGGTGAAAATTGATGGCTCCGCAACAGCCCGCGCCCGGGACGACGCGCGTGCCTATGCCCAGGGCATCAAGCACCCGTATGGTGGCCGCGTCGATGGAGGGCATCATGGCGGGCTGCACGCAGCCGGCCAGCATCAGGACCTGGCGGGCATGGCGCGCCCCGTCGGACGGAACCGCGCCGGCGGGCCGGAAGGCGGGGATCTTGTTCTTCAGTACTTCGGGCAGCATGGGCCGCAGCATGCGGCCCAGCGTCAGGGCCGGACCGAACAAGGGTGAATTCAGCAGGCGGCGCAGCACGGTGCGCGTCAGCCGCTGACCCATGGGCCGCTCCACCCGCTGGTCGACCAGATTGCGGCCGATATCGACCAGGGCGCCATATTCGACGCCCGAAGGACAGGTGGTTTCACAATTGCGGCAAGTCAGGCAACGATCCAGGTGTTCTTGCGTGGCGGCGGTGGGTTCCACGCCTTCAAGCACCTGCTTGATCAGGTAGATGCGCCCGCGCGGGCTGTCGCGTTCGTCGCCCAATATTTGGTAGGTGGGACAGGTGGCCAGGCAGAAACCGCAGTGCACGCAACGGCGCAGGATTTCATCGGCGTCCTGCCCCAGTTCGGTGTCCTGCGCCCATGACGCTAGATTAGTTTGCACGGTCTACTCTCAAAAATCGGGAAACAAGCGTTTAGGATTGAAAATGCCCACCGGATCGAGTTCTTGCTTCAGGCGCCGATTGATGTTCTTCAAGCCCGGCTCCAGTGGATGGAACACCGGCACGCCGGGCAGCTTGGAATCAAAGCGGAACAAGGTGGCATGCCCGCCGCAGCGGGCGACGGTGGCGCGAAAATCCGTGGCCGAATCCACCGCCGAGACCCAGCGCTGCCCGCCGTTCCATTCGATCAGCGTAGGGCCGGCATCCAGCGCCGGCGTCTGGGGCGGCACCGCGACACGCCATAAAGGCCGCGCCTGGAAGAAAGGGTGGGTCTGGTCGCGCAGGCTGTTCCAGAACGAGGCGGCCGCCGGTTCGGCCATGGTTTCGCCGCCCAGCCGTTTGACGCCGCTGGATACCGCCGGCTCGCTGCCCGACAAGCGGACATGCAGCAAGCCGCGAGAGGCATCCGGCTGCTTCAGCCATGCCGTGCCGGTAATGGGAATAGGCAGGCCACGCCATGTATTGAAGAGATCCAGCGCCCCGGCCTCGTCGACCTCAAGCAGCAGGGTCCGCTCCTGGAAGGGCTTGGGCGCGACCTTGATGGAGATTTCGATAAGCGCCCCGAATATGCCCATGGAGCCGGCCAGCAGCCGCGACACATCGTAGCCGGCGACGTTCTTCATGACCTCGCCGCCGAAGCTCAGGGTGAGCCCGGAGGAATCCAGCAATTTGGCCCCCAGGACGAAATCGCGCACACTTCCGGCCGCCATGCGCCGGGGGCCCGAAAGCCCGCTGGCCACGCAGCCGCCTATGGTGGAGGCGGCGCCGAAACGCGGCGGTTCGAAAGCCAGCATCTGGTTCTGCTCGTCCAGCGCTTTTTCGAGGTCGCTCAGCAGCGTTCCCGCCTTGACGGTCACCACCAATTCGGAGGGTTGGTAATTGACGATGCCCTGGTAGCCGGACAGATCCAGCACGGCGATGTCGGGAATGGCCTCGCCGTCGAAGGGCTCGCCATAGAAGTTCTTGGTCCCGCCGCCGCGTATATAGACCGGCCGCTCGGCTCCGCGTGCGGCCATGACTTGTTGCGAAAGCTCGGAGAGCGCGAAATCCATGCGTGATCCTTAAAAGCGGGGCAGATCGGGAAAGCGGATTTCACCGCCGTGGACATGCATCTTGCCGTACTCGGCGCAACGCACCAGCGTGGGGATGAGTTTCTCGGGGTTCAGCAGTCCATAGGGGTCGAAGGCCTTCTTGAAGGCGCTGAAGAAGTCGAGCTCTTCGCGCGTGAACTGCACGCACATCTGGTTGATTTTTTCAAAGCCCACACCGTGCTCGCCGGTGATGGTGCCGCCCACCTGCACGCACAGCTCCAGAATGGCCGCGCCGAATTTCTCGGCACGCTCGACCTCGTTGGGCTGGTTGGAATCGAACATGATCAGCGGATGCAGATTGCCGTCGCCGGCATGGAAGACGTTGGCGCAACGCAGGCCGTATTCGTCTTCCATCTGTTCGATGGCATTGAGCACACGGCCCAGATGGCGGCGCGGAATCGTGCCGTCCATGCAGTAATAATCGGGCGACACCCGCCCCGCCGCGGGAAACGCGTTCTTGCGGCCCGCCCAGAAAAGCAGCCTTTCCGCTTCGGATTCGGATACCTGCAGACGGGTGGCGCCGGCCTGCTGGAACACTGCCTGCATGCGCGCGATCTCGTCGTCGACTTCTTCGTCGGTGCCGTCCGATTCGCACAGCAAGATGGCCGCGGCCTCAAGGTCGTAGCCGGCATTGACGAAGGGTTCGACCATGTGCACGGCCCGCTTGTCCATCATCTCGAGGCCGGCGGGAATGATGCCGGCGGCGATCACGTTGGTGACCGCCTGGCCGGCCGTTTCCACGCTGGAAAAGCTGGCCATGATGACGCGGGCGCAAGTCGGCTTGGGTATCAGCTTGACTGTGACTTCGGTCACGAGGCCCAGCATCCCTTCCGAGCCGATGAAGGCCGCCAGCAAGTCCAGCCCCGGGCTGTCGGGCGCCTCGGAACCGAGTTCAAGGATGTCCCCATCTATGGTCACCACGCGTACGCGCAGGATGTTGTGCACGGTCAGGCCGTACTTCAGGCAATGCACGCCGCCGGAGTTCTCGGCGACATTGCCGCCGATGGAACAGGCTATCTGGCTGGATGGGTCGGGCGCGTAATACAAGCCGTAAGGCGCCGAGGCTTCGGAGATGGCCAGGTTGCGCACGCCGGGCTGGACCACGGCGGTGGCCGTCAGCGGGTCGATTTTCAGGATGCGGTTCAGCTTGGCCAGGCCCAGCAAAATACCTTGCGCATGCGGCATGGCGCCGCCCGACAGGCCGGTACCCGCGCCGCGCGCGACGATGGGAATATTGAAAGCCTTGCAGGCCTGCAGCACCGCCACGACCTGCTCTTCGGTTTCAGGCAGGACGACAACGGGAGGCAGGGCCCGATACAGCGACAGGCCGTCGCACTCGTAGGGCCGGGTGTCTTCAACTTTGGTCAGTATGCAATGCTGGGGCACGTTCCGCCTGATCCTCGCAATCAGGCCGGCAAAGTCCGGCACGGTTTCCTGCGCCGGCGCTATCGAAGTCTCGTTCATGTGTCTCTTTTGTTATTGCCGCGCCCCGTTTCGGCACAAGCGCATTTAGCCATGTATGTGCGGAATCATCTTACCCGGATTCAAGATGTTGTGCGGGTCGAAGGCCTGCTTCAGGCTGCTCATGAGATCCAGGGCGTCCTGCCCGTGCTCGGCCTGCATGAATTCCATTTTATGCAGGCCCACGCCGTGCTCGCCGGTGCAGGTGCCGTCCATTTTTATGGCGCGCTCCACCAGGCGGCGATTGAGCTTTTCAGACTCTTCCCATTCCTGGGGATTGTCGGCATCCAGCAGCATGAGCACGTGGAAATTTCCGTCGCCGACGTGACCCACAATGGTATAGGGGAAGCTGGCTTGATCCAGTTCGGCCGCCGTCTGGGAAACGCATTCGGCAAGCCGCGAAATAGGTACGCAAACGTCGGTAGTGCTGGCCCGGCAGCCGGGCCGCAATTGCAGGCCGGCGAAATAGGCATTGTGGCGCGCCGTCCAGAGCCGGCTGCGGTCCTCGGGCCTTTCAGCCCATTCGAAATCCATCCCGCCGTTATCGTGGGTAATGCCCTGCACGATCTCGGCCTGCTCTTTCACGCTGGCCGGGCTGCCGTGAAATTCGAACAGCAGCAAAGGCGTTTCCTTCAGGTCGAGCTTGCTGTAGGCATTGGTGGCCTTGACCGCCCAGCTGTCCATGAATTCCACGCGCGCCACCGGCACACCCATCTGTATGATTTCGATGACGCTCCGGACGGCGGCATCCAGGGTGGGGAAGTTGCAAATGGCCGCCGAGATGGCCTCGGGCTGGGGGTACAGGCGGATGGTGACCTCGGTGATGATGCCCAGGGTGCCCTCGCTGCCCACGAAGATACGCGTCAGGTCGTAGCCGGCGGAAGACTTGCGCGCGCGATTGGCCGTTTCGATGATGCGGCCATCGGCGGTGACGACCTTCAGCGACATGACGTTTTCGCGCATGGTTCCGTAGCGCACGGCATTGGTGCCCGAGGCGCGCGTTGCCGCCATGCCGCCCAGGCTGGCGTCGGCGCCGGGATCGATGGGAAAGAACAGGCCGGTATCGCGGATTTCTTCGTTCAGTTGCTTGCGGGTAACGCCCGCCTGCACCGTCGCGGTGAAATCGCCGGCGTGCACGGCCAGGAGCTTGTTCATGCCCGACAAGTCCAGGCTGATGCCGCCGTGCACGGCCAGCAGGTGGCCTTCCAGCGACGAGCCCACCCCGAATGGAATCAGGGGTACCTTGTGCTGGTGGCAGTGCCGCGCCACCCAGGCCACGTCTTCGCTGCTGTTGGCAAACACCACGCCGTCGGGCAACATGGGCGGATACGGGGACTCATCGCGCCCATGATGCTCGCACACGGCCTGGGCCGTGGAAAAGCGCGACCCGAATTTATCCCGCAGCGCATCAAGAAAGC
This sequence comes from Burkholderiaceae bacterium, assembly GCA_049646585.1. GTDB lineage: Bacteria > Pseudomonadota > Gammaproteobacteria > Burkholderiales > Burkholderiaceae_B. The sequence goes on along the minus strand of JBARWC010000020.1, from coordinate 8,837 downwards.
CTGCGGGAATCATGCGGCGCACGGCTTGCGCGGCGGCTGGGGCATTCATGCCGGAACTCCTTCAAACAATCTCATAATTTCTCAATCTGGATACTAGCGTGTTCAAACCTGTTTGCCGATCAGGGCATTTGCTTATTGCGCCCGGTGCTGGCGACGATTCTTCACGGCCAGCGCCAGACGCTCGAGTACCTGCAGGGAGGTATCCCAATCTATGCACCCGTCGGTGATGCTCAAGCCGTAGGTCAGCGGCTGTCCGGGCACCATGTCCTGCCGCCCGCCGACCAGATTGCTTTCGACCATGACGCCGAAGATGCGCTCGTCGCCGGCTTCCATCTGCCGGGCCACATCGTCCAGAACGATGGGCTGGTTCTTGTAGTCTTTATTGCTGTTCGCATGGCTGGCATCAATCATGATGCGTTGCCGCAAACCGGCTTTCTCCAGCGCCTGGGACGCCGCTTCGACGTTCTGGGCGTCGTAATTGGGCACTTTGCCGCCACGCAGTATGACGTGGCAATCTTTGTTGCCCAGGGTGGAAACGATGGCCGAATGACCACCCTTGGTCACCGACAGGAAATGGTGCGACTGCGACGCCGCCTTGATGGCGTCGATGGCGATCTTGGTGTTGCCGTCGGTGCCGTTCTTGAAGCCGACGGGGCACGAAAGGCCGGAAGCCAGCTCGCGGTGAACCTGGCTTTCGGTAGTGCGCGCGCCTATGGCCCCCCAGGAAACCAGATCGGCAATGTATTGCGGGGTGATCATGTCCAGGAACTCACAGCCGGCCGGCAGCCCAAGCTCGTTAACCGTGATCAGCAATTCTCGTGCGGTGCGCAGGCCCTGGTTGATGTTGAAGCTGCCGTCCAGGCCGGGATCGTTGATCAGCCCCTTCCAGCCCACCGTGGTGCGGGGCTTCTCGAAGTAAACCCGCATGATGATTTCCAGTTCGCCCTTGAAACGCTCGCGCTGGGCCACCAGGCGCTTGGCATACTCGGTCGCCGCGACGGGGTTGTGTATGGAGCAGGGTCCTATCACCACCGCCAGCCGGTCGTCCTTGCCTTCCAGGATGTCGTGCAGGGCATGACGCGTGGCGTGCACGGTGGACGAGATTCCCGTGGTGCAGGGGAACTCGCGCATGACGTGCGACGGAGGGCTAAGTTCTTTGATTTCCCGGATACGTAAATCATCAGTATTGTGCAACACGGCTTAACTCCAGAGTGGGTGTCAACGTAGCGAGCGGTACAAAAAAAGCCGCCTAGCTTCGCTGGCGGCTTTTTGGGAATTTGGTTCTTTTTTACTGCGTACAACGCTTCCCTTCCTCCACCAGCGGTTTTGGAAAAGCAAAAAAATAAAAAAAGAAGAATTGGAAAGCGCGATACATAGTCGTAAATCCTAGCACAGACCGACCGCGCTGCCAAACGATACTTTTGTGCAAGCCCCCTCCAGATTCATTATGTATATATTGATTTGAATAGAAATAATTATCTAGTGTATGATTTTTATAGCTATCATTTAATAGAGAAGGAATGTCGCCGGGAGGAATTTCCCCCGCCGCCGCCTCCAAAAAAAGGACAAGCCATGAACAACATCCATCGAGCCGCCGTCCATATCCTTGCCACCGTGGTCGCCGCCGGTGCCTTTGCCGCCACGGCCCAGGCCGCCAGCCTGCAAGACATCAAAGACCGGGGGCAGGTCCGCATCGCGGTCGCCAACGAGATCCCATACGGATATATGGACCTGGACGGCCAGGCCAAGGGAATGGGCCCGGACGTGGCCAAGCACATCATGGAGCAACTGGGCATCAAGAAGATCGAATGGGTCACCACCAACTTCGGTTCGCTGATACCCGGGTTGCGGGCCAACCGCTTCGACATGGTGGCCGCCGAGATGGCCATCCTGCCCCAGCGCTGCAAGGAAGTGCTTTTTTCCGAACCCAACAGCTCCTACGGCGAAGGCCTGCTGGTCGCCAAGGGCAACCCCGACAACGTCCACACCTACCAGGACTTTGCGAAGTCGGATAAAAAAGTGGCCATCATGGCGGGCGCCGATCAACTGGAAATGCTGCAAGCGCTGGGCGTACCGGCCGACCGCATGGTGACCATCTCGAACAACGCCGACGCCATCTCCACGGTGTCCACCGGCCGCGCCAGCGCCTATGCCGCCACCAGCCTGACCGTCAACCAATTGGCCGGAAAAAGCAAGAAGGTCGAAGCCGCCGCCAACTTCACAGACCCGGTCATCAATGGCGCTCCCGCGCGCAGCTGGGGCGGATTCACCTTCAGCCAGGACTCCCAGGACTTGCGCGATGCGGTAAACGCCGAGTTGGCCAAGTTCAAGAAAACGGCCGGCTGGGAAAAGACCATGTCCCACTATGGGTTCAGCGCGAACGACGCGAAAGAATCGTTCAACAAGACCACCGAGCAACTGTGCGCAGGCTAAGGCGCTGATCCGCCCATGGAATGGTTAAGCTACAGCACCCCGCTGCTGGAGGGCGCCTGGGTCACGGTACAACTGACGGTCTACTCGACAATACTGGGGGCTTTCTTCGCTTTTGCCTTCGGGCTGGGCAAGCTGTCGCGGCACTGGCTGCCCCTGGCGGTGTCCGTCGTATTCATCGAGGTCTTTCGCGGCACTTCGCTGCTGGTGCAACTATTCTGGTTGTATTTCGCGCTGCCCATACTCGGGCAGGCGGTAGGCCTGGACCTACGTCTGCCGCCGGTGCTTGCCGGCACACTGGCCCTGGGCCTGAACATCGGTGCCTACGGAGCCGAGGTGGTTCGCGGCGCCATTCAGGCGGTGCCGCCTGCGCAGCATGAAGCCGCCAAGGCGCTGGACTTCACGCCCCGGCAGGTGCTGTGGCGCATTGCCCTGCCCCAGGCCATACCCGAGATGATGCCCAGCTTCGGCAACCTGGCCGTTCAGAACCTGAAGGACACCGCGCTGGTGTCCTTGATCAGCCTGGGCGATCTGGCATTTCGGGCCGAGCAGATACGCAACTTCACGCAGGACAGTGTCACGATCTACACCATGCTGCTGCTGATGTACTTCGGCATGGCGCTGGTGCTGACCGCCATCATGAAGCTGCTGGAGCGGTCCGTCGGGCGCTGGCGCACGAGGAGGGCCTGACATGCTGTTCGGCATAGAGTGGGACACGGCCAACAACTGGTTGTTCGCGGGCTCCATACTGCCCATATTGCTGAAGGGCCTGGTGGTGACCATGCAGGCGACCGCGCTGGGCTTCGTGGTGGCGGCGGCGCTGGGACTGGTCCTGGCCGCCCTGAAGGCATCGAGCATCCGCCTGATCGCCTGGCCGGCCCGGCTGTTCACGGAGTTCATCCGCGACACGCCGTTGCTGGTACAGCTTTTTTTCCTGTATTACGTGCTGCCGGAATACGGCATCGTGCTGCCGGCCTTCCTGACGGGAGCCCTGGCCCTGGGCCTGCAGTACAGCGCCTATACGTCGGAAGTCTACCGGGCCGGCATCGAATCAATCGCCCATGGACAGACCGAGGCGGCGCGCGCGCTGGACCTTTCGGCGCTACGCACCTTCAAGGCCATCATCGTGCCGCAAGCCATCCCGCGCATCATTCCCGCGCTGGGCAACTACCTGGTTTCCATCATGAAGGACGTGCCGGTGCTGTCGGTCGTGTCGGTCCTGGAGATGCTCAACGTCGCCAAGATCATCGGCGATCGCACCTTCAATTATCTGATTCCCCTTTCCATGGTGGGCGGCCTGTACCTGATCCTGACCCTGGTGGCCTCGGCCGCCGTGCGCTATCTGGACACCCGCCTGCCCAAGCAAGGACTTCCCCTGCGATGACTGAACCCATCATCAAATTCGACAAAGTGGTCAAGCGCTTCGGCGACGTCACCGTCCTGGATTCGCTGGATTTCGACGTACAGAAAGGCGAGAAGGTCACCATCATCGGCCCGTCCGGATCGGGCAAGTCGACCGTGCTACGCATACTGATGACGCTGGAAACCATAGAGGAAGGCGTGATCCACGTCGCCGGCAAGCCCCTGTGGCATCAGTACAAGAATGAACAGCTGGTGCCCGCCGACGAAGAGCATCTGCGCGAAATGCGCAAGGAAATGGGCATGGTGTTCCAGCAGTTCAATCTCTTTCCCCACATGACCGTCCGGCGCAACATAACCGAAGCGCCGGTGCAGGTGCTGGGCCTGTCCAAGGACAAGGCCAATGAGCGCGCCGAAAAATACCTGGACCTGGTCGGCCTTTCGGACCAGGCCGATAAATTTCCCAGCCAGCTTTCAGGCGGCCAGCAGCAGCGCGTTGCCATCGCCCGCGCCCTGGCCATGCGGCCCAACATCATGCTGTTCGACGAGCCCACATCGGCGCTGGACCCCGAACTGGTGGGCGAAGTGCTGACGGTCATACAGCGCCTGTCCGAAGAGCACGACCTGACCATGCTGCTGGTAACCCACGAAATGCAGTTCGCCAAGCAGATATCGGACAGAGTGTGCTTTTTCGACAAGGGCCGCATTGTGGAGCAAGGCCCGCCCGAACAGGTGCTGGCCGAACCACAGGAAGAACGCACGCGCGAATTCCTCAAGGGCTACATCAACCCGGAAGGTTGAACGTCATCGGGCGGGACAAGGCGGGAGCACGCGCGGGCGGGCCCGGATGCGACAAGGCCGAGCCTTGCGAGACTCGGCCTTGCGGGCCACGCATGCGGCCTTGAAACAGCCGCAGCGCCTTAGCCGGCCACCGCGGCTTCCAGCGGGACCAGGGGCTCGAAACTGCGTCTTGCGGCGATGTGCTCGGGGCGCGGCTTCAACTGGTACTTGGGCGGCTCCAGCGTATTGTCCACGCTGTTGTACACCATGAACACATTGGCCCGCGGCCACGGCGATATATTGCCGTTGGAGCCGTGCATGGTATTGCAATCGAAGAACACGACCGAGCCGGCCGGCGCCGTCATGGCCCGTATGCCGCCCTGCTCCGCCAGCAATTGCAGGCTCAGGGAATCGGGCACGCCGTACTCCTGCTTTTTGAGCGAGCTCTTGTAGTGGTCCTCGGGCGTCACGCCCTGGCAAGAGATGAACTGCCGGTGCGAGCCCGGCACCAGCATCAGCGGTCCATTGCACGCGTTGTTGTCCGTCAGCAGGACGGAGCAACTAAGAGCCCGCATGCCCGGCATGCCATCCTCGACGTGCCAGGTTTCGAAGTCGGAATGCCAGTAGAACTCCTTGCCCTTGAAGCCGGGCTTCATGTTGGCGCGGGATTGATGCATATAGACTTCGGAACCCAGTATTTGCCGGGCGACATGGATCAGGCGCGGGTCCCGTGCAAGCGCGGCCAACTTGTCGCTAAGCTCGTGCACCCGGAAGATGGATCGCACGGCATTGCTGCCCGGCTCGGTAATCGCCTCTTCCAGGCCGGTAATGGAGGGATCCGCGCTCATGCGCTTTACCTCGTCCAGCAAGGCCTGTACCTCGTCGGGACCGAACACGTTTTCCAGCATCAGAAAGCCGTCACGCTCGTAGGACTGAAGCTGCTCGCCGCTTAATGCATCGGCATATCGGCCTTCTTCGTAGACGACCGGATCCCGCCTGGCAATGATGGCCGCGGACCTATCGTTGCGTGAAATATAGAGATCATTCGCTAAAGTATTCATCGACTCTCCTTGCGGCTTACGCCACATTGGCTTCGACCGGGTACACCCCCTTCTCGTCATGGACTTCGAAGCCGGTCAAAGGCGGATTGAACACGCAGATCACGCGCAAAGGCTTCTTGCCGCCCCGCAGCCAATGCTCGTCGTTCTGATCCAGCGCATACACCACGCCGGGGCCCAGGGCGTATTTTTTGCCGTCGGCGATGGTTTCGACTTCCCCATCGCCTTCGATGCACCATACGGCCTCCAGGTGATTCATGTAATGGATGTGCGTCTCGGTACCCGGAAAAATCACGGTCTCATGGAAAGAGAACCCCATGCCGTCCTTCTGCAGCAACACCCTGCGGCTTAGCCAGTTGTTGGTCTTCACCTCGTGATCGGTACCGATCACATCGTTCACATTTCTGACTATCATCCTGCCCTCCCTCCAAATTTCAAGACATGCGCGCGAGCGCCCTTGCCGCCCAGCACCTCTCCCAAACTGCGCTCCAGGACTTCCAGGCCCTGTTGCAACAGCTCGTCCTCTATGGTCAGCGCCGGCAATACCTTCAGGACTTCGTCGTTGGCGCCGGAGGTTTCGATGACCACGCCGTGTTCGAAGGCCTTCTGCGACACGCGGGTGGCGATGTCGTCGTCGGCAGGCGTAACCAGGCCCTGTATCAGGCCGCGGCCGCGCACGCCCAGCCCCATTCCCGGATAGCTGTGTACCAAGTTCTCCAGCCAATCGCGCACCAGCCTTTCCTTGCGCAGGGTCGCCTTGGCGAATTGGTCGTCGCGCCAATAGCTGTCCAGCGCCTGCGCGGCCGTGACGAAAGCCATGTTGTTGCCCCGGAAGGTGCCGCTATGGGCGCCCGGCTTCCATATGTCCAGCTCGGGCTTCATCAACACCAGCGACATGGGCAGACCGAAGCCGGACAAGGATTTGGACAGCGTGACGATGTCCGGCTTGATGCCTGCCGCCTCGAAGCTGAAAAAGCTGCCCGTGCGGCCGCAGCCGACCTGTATGTCGTCGACGATCAGCAGCATGTCGTGGCGGCGGCAAAGGCGCTCCAGTTCTTGCAGCCAGCGCTTGGACGCCACGTTTACGCCGCCCTCGCCCTGCACCGTTTCAACGATGACAGCGGCGGGATGGTCCAGGCCGCTGCTGGAATCATCCAGCATGCGTTCAAGATAGGCCATGGTGTTCACATCAGGGCCCAGGTATCCGTCGAAAGGCATGAAGGTGGCGTTGCCAAGGGCCACTCCGGCGGCCTTGCGGAATTTGGAGTTGGCCGTGACGGCCAGCGAGCCGCCGCTGACGCCGTGAAACCCGTGAGTGAAGGAAACGATGTTCTGCCGGCCTTTTACCTGGCGCGCGATTTTCAGCGCCGCCTCGACCGCGTTGGTGCCGGTGGGGCCGGTGAACTGCAAGGTGTATTGCCATGAACGCGGCTTCAGCAGGACTTCATCCACGGTTTCAAGGAAATACCTCTTGGCGCTCGTGGCCATGTCCAAGCCATGCACCAGCCCATCGGTATCCAGATACTCGATCAGCTTCTGTTTCAGCAGGGGATTGTTATGACCGTAATTGAGCGTGCCCGCGCCGCTGAAGAAGTCGATGTATTCGCGATTCTTTTCGTCGATAAGCACGGAACCGCGGGCCTGCTTGAAGACGACCGGGAAAGACCGGATGTAGCCTCTCACTTCCGACTCCATCCGGTCAAATATTTTTAAATCCATCATTTTTATCTTCCTCTCGTAGTAATGAAACGCCATATCCGCGGAATCGGAAAAAAGCTCCGCGGCGGACGCTTCCGTTGAAAGCTTCCGGCAAAGGCCAGGCCGTAACGCTATGCGGCCCCGAAGGGGCCTATGCGCAACAAAGGTTCATCTTCGTGGCTGTGCGCCCCGAACAGTTCGGGCGGGAAGCAGGACTCTTCACGCACCTGCGCATGCAGTTGCCGAGCCAAACCGGTGAACATGCCGCGCGAGGCGGCGTTATCGGGGCCGACGGTGGTTTCTATGTACTGGATGGCATCGAGACCGGGGCGCCGCAAGAGTTCCCGCAGCAATTGGCGTGCCAGCCCGTGCCCGCGGGCGCGTTCATGAACGGCCACCTGCCATACAAACAGCGTTTTGGGCCGTTCAGGGGGAAGGTAGGCGGAGATGAAGGCGTCCAGCGTGTAGCCATCCGGGGCTCCGCTGCCGGCGACGATGCAGGTTTGCGGAAAATGCTCGCACAGGAGCAGATAGGTGTAGACGGAATTGAGGTCGAGTGGCGGGCACTCTGAAATCAAGCGATGGATGGCTGCCGCATCGGTCTTGCGCGGGGCTCTGATCCACCTTGATTCGTCGGCGCGGCGGTCAAAATCCGCGCCGGCGGTGGGAATATCAAAAGGGAGTGTGAGGTTCGCGCAATCTGTCACACCGCCAGTCCCGATTCGGGTAGCGCCCCACTTATGGGGACGTCCAGTATGGGCGAAGCCGCTTCGCCGGGAGCCTCACCGGTGGCGACGCCGTCCGATTCCATGAGGTCGACGATGCGTTCAAGCGACGCGGTCATGGTGGCGCGCTCGCCCTCGGGCAAGGCGTTCAAGGCGTCTGCAAGCTTCTTCTGCAGGGGCGACGGGGTTTCATGAGCCAGCTTGATGCCGGCTTCGGTGGCCGTAATGAAAACGATGCGCCGGTCTTCGCGACCGCGTTCACGACGCACCAGCCCTTTGTCTTCCAGGCGATCAAGAATGCCGACGACGGTACTGGCGCTGACGTGAATTTCGCGGCTGATGGCGGTGGCGGTCAGCGGGCCGCGCTCGATGACGGCGCGCAGGCAGACAAGCTGCGGAGCAGTGATGTTGCTGCACGCAGCAAGCTGCCGGGAATGCAGGGCGACCGAGCGCGTGATGCGCCGCAAGGCACGCAATATGCGCAGGTCGTAATGCTGGTCCGCTGAGGGGGCGTTAGTCATGGTGCTGTGAATGATTCAAAAGAAAATGATTCAGTTAAATTGATTTCTATAGAAATAATAAGCCTGGTGGTGGATTGTGTCAAACGGGCTTTTTGTGCTTTGCCGGCAAGCAGTGCGGGCGGTCTTGTGCGTGGGTTCTTGGCATGTGATGTAGGCGGTCTGTGCTTGAGTTCTTAACACGTGATGCAAGAGGCGGTCTGTGCCTGAGTTCTTGACACGTGATGCAAGAGGCGGTCTGCTCCTGAGTTCTTGACACGCGTCGGGGG